>JBBQUN010000035.1:0-24426 GCA_038212405.1 Acidimicrobiales bacterium | reverse complement strand
TGATCGAGGAACGATTGCACATAGGTCTTTGGATCCTCGATGGCCGGGCCGTGGGTCGGCCAGAATCGTTCGTCGTCACGGTCGAGCAGCTTGCGAAGCGAGGCCATGTAGTCGAACAGGTCGCCGTCGGGTGGTGAGATGACCGAGGTGGCCCAGCCCATCACGTGGTCGCCGGTGAAAAGCGTCTTCTCTTCGACCAGGCCGAAGCACACGTGATTCGATGTGTGCCCGGGCGTGTGCACGACTTCGATGGTCCAACCGCCGGCCTCGCTCGTGATGCGATCGCCGTCGGCAACGGCGACAACGGGAACGAATTCGGTGTCGGGTCCCTCACGCTTGAGCTCCTCCGGCATGTCGTTCCACATCTTTTCGATCTTCTGCTTCTCGTCGGCCGTGAAGTACTCGTCGAAGCTGATGGCCTCGAGCGGGTCATGCTCGGGGACCAGACCATGCGGACCGAACCCGTAGGTGGGTGCACCGGTTCGCTCGACCAACTTGGCGACACCAGCGGTGTGGTCGGTGTGGGTGTGGGTCACGAGAATGTGGGTGATGCGTTCGCCCTCGTCGAGCGCATCGAGGATGGCATCGAGATGGGTGTCGAGACTGGGGCCAGGGTCGATGACGGCGAGTTCGCCCTGCCCGATCAGGTACACGCCTGTGCCCTTGAACGTGAACGGGTTGGCATTGGGAGCAACCACGCGGCGAATGAGGGGCGAGAGTCGAACCACGGCGCCGTAGTCGGGTTCGAAGTCGGTGTTGAAGGCAGGTCCGGCCATGCCGGGACCCTAGTAGAGACCTGGGGCGACTCCCAGCCCACTCTCGAGACCGCCGGTGTCGGCGCTTGTCACGTGCTCGCGTTTGGCAATCGATCAGTCGGGTAGGCTCGACGGTCCGACCAGCGAGCACCAGCTCCGCCGGCAACCATGTTTCGCCATCGATCCATCAGAAGCGACCAAACAAAGGACCAGCAATGGCCACGAGCACCACTGTCAACCCGACGACCGAGGAGGACCTCGAAACCTACGAGGTCCACACCGACCGTGAGGTCGAGGCCATCGTCGACGCGGCCGACGTGGCGTTCGGGCAGTGGCGTCGCCTTCCGCTCGAGGATCGAGCCGACATCGTGCGAACCATCGCAACACTGCTTCGCGAACGCTCTGCCGATCTCGCCCAGATCATGACCGACGAGATGGGTAAGTTGCTCGCACACGGTATGAGAGAAGTCGAATTGTGCGCCCAGATCTGCGAGTGGACTGCCGACAACGCAGCCAGCGAGTTGGCCGACCAAGAACGACCGCTCGACGGCGGACGAGCGATCGTGACCTACCAGCCCGTTGGCATCATCTTCGGCATCCAACCGTTCAACTTTCCCGTCTATCAGGCCATCCGCTACAGCATTCCGCAGCTGGTCGCCGGTAACGCCGTCCTCCTCAAGCACGCCCATAGCGTGTGGGGCTCGGCGCTTGCGCTCGAGCAGCTCTATCACGATGCCGGCGTACCCAAGGATCTGTTCCGAGTGCTGAAGGTCTCGAACGAGCAGAGCAACGACGTGATCGCCAACCCGCTCGTCCGGGGCGTCACCCTCACCGGTAGCGGCAATGCGGGAAGCATCGTTGCTGCCCAGGCAGGCAAGCACCTGAAGAAGACCGTGATGGAACTTGGCAGCAACGATGCCTACCTGATCCTCGGTGACGCTGACATCGACACGGCGGTGCAGGTCTGCACGACGGCGAAGATTTACAACAACGGCGAGACCTGTGTCGCCGCCAAACGCTTCGTCGTCGTCGACGCCATCTACGACGCCTTCGTGAGCGCTTTCGTCGAACAACTCGCGACGATCTCGATGGGCGATCCGAACGACGAGGCAAGCGGGATCGGACCGATGGCCCGAAAGGACCTTCGAGACGACCTTCACCAACAGGTCCGTGACTCGGTCGACGCCGGAGCGCGCCTGACCATGGGCGGCGAAATCCCTGACCGCATCGGCTACTTCTACCCGGTGACGGTGCTCGAAGACGTCACGCCCGGCATGCCCGCCTACGACGAGGAACTCTTCGGCCCCGTTGCGTCGATCATCCGTGTCGCCGATGACGCCGAAGCCATGAGGGTCGCCAACGACTCACGGTTCGGCCTCGGCGGCGGCATCATCTCCAACGACGTCGACAAGGCAGTCAGCATGGCGATCGACGAGTTCGACACTGGCATGGTCAACATCAACGGGTACAACCTGGCCAACCCCCACCTCCCCTTTGGCGGCGTGAAGGATTCAGGCTACGGGCGTGAACACGGTGGCTTCGGCCTCAAGGAGTTCGTCAACGTCAAGTCGGTACAGGTGACGACATCATGATCGTTGCCATCGTCGGTGGGCACGGCTCCATCGCTCGGAAACTCACTCGGTCGTTGACCGATCGCGGTCATAACGTTCGCGGGCTGGTCCGAAACGTCGACCAGTTCGATGACCTTCGCAGCGATGGTGCCGAACCCGTCCTGTGCGATCTCGAAACCGCCAGCGAACACGACCTCGACGTCGCGCTCGCTGACAGCGACGTCGTGGTGTTCGCCGCCGGCGCCGGGCCCGACAGCGGCCCCGAGCGCAAGAAGTCGCTCGATCGTGACGGGGCGATCAAGTCGGTTCGCGCCGCGGTACGAGTTGCCGCCGACCGTTTCGTGATCATCAGCTCGATGGGGGCCGATGCCCCGCCCGACGATGACGAGACGTTCAGCGTCTACCTACGTGCCAAAGCATCAGCCGACGAAGCGGCTCGTGACGCAGCCATCGACTCGACGATCGTGCGCCCCGGAGGACTCACCGATGATGATCCGACTGGGAGAGTCTTCATGGCCACTTCGACGGGGACGGGCAGGGTGCCTCGGGCCGATGTCGCCGCGGTGTTGGCAGAAGTGATCGACACCGGCCATGGTCGCAACATCACCGTTGAGCTCATCGCCGGCGACACCTTGGTCACCGACGCGGTTGCCGGCCTGTCATGACCCCGAGTCGCTGAGCGGAAACTGGCCGATCGACCGGCCAACGCTCATGGCCGTTCCGACCAGTGATGGGCGGGGTAGCCGCCTCACGCCTCGCCTGAGCGCCGCGCGGTGATCGCTCCCATCGAAGGGTCGATGGTGATGACCGTGAAAGGCAGCTCGATTTCGTTGGCATCGAGCTGAACTTTCACGGCGCGGATCGCAACATCCAGGGCGTTGAGGGAATCGAACTGCTTCGAATCGACCCAGAATCGGGCGACGACGTCAACCGTCGAGGAGTTGAGCTGCGACACCAGAGCTGTTGGCACCGGCTCGTCGCGCACGACAGCAAGACCGCGAAGGGTCTCGACGACGATGCGTTGCACCTCGTCGAGCTGCTCGCCGTAGCCCACCCCGATGACGAAGTCGACACGGCGAACCTCTTGACTCGTCTGCACCCGGATGGCGTTCTTGTAGACGTCTCGATTGGGAACAACGAGCAATTGGCCGTCGTACTGGCGGATTCGGGTCTCACGAATCGTGATTGCTTCCACGGCACCTTCGTTGCCATCGACGGCAATCTGATCGCCAGCAACAAAGGGCTGCCGGAACAGCAGGAGCACGCCGGACAACGTGTTCTCCAAGATGTCCTGGAAGGCGAAGCCGACGGCAAGCGAGAAGAAGCCGAGCCCAGCAAGCAGGTCGACAGGCTTCACCGATGGGAACGTCACCGCGATCGCCGCCGCGATGACGACCCCGAGAAAGATCCACGAGGCTAGCTTCGACATCACGGTGGAAAAGCTCTCGCCATTGCGTCGAAGGAAGACCGCCCGCAAACCGGACCGCAAGACCCTGGCGATCAGCCACCCGATCACGACGATCGCCAGGGCAACGCCGAGCCGTGGCAGCGCATTGGCGGCGGAGTCGAGGAGTGAATTGGCCGAGCCGGAGATTTCCTCGGTCACCTCGTCCGTCGTTTGCCCCGCGTCGGCGAACCTGCGGGCCGGCGGAACGAAGGCAATGATCGAGTCCAAAGTCATGACCTGGTCATGACCACACCGACGGCTGATGAAACATCGCGCCGATTGTCTGCCGACGTCTCAGGGGCGCAGGAGTTCGAGCGCCTCGGTGATCCAGACGGGTGGGCGCACCGGCTTGCCGGTCGCATCGGTCACGGCTGCGGTGACCGATGCGATGATCAAAAGCTGATCGCCCCTCAGGATGCGTTGGTGCCAGGTCGAGGTCGCTCGGCTGGTGCGTTCGAGGTCGGTCTCGACCACCAGGTGGTCTCCCATCTCCGCCGCCCGCCTGTACTTCACGTTGAGCTCGACGACCACGAATTGGTAGCCGGCCTCACTGACTCGGTGGAGCGAGAGTCCGATGTGGTCGAGTGCTTCGGCACGAGCAACCTCGAGGTAACCGACGTACACCGCATGGTTGACGTGGGCGTACGGATCGAGTTCCGCCCATCGAACCGCTATCTCGGTGCGATGCAACACCTCAGGCGCCGAGATGCAACACACCAGGGGCGGACGCGTCGTTTGGCAAGCGGGTGTGTCCGATTGCGGCAACCACGTGGCCGGTACTGGCGAGTTCGCCGAGCACGGCTTCGGCGTGCTCGGGATCGACGCCGAACACCAAACCACCCGAGGTCTGGGCGTCGGCGAGCAGGAGCACGGTCAACTCGTCGACGTCTCCCTCGTCGACCTGTTCGATCAACGACGCCAGGTTCCGGCGCGAACCGCCGGGAATGAAACCGGCCTCGGCCAACTCACGCACACCGTCGATGAACGGCACCGCCCCGACCGACAAATCGACGTCGACACCCGACTCCCGCGCCGCGCGCCCGAGGTGGCCGATGAGCCCGAACCCGGTGACGTCGGTACCACCGGTGGCGCCGTAGGCAAGCGCCACGCGAGCCGCTTCGGCGTTGAGCTTCGTCATCTGCTCGATGCCGGCAGCGACGACCGACTCGGGTGCTGAGCCAGCTTTGAGTGCGGTCGAGATCACACCGATGCCGAGCGGCTTGGTGAGGATGAGTGTTTGACCGGGACGAAGCCCCGCGTTGGTGATGAGGCGATCGGGATGGGCCTCACCGACAACGGCAAGCCCGAACTTCGGCTCAGGGTCATCGACGGTGTGCCCGCCGACAAGGAAGAATCCGGCCTCAGCCGCTACCTCGGCGGCGCCTTCGAGCACGTCGCCGAGCATGTCGGCCGGGAGTTCGTCGTTGTTCCAGCCGACGAGGTTGAGGGCGATCAAGGGTCGGCCGCCCATCGCATACACGTCGGAAACGGCATTGCACGCGGCAATCCGGCCCCAGGTCTTGGCATCGTCAACGACCGGGGTGATGAAATCTGCGGTGAACACCAATGCTCGATCGGCGTCGAGACGCCACACAGCGGCGTCGTCACCAGTCGCAGCATCGACGAGGATGCGTTCATCGGTATTGGGGGTCAGGCGGTCCAACACGTGGGCCAACTCGCTCGGAGCGAGCTTGCACGCTCAACCGGCGCCGTGGCTGAACTCAGTGAGTCTGCGGACCATGTGGCATCACCCCCCTTCATCGACCTGGCTGACCATCGCGGACTTGTGCTCGTCGCCGAGCGAATGAGATCCTCGCTCTTTCCTCGGCGCAACCTAGCCTGACCAGCATGGCAACCAATGGCAGCGAGACCAACTCGATACCAACGTCACCTCGACCGACGATCGAGCCGATCACCTTCGTTGGTTCTCAGGGCGCGCAACTTGCCGGTTTGTTGCATCGGCCGGCCTCGACAGCACGGGGCAGCGTGCTGCTCGCACACTGCTTCACGTGCTCGAAAGACATCCGGACCCTGGTTCGGCTGGCAACCGGTCTCGCCGATGCCGGCTACGTGGTGCTGCGATTCGACTTCACCGGTATCGGCGAATCCGGCGGCGACTTTGCCACCAAGACCATCAGTGGAAACGTCGGCGACCTGGTTCGCGCAGCGACCACGCTCATCGAACGCAATCTCGGCCCTTGCGTGCTCATTGGCCACAGCCTCGGCGGGGCGGCCGCGATTCTGGCGGCGAAGCGGCTCAAGACCGTCACCTCGGTCATCACCATCGGTGCGCCGAGTTCGGTCGAGCACGTCACCGGGTTGTTCACCGAACAACTCGATGAGTTGCGGGCGACTGGCGGTGCCAACGTCACGATCGCGGGTCGGACTTTCGAGTTGGCGAGCACCTTCCTCGATGATCTCGGTCACCATCATGTGCTCGATGCCGTCGCCGATCTCGGTCGCCCGTACCTCGTCGTGCATGCAAAGGACGACACGGTCGTTGGCTATGACCAGGCACTCGCACTTTTTTCCTCCGCCAACGAGCCCAAGGCGTTGCTCTCCCTCGAGACCGGCGACCATCTGCTCGCACCGGTTGGTGCAGCAACCGAGGCGCTGGCCGGAATTCTCACCTGGCTCGAGCAAGCGACGCCGACCCGCAGTGAGCTGACCCCGCAGTGAGCAGGGGGTTGGTCAGCCCATGCCTGCGACGGCAAGGACGTGGTGTGGCTGGCTACACTGCCAGACGCACGTACTTCGCACCGAGTCCATCGATTCGTCCGATGCCTCTCCGGGAGCCCTCGATGTCGACAACTGAACACTTGGGTTCTGGCAAACGGCAACGATCGTTGATCGAGTCGATCCCCGACCCGACCGCCGGATGGGGAAAATCGCAGTTCATGTTGTGGATGTTCGTTGGCCTCGTCCTGGGAGCGGCCGTAGCGGCGCAATCCACCACGTTCGAATACGACTTTTCGAGGATCTACGATTACTTCAGCGTCCCCGATTGTGACGAGGACCCGTCCAACTGCGAATGACCCGATGCTTGGCTATCGCTCCGCTGCGGTCCGAGCGTGGTTGCTTGGCGAACGACTCGAGCACTTCTTCCACCGAACTCGCCGAGCGAAGGAGATCGCGGCCAGGACGGTCGTTGCCATCGGCATCGACGAACACTCGGTCGAGTGCGGCGAGCACACCCGACTCCTGCCACCAATCAGGCTCGTCGGGCGGATCGAGGAAGATCATGGGATAGGGGCCACCAAACGTGCGGTAGGCGTTCTGCGCCGCATCTTGGAAGACTTCCTGCATGGTTCCCGGGCCACCGGGCACGAACACGATGCCACCGTCGGCAATCGCCAGGAGCCCGGCCTCTCGTTCGGAGTTCGAGAAGTACTTGGCCATGTGGGTGGCAAACGGGTTCGACGGCTCGTGTCCGTAGAACCAGGTAGGGACCGCAAGTGAGGGTTCGAGTCCCCCGCCGGCCTCGATCTCATCGACCATGGCCAGAGCGATCGCGATGAAGGCAGAAGGATCAGCATCGAAATGCGGAACGCGTGCCAGTTCGCCAACGATCGCCGCTACTTCCGAGTGGTCGAGCCGCGCCGTTGCCGCGCCGAGGTTGGCGGCTTCCATCGCACCGGGTCCGCCCCCCGTCGTGACGCAATAACCGGCCAGCGTCATCGCTCGGCCCAAGTCGACGACCGTTCGATAGACCGCAGAGCCACGCTCCATGGCGTGACCTCCCATCACGCCCACCAGTGTTCGATCAGCACGGAAGTCTGCGAGTGCCAATGAGATGCCGTGGTCGTGCAACCGCTGCGCAATCTCTTCGGTCGGATCGAGCAACGGGCCGCCGGCGACTCGGGCACGGGCATAGATCTGCTGATCGAGCGTTGCCCCGAAGCCGGCTTCGATGCCGGTGTACAGCTCGGCAGCGTTGTACAGCCGGTCGGGTGTTGGGTCGTAGGGAAGTTGGCCGACGTCGTGGTGGATTCGCCGAACGAGATCGTCGACGTCAGACCGCCACGATCTCACCGACGGTCCTTGTTCGAGTGTTGCCATTTCGTCCCCTGAGCGGTGCGCCGCACCTCTGCAGCGGCGTTTCGGAACCTAGATGATTGGTCCCTTGATGCAAGCACCGGGCAGCAACGATTTCGATGGTCAGTCGAATGGGGAGTAGTCGACGCCGCTGAGTGCCACCGACTGCTCCCACAGTCGACGGCCCATCTCTCGATCGATCGCCGTCGCGAGCAGCGGCAGCTTCTTCGGCGGTCCGAACGCCTCGCCCGGGAGTGAAGGACCGAAGTAGTCGCCGCCTGCGACTTCGAGGTCGGTTGCCGCACGAAGGGTTGACAACGCACCGATCGACGCTGGCTGGGTGACAAGGCGAGCGCCGAAGTTGGTCAGCTTCTGAGCGATACCGGGGAGCGCGAAACCACTCTGGAGATTGGAGGTCGACAGACCCGGGTGGGCGGCGACCGCCATCGACGTGGCACCGGCAGCAGTGAAACGGCGATCGAGTTCCGAGGTGAACACCTGATTCGCCAGCTTCGTCGTGCCGTACACCTTGAAGCGGTCATAGCCGGCGAGCGACGTTGGATCGTGGTCGATGAGCGATCCGCTGGTGGCGGCCAAGCTCGACACGCTCACCACACGCGAACCTGGCGTCGCCAACAGCAGCGGGAGCAGGAGGCCGGTGAGCGCGAAGTGGCCCAGATGATTGCTGGCGAACTGCAACTCGACACCGTCGACACTCAGCTGAGGCGGGGTCGCCATGATGCCTGCGTTGTTGACGCAAAGATCGAGTCGGTCCAGTTGCTCGCTCAACCGGGCTGCGGCACTGCGGACCGACTCCAAGCTCGCAAGGTCGACCTGGGTCACCGACACCAAGGCCGACGGCCCAACTGCTGCACGGATCTTCGCCGCTGCCGCTTCGCCCTTCGCCGGGGTTCGAACCGCCAAGACCACCGACATCCCAGCAGCAGCCAGCGCCTTGGCGGTTGCGTACCCCAAACCGCTGTTGCCACCGGTGACGATCGCGACCTTTCCCGGCTCCTGCGGGGGAATGTCGTCGGTCGACCAGCCAAGGCGTGGAAGAGTTGGCAACCTGAACATGGGGAAGCTCCTCGGGTATCTCGTTGGCAGTTGTCAGTTCGCGGTCGAGCGGCCATCGCCAATCGTCGATGCACGGATGATCAACGAGGTGACACTTTCGTGATGCTCGACCGGCTTGTCGACCGAGGTCATCAGATCACGCACGAGTCGACCGGCGCTGGCACCGATCTCGTCGACGTCTTGGTGCACGGTGGTGAGATCGAACACGTCGGCCATCTCGTTGTCGTCGAAACCAACGACGGCAAGATCATCTGGCACACGCAACCCTCGTGACCGGGCCTCGGCAATCACGCCGATCGCCATGTCGTCCGACAGCGCGAACACGGCGCTCGGCGGTTCGCTCAGCTCGAGGAGCTGAGAGGCGGCTTCGCGCCCGCCGTCGACCGAGAACCCACCGGAGCGAATCAGCTCGCTGTCGACGTACAACCCGAGTTCGGCCAGCGCTCCACGGAAGCCCTCTTCGCGCAGCATCGGCACTCGGAAGTTCGTTCCGCCGACCTCGCCAGTGACGATGGCAATGCGGGTGTGGCCAAGCTCGACGAGGTGACGCGCCGCGACCGCTGAGGATTCTGCTTCGTTCAGGAGAATCGACGGGAAGTAGCGCGACCTCGAGCCAATCGTGACGATACGAGCCCCGAGATCGGCGAAACGTTTCGCCTGCTCGGCTTCGAGCAAGATGTCGACCAGCACCAGGGCGTCACCTCTTTGGTACCACGCTCCTCGGCCGGCCATGAAACGTTCGCGATCGGGCTCGTCGGTGATGGCATAGAGCAGGAGATCGATGCCGTCGCCTTTGACAACGGCATCGATGCCCGAGACGACCTTGGAGAAGTACCACGTGTCGAACGCAGGGACCGCAACGGCAACCGAGCCCGTGCGGCCACCGGCAAGACGAGACGCTGTGGGGTTGGCGACGTAATCGAGCTCGTTGGCCACACGTTGCACTCGTTCACGAGTCGAAGGTGCGACGTTGGGGAGCCGGCGCAGCGCACGGCTCACCGTGGCAACTGACACGCCGGCCGCCGTCGCAACGTCTTCGATCGTGGCCTGCCGGTTCACGGGAGTGGCACGCCCTCAGCTGCTTGAAGCAGTCGGTAGACGTCGCCACGATCGAGAGAGACCGAAAGCGCGGCGCCATAACCCGCAAGGCGCGATGGCGTCTGCGTGCCAACGAGCGCCACTGGCTTCGAGGGGTGCGCCAAGACCCAGGCCAGCGCGATCGCCGACCGGTCGACGCCCTCGCGGGTCGCCAGCTCGTCGAGCACCTCGACCAGGTCGGGCGACAGACCCTCACCGGTTGCCAATGCTCCTCCGCCCAGAGGGCTCCAAGCCAAGGGTGTCGTACCCGCCTCCATCGCTCGATCGAGCGTGCCATCACGCAATGGATCGGTGTTGAGCAGGGAGAACTGCGGCTGATCGGTGGCAATGGCGAAGCCCAGGTGAGCCTGGAGGGCATCAGCTTGACTCGGCCGATAGTTCGAGATCCCGACTTCGACGATCTTGCCGTCGTCGCGCAGCGCCGTCAGGGTCTCGGCCAGCTCTTCTGGGTGGGTGTAGAAATCGGGGCGATGGATCTGGTAGAGATCGATCGTTTCGACCCCTAAACGCCGGAGGCTGTCCTCACATGCCTTGGTCAAGTACTCGCGACCGCTGTTGTAGGGCACCGGTGGGATGATTCCACCCTTCGTTGCCAACACCATGCGGCCCCGCAACCCGGGGTTGGCGGCCAACACATTGCCGAGTACTTCCTCGTTGAGACCGAAACCGGTGCCGCCCCAATCGAGCCCGTAGACATCGGCGGTATCGATCAGGTTCATTCCGGCATCGAGAGCTGCCTCGATGATGGCAGTGGCCTCGGCAACCGATTCGTGGGTGAACCGCCAACATCCGAACCCGACAGGACCGACCTCGAATGAACCAATGGATCGTGGGGAAGCATCGATCAACGACATGGAGTAACCCTACCGATGTCGTTCGTGCTCCAGCAGCCAGGCCTTGGCATCCAATCCGCCCGCAAAACCGGTGAGCGAACCATTCGCCCCGATCACTCGATGACACGGAACGATGATGGAGATCGGATTCCGACCATTGGCGGCGGCAACCGCCCGCACCGCTCGCGGTCGATTGATGCTGCGGGCTTGTTGGCCGTAGCTCGACGTCACTCCATACGGAATCTCGCGAAGCGACGACCACACCGACAACTGGAACTCGGTGCCTCTGGGATCGAGCGGTAGGTCGAACTCGGTTCGGTCGCCAACGAAGTACTGGTCGAGTTGGCGCTCGACCTCGGCCATCGAAGAAGAAGCACCTTCATCGAGTTGGTCGGCACCGATCCGCACTCGTGCCAATTCCGCGTCGAGGTCTGACCACAGCAGCGCAGCAAGGCCGCGGGACGTCCCAAGAAGATGGAGCGGCCCGACGGGGGATGCAATGGTGGCGATCGTGTAGCGACTGGTGTCTCGGGGCGTGCGCATTTCGTTTTCCTCGTTCGGTCATGTCGTTCGGTCATGTCGTTCGGTCATGTAGTGCCGCCAGAGGTGGTGCATGGCATACGAACGCCACGGTCGCCACGCCTCAGCGGCCTGTTCGAGCCCCGAACGGTCGCCATCGGCGGCGACGCCGAGCTCGGCCGCCACTCGGTTCAACGCCAAGTCGCCCATGGTGAATGCATCGGGGTCGGCGAGGCCACGTAGCGAAACGATCGAGGCGGTCCATGGCCCGACGCCCTTGATCGCCAGGAGCTGTTGGCGAGCAACGGCGCGGTCAGCGAGCGGGGAGGTATCGAGCGTGCCGTCGACCAGCGAGTTCGCAACTCGCACGACGGTGGCGGCTCTCGCCTTGGTCAGCCCAAGATCGGCCGGGTCGGCGCTGGCCCACGCCTCAGCGGCGGGGAAGACCGTCGTGACCCGACCGACTGGCTCGCCGAGTTGCTCACCCAAGACGCCGGCCAAGCGGCTCGCCATTGCTCGGGCGCTGGCAACGGAAACCTGCTGATGGAGCACGGCACGGATCGTTGCATCGTCGCCTGAGACATCGCCCGGCGAGCGCAAGCCAGGCTGATGTTGGACCAACGACGCGAGCGCTGGGTCGCGCATCAGGGCCTCGTCGATGATGTTCGGGTCGGCGTCGAGGTCGAGCAGGCGGCGGCTGGCCTGAACGGCCGAGGCCAGATCGCCAAATGCTTCCAGCCGAAACCGGGCTTGTACCCAAGCTGGCCCCGGTCCGGAGACGACCGGTTCGAGCTCGACGACACCGTGCCCGCCGGACAGGCGCAGACTGCGGCGGAAGGTTCGACCATCGACCTCTTCGACCCCGTCGATGGCGTGCGCAGCAAGCCAGTCCCAGACCTGGTCGACCGCGAATGGTTCACGCACGCCGAGCCGAAGGGTGATCCAGTTGTCGGCGGCGTGCGGGCGCCGACGGTTCGTCGCCGCTCGCAACGTGGTCGGTGACGAAGCGAAGATCTCCCGGATCGTGTCGTTGAACTGACGAATACTCTCGAAACCGGCAGCGAACGCGACATCGGAGAAGGGCAACGCAGTCGTTTCGATCAGCATGCGGGCCGTCCTTGCCCTCCTGGCCCGGGCGAGGGCCAGGGGGCCAACGCCAAGCTCGGCTGCGAGCAGTCGGTGGAGATGGCGACTGCTCACGTTGAGCCGGCGGGCCAGGCCTTCAACGCCCTCGCGATCGACAACGCCGTCATCGACCGCACGAATGGCTCGAGCGACGAGGTCATCACGACGATTCCACTCCGGCGACCCCGGCGACGCATCGGGAGCACAGCGCTTGCAGGCCCGGAAACCAGCGGCCTGCGCCGATGCCGGCGTGGCGAAGAACGCCATGTTCGACCGCTTTGGCCGCACCGGCGTCGGACAGCTGGGGCGACAGTAGATACCGGTCGAGGTGACGCCGACGGTGACCCAACCATCGAAGCGGGCATCCCGACTCTCGACGGCGAGCATCCAGGCTTCGAGCGGCGGGTCAGCAGTGAGGGAGTTCACGACCACCATCCTGACGGAGCGAGCGCCGAACGACGAGCGGAAATCGGACTTCATGGTGGGATCGTCGAGTTGCCGAGTTTCGCCCTCTGTTCAGTCGTCCGTCCGAACTGGTTGAATGAGACGATGCTGCCTCCAATGGTCGACTTCGCCGCCCGCAACACCCCGATCCGTCCGGCTGATCGATTGGGAGCAGCACTTGGCTTCGCTGAAGGCACGCTCTGGTTCAAACGCGACGACCTGACCGGACTCGCCGGGGGTGGCAACAAGGCCAGAAAGCTCGAACTCTTGGTTGGCGACGCGATCGACCAGGGATGCGACATCCTGGTGACCGCGGGTGCCGCACAGTCGAACCATGTTCGGGCGACCGGTTCCGCCGCCCGCGCTTCGGGGCTGGGGTGCGTCGCCATACTTGCCGAGGTGGAACCGAAAACGGTCCCCGAAGGAAACCTCGTTCTCGATGACCTCTTCGAGATCGACATCGTCTGGACGAGCCTCCAGGAGCGACACCAGGCGTTCGGCGCCACGGTGGAACGACTTCGCCGAGAAGGTCATCGACCATACGCCATCCCGCTCGGTGGCTCCTCGCCCGTCGGCGCCGCCGCCTACGCCACGTGTGCAACCGAGATCGAATTGGCGCTCGACGCTGCCGGATCGGCCCGGCCGCTCGTCGTCACTGCGGTTGGCACCGGTGGTACCCACGCTGGCCTCGCCGCCGGATTCGGCGACCATCAGCGAGTCCAGGGCTATGACGTTGCTGCGATCGCCACCGTCGACATCGACATCCCCCTTTTGGCTGACGCGGTTGCCGACCGCCTCGGGCACCCTCGACCGATCGGCACCCTTCGCCTCGATCGCAGTCAGGCCCAGGTTCCCTACGGCCAACCAACCGATGCGGTCTTCGAGGCGCTCCGCATGGTTGCCGGGACCGAGGGCGTCGTGCTCGACCCGGTGTACTCGGGCCGTGCGATGGCGGGGTTCATCGCCGCTGCAGGCCGCGGCGAGTTCGACGACGAATCAACCGTTGTGTTCGTTCACACCGGAGGGATGCCCGCCCTCTTCACCAGTCGCTACCGCGACCGCTTCCGCGTCCGCTGACGATCAGGCACGTAGCTCCATCGGCATCCAGAAAGGGATTCGGGCGAAGAAACTCGAGCGAAAGCAATCCATCGGCGATCTCGCCACGAACCTTAGTCACCAGTCATCGACGAGGGGACTCACGTGTTCGAGGCTTTCATCTCCAGAGCAAACCATTCTCGAGGTTCGCGAACGCTCACCTCCACGACCGTCGCCGCACTGTCTGTTGTCGTGCTGTCGGCGGTCGCAGTGGCGCCGAGCAGCGCGTCTGCCCAACCGTCCGGCGTCCAATCGACATCGCTCGAGTCGACCTACTCGATCGACCTCGGCGAAGTCGACGGCTCAGGCGTCACCGGCGCAGCGACGATCCTCACCTCATCGGCCGGGCTTCGCCTCCAGTTGGATGCTCAAGGCACCTCCGCCGGACGCGAACATCCGGTCGCGCTCCATCGATCTGCTGACGAAGCGTCACGATGCCCGAGGCCCACCGATGACCGCGATGACGACGGCTTCGTCACTGGGGACGAGCTGAGTCGAGTGGCCGGCCCCATCGGTTTCATGGTCGGCAGCACCGGTTCGGCGAGTCCCGATGACGCAGCGGTCCTGGGGAGTTCCGACCGAGCCGATGGCGCCGGTCGTCTGGTCATCGATCGAGCCCTGGAGACCCCCGCCATCGAAACAGCCGAGATCGGCAGTCTCCGCCTCATCGTCTACGGCAACGACGTGAACTTCTCGAACCGCTACGAGCGTGCGTCGGCGACTCGCCCGGCCGAAGCCACCATTGCGGTGGCATGCGGCGAGGTCACCCTCGAAACCATCGAGATTCCAGCACCGTTCACTGGTGCCAGCGGCACCTCAGGAATCGTGACACGACTCTATGTGTCGATACTGCAACGCTCGCCCGAACCATTGGGTCATGAGTACTTCTCATCCGAGATCGACGGCGGTGCTTCCTCGATCGATGTGGTCTGGGCCATGGCCGGATCACCGGAGTTCACCCAACGCTTTGGGGCCAAGCTCGACGCACCGACGAGCGAGTGGGTCGACTTCGTCTACCGCTCGATCTTCGGCCGCCGAGCCGACACCCCGGGCCGCCAATACTGGGTGAGCCAATTGGACCGAGGCCTTCTCGAACGAGAGGCCATGCTCTTCTACTTCGCCGACTCGGCTGAGTTCAAGACGACGACAGCCACGTCATGAGCCGCTCGAACGCCGCTCGAGACGGATTGGCGCTGCTCGGCGGCCTGGCGTTCGGCGTCGTTGCGGTCTTTGGTGTTGGCTGGGTTCGAGAGCAGAACCGGGCCGAGGCCATCGTCTTCACACCCGACGACCGAGTCGTCTCGATCGGCGCCACCGCCGACCTGGGTCCGGGGGTACCCACGCCACTCGACGCGATCGACCGCTTTCTCCTTGCCGAGATCGACGACAACGCCGAAGACTCTCTCGCTCTTCTTGCTCCAACCGATCGCCAGACCATCCGCACGATCAACAGTTGGGAGCGCACCCGCCGCAACCGCATCGGGCGCCTCGTCAGTTTCTCCCCGATCGAACTCGAGATCGCTGACTCTGGCCGAACCGCCATTGCCACCACGACGCTCGAACTCGTTCCCTCGCTCGATCCCATCAACGGGTTGACCCCTCCATCGGCTTCGGCCGAATGGCATCTGGTCGATGATGAGGGCTGGCGTGTCGACCTCGGTGCCAGCGTGATCACACCCGACTACCTCGTGGCACTCACTGCCGCCGACGCCGAAGCAGCCGCCCGCGCATGGATGGCGGGTGACGCCGCCTGTGCACCGCTCGACGCCGCCGGTGATCGAGCAACCTTCCGCAGCTCGGTGCCAGCACTCACCGAAGCACTGTGTTCGTCGAGTAGTTCGTCGAGCGCCTCGCCGAACAGCGACATCGTCGTGGGTCCTCCCATCGAGCTGAGTTCGGTCAAAGCAGCGGAGGGGCTCACCGCCTCGTTCGGTTCGTCGATCCCGGACTGGGCAGTCGTTGTTCCGCTCTACGCACCCCTGGCCGCCGACCTGGTCCTGGCTCCGGTTGGCGACCAGTGGATCGTGATCGACGTGCTCGAGCGATGACGGCTTCCGCTCCGAACGTCGGCGCAACCGATCAGTGCCGTGCGCCTCTTTGATCGAACGATCACACCCGTTCCCGTCCAGATCCCCAAACCAAAGGAAACCAAATGTTAGGAAAGCTACGAACACGACCAGCGATCGGGGTCGGTGCAGCAATGCTCTCCGGCGCCGTCGCTGCTTCCATGATGGGAGGCGCCGGTGCATCCAGTCACCGCGACGCACCGCTCATCGCCCAAGACCCGGTCGCCGACAACACTGACGTGTATGCGTTCGTGTCGCCGGACGCCCCCGACAGTGTGACCCTCATCAGCAACTTCATTCCGCTCCAGGAACCGGCCGGCGGGCCGAACTTCTTCAACTTCGGTGATGACGTGCTGTACGAGATCCACCTCGATACCGACGGCAACGCTGTTGCCGATGTCTCGTATCAATTCCGGTTCACCACCACCATTGCGAACGGCGCAACGCCCCTCTACAACGAAGGGCCGATCTCGTTCGAGAATGGCGTCTACAAGAACCTGAACGTTGCGCAGACCTACACCATCACCGAAGTGAAGAATGGAATGAGCACCGTACTCGGCGAGAACCTGGTGGTTCCGCCGAACAACATCGGTCCTCGTTCGACTCCGAACTACCCAGCTCTCGCTGCCAACGCCGTGCACTCCCTCGGGAACACCGGCGTCAAGGTGTTCGCTGGACAGCGTGACGAAGTGTTCCCCGTCGACCTCGGATCGATCTTCGATCTCGGCGGCCTCCGTCCCCTGAACGCACTGCATCTGCTCCCTCTCGATTCCGAGAACGGTGTGAATGCAACGACAGGGTTCAATGTTCACAGCATTGCGGTGCAGATCCCGAAGTCACGCATCGTTGGTGCTGACCCGGTCATCGGCATCCACTCGACCACCTCACGCCGCAACGCGGCCGACACCGACTGGGTCCAGGTCTCACGACTCGGCCAGCCGCTCGTCAACGAGGTCGTCGTTCCGCTGTCATCGAAGGACGCCTTCAACGGAGCTGAACTCAGCCCCGGCGACGCTGCGTTCCTTCCCATCGTGCAGGATCCTCGCATTGCCGAGTTGCTTCCTGTTCTCTATCCCGGTGCGTTCACGTGCTATCCCAACCAGGCTGAGGGTGCCACCAGAGATGATCTGGTCACCATCTTCCTCACCGGTATTCCAAACGTGAACCAGCCAGCCAACGTGGTTCCTTCGGAACAGCTCCGACTCAACACCAGCATTGCTCCGACCGCCGTGTCGGCGCAGAACCCGCTGGGTCTGTTGAGTGGCCAGGCTGACGGTTATCCGAACGGTCGTCGTCTTCGTGACGACGTCGTCGACATCAGCCTTCAGGCGCTTGCCGGAGCCACTCCGGTCGGCGAGTGTGCAGGCCAGTCACCGAACAACGCGCTCGGTGATGGTGTTTCGGGCAACGACGTTGCCTACCTCAGCAGTTTCCCGTACATGCCGACCCCTCACCAGGGTTATGACCACAGCCACGACCACACCAACGAAAATGACAACCACGTCATCAACGATGGTTCCACGCAGTCACGGACCGACCAGATCATTCGCCTGTACCGGGCGTATTACCTGCGTCAGCCCGATTCTGCCGGTCTGAACTACTGGATCGACACTGGTCTGGACACCGCAGCGATCAGCGCCGAGTTCGCAGCGGCGCCCGAGTTCACCAACACCTACGGTGCACTCAACAATCGTCAGTTCGTCGAACTCGTCTACAAGAACGTCCTCGGACGCACCGGTGACGAAGGCGGCATGAACTACTGGACGGATCTGATCAACAAGGACCTCAGCCGCGGTCGCATGATGCTCGAGTTCTCCAACGCTCCCGAGTACCGCGCCAAGTTCTGATCCAGCACACCTTGTAGGAAAGGAATCCAATGCCGATCTCGGCTCGAGACGAGACGAGTACGGCTGCTGATCGAGGGAGGGGTGCTTCGGCGCCCCTCCCCCGTGAGGGCAGTCGTGACGAAGTCACATCAGACACGAATGCCGCCGCCTTCGCCCAGCGACGCCCGGCGCCCGCCCGCCCGATCATTGGCCTGGTGTTGATCGCTGCACTCGCCGGTGCGCTGTTCACCTGGTCAGTCGACAACGACCCCACAGTCTCGGCTGCTTCCCCGCTCGAGACCCTGCGTTCCTCGCTTGACGACGATCCTGACGACGCTGGCTCCTGGCAACAGCTCGGAGACCTGTACCTCCTCGATGCCACCGCCAACGACGATCTGGCCGCCTACCTCGCTGCCGTCGATGCGCTCGAACGGTCAGCCTCGATCAGCCCCGCCAATGTCGAGACGACTCGCTCGCTCGCCGTCGCCTCGGTGGGACTCCACCGCTTCGACGATGCTGCCCAGCTGGCGGCCGTCGTGCTGGCCGAACGCCCGACCGACCGAGTGGCGCTCGCCGCCATGGTCGACGCCCAAGTCGAACTTGGCCGCTACGACGACGCAATACTGACCGCTGATCGTCTGGCCGGCCTGCGACCTGACGCCGTCTCGCTCGCGCGACTGTCGTACGTGAACCAAATCACCGGCAAGCTCGATGCCGCCGTCGACACGATGTACGCCGCCCGAACAGCAGCCCAGGGCTCTCCAGCCGAAACGGCACGGTTGTCGATCTTCCTCGCCGAACTACAGCGATTGCAAGGTAACCGCTCGCTTGCCGCCAGTTTGTATGCCGAGGCGACCTCGAACGACGCAGCAGTTGGTCGAGCGAAGGTCGGCCTGGCCCAACTTGCCGCCGGCGACGGTGACTTCGTCGAAGCCCAACGAATTCTCGACGAACCAGGCGTGGCCACAACCGGCCTCACTGCGCTACAAACCATCGCTCGGTTGGGCGGCGCAACGGGCGACGAAGCTCGGCTGACGCAGGCTCTCGAGCAGGTGCGAGCGGTCGTCGATGGTTCGATTGCGGCCGACATCGGTGTCGAGCCCAGCGAGGTGTTGCTCGAAGCGGACTTCGGTGACCAAGAGCGGGCGAACCGGCTCGCCGACCTCGTCCTCGCAGCCCAACCGAACAGTGTGTATGCCCATCATGCAGTGGCGTGGACGCGCTATCTCGATGGCGACGTCACCGCCGCCAGCAGCCATATCGACCTGGCACTGCGGACCGGCTTGCGTGACCCCCTGATGCTCGCCCATGCCGCCCTGATTCGCGAAGCAATGGGCGACCACGACCTCGCCGTCGCACTGCTCGACGAAGCAACGAGCATCGACACTGGCGTCATCCGGGCCTACGACGGGCTCACCCCCGACATGTTCAGCACCATCGATCGACGCGCCGGGGAGGCGACACCATGATCAGCCATCGAATCAAGCGGAACCAACGGAATCGAGTTGGCGTCGTTGCTGGCCTCGCTGTGGTCGGATTGTCTCTCATCGCCACGCCGGTGTCAGCGCACCCCCTCGGCAACTTCACGGTCAACACCGCGGCCACGGTTGTGGTCGGACCCACTGACGTCGTCGTTGAGTACGCCATCGACCTGGCCGAGGTGCCGACGCTCCAATCGAGCGCCGACGCCGATGACGATGGCCGATTTGGCAACGACGAACTGTCGCGCTTCGCTCAGACGCGTTGCGACGACGTCGCAGGCAACCTCGACATCGGGATCGATGGTGTGCCGTCGACTCTGGTGACCCGACAGGCCAGCGCCCGCTCGACCGCAGGCTCGGCCGCCCTGCCAACGCTTCGGATCGACTGCCTCCTCGAAGCCCCATCGATCACGATCGCCGGCGAATCGATCGGGTGGGTGACAGTCGATGATCGCCACGCCGCCGACAACATCGGCTGGCACGAGATCGTGATCGCCGGTGACACGATGACGGTCGTGACCGGTGACGCTCTCACCGTGAGCCCCAGCGATCACCTCACGAACTACCCCAACGGCAACCCCCTCGACGTCACCACTGCTTCTGCCGAGCTGACGCCCGGCGGTCCAGCCTTCGAGAGCGAGACCAGTCGACCGGCAGTCAACTCGTTCATCCCTGGCATCGATTCGATCGCCGACCGGCTCATCGGCGATGGCGGACGGCAACTCACCGGGTGGTCAGCCGCCGTACTGCTCGCGACCGCCGCGCTCCTGGGCGCCCTTCATGCCTTCGCTCCTGGCCACGGCAAGACGGTCATGGCTGCCTATCTACTGGGCGAGCAGGGTGGCTCGGTTCGCCAGGCGCTCGTGCTCGGCGCCACCGTCACCGCGACCCATACAGTTGGCGTGCTGGCGCTCGGTGCCATGATCTCACTCACGACACTGTCGAGCCCCGACAGCATCTACCCCTGGCTCGGCATTGCCAGCGGCCTGCTGGTTGCCGGCATCGGCGCCAACCTGCTCCGACTGGCAGTGCGCAACCGAGCAACCGGCGGACTCGTGTACCTCGGCCATGACCACGGCGTCAGCGGCCACAGCCACGACCACCTCTCACCCGACCACCACGCCCATGACCACGACGCCCACGACCACGACGACCACGACCATGCCGGCGTCCGCGGTGGGCAAGCTGGCGATACCGAGCGATCTGACGAGACCCGTCAGCCTCAGGCGATCGATCGGCTCGTCCTCGCCAATCACGACCGATCCTCGAGCGGGAACCTCAGCGTCGCCACGCTGGCACTCGCCCGACACAACGACACCGTGATCCGACTCGACGACGCCTCGCACCCAGAAGCCACGCTGACCCATCCCGGCCTCGACCATCTACACCACGATCGACTCGACCACGATCGACACGACCACGACCACGACCACGACCACCAGCACCACGATCACGATCACGGCAGCCACGGCCACTCCCACGGCCCGGTCGTCCAGCGCTCGGCCAACGGTCGCATGAAGCTCGGCTCGGTCGTTGCCATGGGGTTCGCCGGCGGCATGGTGCCCTCGCCGTCGGCCCTGATCGTGCTCCTCGGTGCCGTTGCCCTGGGCCGCACCGTGTTCGGCATCGGGCTGGTTACCGCCTACGGCCTTGGTATGGCCGGCACGCTCGTTGGCGCCGGTCTCGTGTTCGTCGTGCTGCGCGACCGCTCCGCCCGATTGCTGAACAGCGATCCTGGCAGCCGCTTGCGCAACGTCCTTCGCTATGGACCGCTCGTGACGGCCGTCGCCGTGGTGGTTGGCGGCATCCTCATCGCCACTCGAGCCGCCGTCCAACTCTGACCGATCAAAACCAACGGCACGAAGCTCAGCGTTCGACTCCGAGCGTTCGACTCAGTCGCGGGTGACGGCGACGTCGTGAGGGTGACTTTCGCGAAGGCCGGCACCGGTGATGCGAACCAGGCGGGTGCGGTCACGGAGGTCGGCGAGTTCGGCGGCTCCCGCATAGCCCATGCCGGACCGGAGTCCGCCGACCAGCTGGCTCATGAGTTCGGTGAGTGCACCGGCGTAGCGCACTCGCGCCTCGACCCCCTCGGGAACATGCTTGCCGGGCGCCTGACCGGTGCCGTAGCGATCGGTGGCACGACCCCGCATGGCCCCGGCCGACCCCATCCCGCGGTAGGTCTTCCACATGGCACCGTCGACCAGTTCCAGATCGCCCGGCGCCTCGTCGACACCGGCCAGCAGGTTGCCCAACATGACCGCGTCGGCGCCGGCAGCAAACGCTTTCACGATGTCACCCGAGGACACCACGCCACCGTCGGCGATGATCGGCAGCGGACGTTCGCTACCACGATGGGATCGAGCCGCCTGCGCGCACTCGTAGATGGCCGTCATTTGTGGCATGCCGGCACCCGAGACGATGCGAGTCGTGCAGATCGACCCGGCACCAACACCGACCTTGACCACATCCGATCCCGCCTCGACCAGTGCGTCGACGCCCTCACGAGTCACGACGTTTCCACCGACGACGATGACGTCCGGCCAGCCCTTCTTGATGATACGAATCGCGTCGATCACGCCTCGGGTATGACCATGAGCGGTGTCGATGACGAGCATGTCGACACCGGCAGCGGCCAGGGCCTCTGCTCGTTCGGCAGTGTCGGTGACACCGACTGCAGCACCAACACACAGTCGACCGTCGGCGTCGAGGGTGGCATCGGGCTTTTCGATGCGCTTGTTGATGTCTTTGACCGTGATGAGACCGGCCAACCGATTGTCGTCGTCGACCAGAGGAAGCTTCTCGATTCGGTGCTTGTGCAGGATGGCAACCGCCTCGTCGAGCGTCGTACCGACCGGTGCGGTGACCAGCGGTGCCTGCGTCATGTACTCGGTGACGCCTCGCTCGTACTCGTCGGCACCACAGAAGCGAATGTCACGGTTGGTCAAGATGCCAAGGAGGTGATCGTCGGCGTCGCAGATCGGCACACCGGAGATCTTGTGGCGGTTCATGATCGCTTCGGCGTCGGCCAGCGTGGCATCGGGTCCGAGGCGGACCGGCGCCGAGATCATGCCCGATTGCGCCTTCTTGACTCGCTCGACCTGTTCGGCCTGTTCCTCGACCGAGAGGTTGCGGTGCAGGATGCCGATGCCGCCCTCACGGGCGACGGCAACCGCCAGCGGCGCTTCGGTGACGGTGTCCATGGCGGCCGACATGAGCGGCACCCGGAGTGTCAGATTGCCGAGCTGTGTCGTGGTGTCGACATCATGAGGGAGGACCTCGCTCCAGCCGGGAACGACGAGCAGGTCATCGAAGGTCAGCGCCTCAGCACCGCTGAAGACGGCGTCATTGATGTGGGGCATGGTGCTCCTCCTCGGTCGATGCCAACAGCATTGGATCGGCAACGGGTTCTGGTAGTTCGGCGACGAGCGCCAATTCGATTGCCTCAACGATGGCACGATGTTCGACCGCATGGACGCGAGCCGCGAAGGAATCCCGTGTGTCATCTGGCTCGAAGCCGACCACCTCACTCACGATCACCGGTCCTTCATCGACACCAGCATCGGGAACCCAATGGACCATGACACCCGACTCGGTCACCTCGCCGGTCTGCCAAGCGGCAAACGCTTCGTCGATCGCATGAGCGCCCGGGAACTGGCCGGGCAGGGCCGGGTGCAGGTTGATCACGGGGAATCGGCCGACGAACGTCGGCGTGAGAATACGCATCCAGCCGGCCAGCACGACCAGGTCTGGCTCGTGCGGCGCGACGAGATCGACGAGTCGGGCGTCGTAATCGGCTCGCTCCTCGCCAGGCAATCGTTCCAGCAGCAGCGCCGGGATGTCGTTGTCGGTGGCACGAGTCAGCGCATACGCGTCGGCGCGATTGCACACAACAGCGGCAACCGCCGCATCGAGTCGTCCAGTGGCGCAGGCGGCCATGACCGCGCCGAGGTTCGTGCCGGAGCCCGAGACCAAGACGACGAGCCGTTTGGTCGCAGTCCTCGTGTCGGCCTCGGTCCTCAAGAGAGCGTGACCCCGTCGCCGTCGACGACCTGGCCGAGCACATACGTTGGTTCGTCGACCAGCGAGCGGAAGGTGTCGACGTTCTCGGCCGCAACCACGGCGACCATGCCGATGCCCATGTTGAAGATGCGGTGGGACTCGACCAGGTCGAGCCCGCCTGCTTCTTGCAGCCAGGCGAACAACGGCGGCGTCTCCCAGGCTGACGTGTCGACGGTGGCGCCGAGACCCTTGGGGAGACAGCGCGGGATGTTGTCGGGGAAACCGCCACCGGTCAGGTGGGCCAACGACTTCACGAGCCTGGTTTCGAGCGCGTTCGAGTCGAGCACCTTGGCCAGCGGCTCGAGGTAGCTGCGATGCGGAGCCAGCAATGCTTCACCCAGCGGCACGTCGGAACCCGGCACCGGCTTGTCGAACCCGTAGGCCGCCCCGAGGCGCCGAGCGAGCGAGTAACCGTTGGTGTGAAGCCCGTTCGACTCGAGACCGATCAGCACATCACCGGCAACGATGTCGTTCGTCGGCAGCAGCTCTGAGCGATCGACGACACCGACCATTGTGCCGGCAACGTCGACCCCGCCCGGCACGATGAGGTCGGGCACTTCGGCGGTCTCGCCACCGAGCAGCACACAGCCATTCACCTTGCAGGCTGCCGCCATCGAGCGAACGACGCGACCGACCACATCGGGATCGAGCACCCCGGCAGAGATCGTGTCGAGCATGAACAACGGGCGAGCACCCTGCACGAGCACGTCGTTGACGCCGTGGTTCACGATGTCGGCACCGATGCCGTCCCACATGTCGAGCTCGGCGGCCAGCACCGTCTTGGTGCCGCAGGTATCGGTCGAGCTGACCAGGAGCGGGTGATCCATTCCGAGGTTGGCCATGTCGAAGACGCCGCCGAAACTGCCGACACCGGCAACGACGCGTTCGTTGTGGGTTTCCTTGACCGCTTCGGCGATCTGCTCGATGGCCCGATCACCGGCGCTGAAGCTCACGCCGGCTGCGGCGTAGGCATCGTTGGCGGTCATCGCAGC
>JBBQUN010000034.1:0-24859 GCA_038212405.1 Acidimicrobiales bacterium | reverse complement strand
CCTGACGTCGGCCTCGACTCCGGCTGGACGAGTGGGCTGTCCGGGCGTGAGACTGCCCGGCATGACGCAGCCCGCTGACCACGCCCCCTTCGACCACAGCCAGGTTCGCCATTCGCTGGTCGATGCGTTCGGGACACGGATCCACGTGGCCGAGATGGGCGAAGGGCCGCTCGTGCTGTTCGTCCATGGCTTTCCCGAGTCGTGGTACTCGTGGCGGCACCAGCTCCCCGCCGTTGCCGCCGCCGGGTTTCGGGCAGCTGCCATCGACGTCCGCGGCTATGGCCGTTCGGCTGCGCCTCGTCCGGTCGAGGAATACCGGATGATCCGCCACGTTGCCGACAACGTCGGTGTCGTGCGGGCGCTGGGTGAGGAGACGGCGATCATCGTCGGACACGACTGGGGCGCCCCGATCACGTGCAACACTGCGCTGTTGCGGCCCGACATCTTCTCCGCCGTCGGCATCATCAGCGTTCCCTACAGCCCTCGCGGTCCGCTCAGCCCGAATGAGGCGTTCCGCATGCTCGGCGGCGAGGAAGAGTTCTACATCGAGTACTTCCAGGAACTCGGTCGGGCCGAGGCCGAGATCGATGCCGACCTTGCCCGCTGGTTGCTCGGCTTCTACTACTCGGCCTCGGGTGACGCCCCGCCGATGGTGCCGGGTAACGGCTCGATGGCAACCGTGGGCCCCGGTGGGACACTCAGCGAACGGTTCCAGTGGCCCGAGACGATGCCGCACTGGATGAGCGACGCCGACTTCGAGTTCTATCGCAACGAGTTCGAGCGGACGGGCATCACCGGCGGACTCAACCGCTATCGCAACGCCCAGCGCGACTGGCATGACCTTGCCATCCTCGACGGTGCGTCGATCACCCAACCAACGATCTTCATCGGCGGCGAAAAGGACGGCCCGACCATCTGGGGTGCGGCCTCGATCGCTCGTTTCAACGAGACGATTCCCAACCTCGTCAGGTCGGTCATCGTTCCCGGTTCGGGCCACTGGGTGCAGCAAGAAGCGGCCGAAGCCGTCAACACCGAACTCATTGCCTTCCTCGAAGGCGTCCGCCCGACTCGGTAGGCAGCCCGCTTGCGGCTGATGCTCTGGCTTGCGGCTGATGCCGTGCAGAAGGGGGGTGCTGCGCGACACTGGTAGACATGACCATCTCGGTGATCGCCGTCCACGGCAATGGTGGCGGAGCCTTCCGCTGGGAACGGCTGCCGCTCCCACTCGCTGACGGCTCCGGGCCAAACGGCGAGCGGGTCGAACTGCATGGACTCACACTCCCCGGCTTCCAGGGGACGCCACTGCCTGCCGGCGACATCTCGATGGCCACCTTCACCGACGCCATCGTCGCCGAGGTCGAGGCATGTCCTCACCCGAGAGTGCTGCTTGGTCACGGCATCGGCGGCGCACTCGCGCTCGACGCGGTCGCCCACCATCCGGCGCTCGCCGACGGTCTCATTCTGCACGCCCCCGTCGGCGCGAACCTCGACGAGCGGTGGTTCCCGAAGGTCATGTCGGCGCCGCCGATCCGCAAGTTTGCCAAGGCGGCGGTCAGCTCCCCGATCACGAGAACACTGGCTGGACCGAGATTGTTCGCGAACTCGCCCGACGGCTACGGCCGCCGATTTCTTGCCGAGTACGCACGGGCCGACGGGTTCGAGGTCATGTTCGACCTCCTCACGGCGGAGTGGTTCGAAGGGCTGCCGCCGACATCGGTCCCGACCACGATTCTGTGGGGCGACCACGATCGAGTGCTCCAGCCGAGCCAGGCCGACGACCTCGCCCGCCGACTCGAACACAGCAACCGCCGCATCGTCGAAGGCTGGGGTCACTATCCGATGATCGAACAGCCCCGCGCCTACGCAGCCGTGGTCAGCGACATCGCCGCTGATCTCGTCGATCGAGGAGGACGCTGAGGATGCCCGACCCGATCGAGTCGAGCTGATGGTGGAGCTGGGCATCATCAGCCGAGCCGTCGCCCGAACTGGTGTGCTCGCCTTGGGCTCGGGCCGCGTGATCGAAGCCGGTGTCGGCGCAAAGGCCGCCAACCTCGATCGGGCAGCAGCGGCGGGACTACCGGTGCCTGCTGGATTCGTGATAGCGCATTGCCAACCGGCAGCACTCGGGCGAGATGATCTGGCGGTCCTTGGTCACGGCAAGGTTGCGGTTCGCTCGGCCTTCTCCGCCGAAGACTCGGCGTCGACTGCGATGGCCGGCTACTTCGACACCGAACTCGGTGTCGCTCCGAACGCGGTCGCCATCACCGCGGCGATCGAATCGGTCCGTGGATCAGCAGCGCGGGTTCGGGCCAAGGGCGTTGCGGTCCCTGCCGAGACTCGCCTCGATGTGCTGGTGATGCACCAGGTCGACGCGCAGCGAGCGGGCGTGCTGTTCACCGAAGCACAGTTCGAGGACGATCTGGGCAGCGTCGTCGACGGGCTGGCCGACACGCTCGTGTCGGGCCACGAAGCAGGCGACACGTTCCGTCTCGCCAAGTTGCGCCGGTTCGAGCGTCCCGATCGATCGCTGCCGCCGTGGCAGCAGCGCCTCGCCCGGCTGCTGCGTTCGGTTCGGCAGACGTTCGGTGAGGCGGACTGGGACATCGAGTGGGCCGATGACGGCGACACCTGCTGGCTGGTGCAGATCCGCCCGATCACCGTCGGGCCTCGGCGCAACGAAGCGTTCACCATCGCCAACCACAAAGAGATCTTGCCCGAGTTGCCGTCGGTGCTGATGACGTCGATCATCGAGTCAGCGACCTTCGACCTCATGGAGCACTACCGGTTGGTTGACCCGTCGCTCCCGGTCGACCGCCCGTTCATCGAGTCGTTCGCGGGCCGGCCATACATCAACCTGTCGCAACTCACCGACCTGTTGCGTCGGCTCGGTCTGCCAACGAGATTGCTGTCGGAGTCGCTCGGCGGTGATCCCGAAATCATCGTCGGTTTCCGTCCGACCCGAGTGGTGCTGGCGCTCCCTGCGTTCGTGCGGCTCGGCATCGCTCAGGTGGGCGCCGTTGGTCACGCTCGTCGAACCGAGCAACGCATCGACCAACTGGTGGAGCGATCCAGTCCCGATTTCGCCAGCGCCATCGACGGACTACGAGCCAGCTACATCGCGCTCGTCACCGAAATGTCGGCTCTGGCAACAGCCATGGCCGGACCGGTGTCGGCGCTGCGCAGTCTCGGCGTGCTCGACGAGCACATCGCCCGACAACGAACGCCCGGCACTTCCATGCTCGAAGACCTCCAACCACTGCGCGAACTTGCGTCTGGCGATCCGTCGATCCGTGACGACCTGGACGCGCTGCGGGTGCCGACCGACCCACGGTTCGTCGAGCTCTGGGCGGAGTGGCTTCGCAATCACGGGCACCGTGGGGTCTACGAGAGCGACGTCGCTCGTCCTCGCTTCGCCGAGAAGCCGGATCCGATCCTGCGGGCGATCAGCCACGGTGCATCTCCGACCTCGAGAAACGGGGCCTCCAGAGACGGTCGGTCGGGAGACGGGGCATCGCGGTCGTACACGTCGTTGAAGTTGGCAGTGGCGATGCCGTTGCGTATCGCTGCTCGTCGGCCGATGGTCGCTCGGGAACGAATCCGCTGGCACGCCATGATGGCGTTCGCCCACTTTCGCGGAAGGATCCTCGACCTGGCCGATGCGGCGGTTGAGGCAGGACTGCTGCCCGACCGGCTGGCCGTGTTCGATCTTTCGATCGAGGAGTTGGAGGCGCTCGATCGGGGCGAGCGTTTCACGTCGGGGGCGTTGCAGCAGCGTCGCCTCGACATCGAGTCATTGGCGCTCATCCGACTCCCCGACATCGTCCATCGGTTCGATGATCTCGACGCGCTGGGCGGAGCCGACGCTGGCGATGATCGTCAGACCTACCGTGGTGTGCCGCTGACCTCGGGAACGGTCGAGGGTGTTGCGTTGCGCTGCGACGAACCGCCCGATGGTCTTCCGAACGGTTTCGATCGGGCGTCGACGATCATGCTCGCCAGAAGCGTCGATGCGGGATGGGTCCCGATCTTCGCTCAGGTCGCTGGCATCGCGGTCGAGATCGGCGGCGACCTGTCGCACGGCTCGATCATCCTCCGAGAACTTGGGCTGCCAGCCGCCACCAACATGGGGACCATGGCCAACATCCGAACCGGTGATCGTGTACGCCTCGATGCCGGCATTGGCACGCTGTCGCTCGTCGACTCGGCGTCGGATACCACCTGATTCGCTGTCGGCGTACTACCGAAACGGACGCGTCTCACATTGGTGCTCACCCGAAGTCGTCGTCCGCCGACAAGAGAAAGATGGCCGGAATAGCCCATCGAGAGCAGACGTTCACAGGCCGTTGGATTGCCTCATGGTCGATTCCCGCTGCCATCCAGATTTCACTGTCGATGTGGGTCGCAACGAACGTGACGATCGGGTCTGCCGTCCTGCTGTTCTGGATCGTGGTGATTGCTGCATCGCTGTGCACCGCAACGTCGATTGCGGTCATCCTTCGTTCGTTCAAGCGTCACCAGGCCGACCTTGGCTTCCTGGGGCTGTTCTTCTACTCGGTGTCGGCGCTGCCACTCGTCCATGGCATCACGACCCCCGGCGTGATCTTCGAGGCCAATACTTCGACGATGACGTCGGTGCTCCTCTCGATCCCGGTCGGTCTCTTGGCGATCGCTCCTTCGGCCATGCCCCGTCATCACTAGAACAGCTGGATCCGCCGGCATTGGCGGGCATGGGTTGTCGCCTGGGTCAGCGCCATCAACGCCCTGGCGGCGGCACTGATGATCGACGTAGACCTGCTCCCCGCGCCAACGCCACGTGAGCCGTTCACGATCGCCGTCGCCGCCGTCTCGTTCCTCGGGTGCGTCCTACTGTCTCGCCGCCACCTTCGAATGGCGCGCATCGCAGGGCGGCCAGGCCCGCTCGTGGTGTCACTTGGGTGTGGCCTCGTAGGATCGTCGGCGTTCGTCTGGCTGTCGACGGCCCCGTTTTCCACCGGATTCTGGTCGGCGCATGCGTTCGACATCGTTGGCGTGTTCAGTGCGACCGTCGGTGCCGTCGTGGTCTACCGGCGCACCGGTCGAGTGCATGACGTGCTCGCTCCCGTACTGGTGACCGACCCGCTCAGTGCCCTCGAGATCGGACTCGATCCGATCGTGCATCGATTCGTCGCCAACCTCGAAACCAAGGATCGCATCACGCGAGACCATGTCATCCGCACCGCCGAACTTGCGGTGCTCGTTGGTGAGGAGCTTCGACTCGAGCCAACTGCGCTGCGCCGGCTCGGGCTGACCGCGCTGCTTCATGATGTCGGAAAGCTCGACGTGCCCGACGAGATCCTGAACAAGCCGGGCCGACTCACCGACGCCGAGTTCGAGATCATCCGGCGTCATACCCTTCACGGCGAACGGCTGGTGCGGACATCACCAGCGCTCGACGACATCGCCGAGGGGGTCCGCGGCCACCATGAACGCATCGACGGTGGCGGTTACCCGGATGGACTCGCCGGGAACGCCATCCCCAGAGACGCTCGCATCGTTGCTGTTTGCGATGCGTTCGACGCCATGGCCAACACCCGCCAATATCGCCATGGCATGGGCCGCGACAAAGCCATCGCCGTCCTCACCGAGCATGCAGGATCGCAATGGGACCCAGAGGCAGTGGCGGCACTCGTGACCGTCGTGGGGCGAGATCCGAACGCCGGTCGAACTGGCAGCGCACTCCACAACGTTGGCGTGTCGCTCGGCGAGGGAGCTGCGGGACCACGAGTTGGATGCGACTGCCTTCCTGAAGCGCTGCTCGCTGGCGTCGGTGGCCCTCACCTCCCAGTCGACCGTGCGATGGGCTGAGTGCGACCATCAGTTTGCCTCGGCCAACGCTGCCCTGGAAGTTCGCCGAGCCAGAAGGCGAAGCCGCCTTCGTCGAGGTAGCGGCCGAACACATCGCGTTGAGCGATGGCTACGAACTGATCGTTTGAGTTCGCGCGGTTCAAGGCGTCGAACTCGCCGCTGTCAGCAAACGCCCGGCTGACCGTGGACGTGGGCGCCCGGTCGAGCACGTTGCCGTACAGCAGGTCGACGGTCTCCGAGGTCGATGAACGAAAAGCGTCGAAAACGAACGTTTCCGTTCATCGACCCCTTGCATCACGGTCTCTCGAAGGCGAGAGGTCACTGCTGGGGGCCCGCCGTGGCGTTGATCCACCGGTAGCGAATGTCGCAATCATCACCGAGCGGGCATGTGCCGCCTCGGCGGATGTCGCTCGACGAATGGTGTGGTTTGGTAGCAAGCTGGCAGTCTTTCAGACCGAGCCGGTCGTGAAGACCACTGCAACGAGGCCGAGCGAGTTCGGGCTTGGTGGCTCATCGACCAAAGGTGCCAAGCATGAATGCCGAACAGCGACCGCCGATCATTCTGGTCCACGGCGCATGGCATGGCGCCTGGTGCTGGGATCGAGTTGCCGACGCACTGCGGTCCGAGGGTTGGCGCGTCACTGCGGTGACGTTGCCGGGCCACGACCGTCCTGGTGATACCAGCCGAATCTGGCACCGGATCTCGCAGTACGTCGATGCCGTCGGTGCAGCGGTCGACGCGTGCGACCAGCCGCCCGTACTCGTCGGGCACTCGATGGGCGGCTATGTGGTGCAGCGTTATCTCGAAAGCGCCGACGCTGCCCTCGGAGTGTTGGTCGCCTCGGCGCCGCTTCGCGGGGTGCTCATGGCCAACATGCGGGTGATGCGCCGCTACCCGATGGACACCCTGCGATCAGCGCTGACCGCTGACTACTCCTTTGCCGTGCGGACCGCCGACCGTGTTCGCGACCTCTACTTCCGCCCCGAGACCAGCGACGACGCCGTGACCGAGACAATGCGACAGCTGCAAAACGAGTCAGCGCTCGCGGTCAACACGATGATGCTTCGCTGGCCCCGCCCGTCGCGGGTGTCAACACCAATGGCTGTCGTCGCTGCGGCCGACGATGCCATCTTCAGTCTCGACGAGCAGCGTGCACTGGCCGAGGCGTACGGCGTCGAGCTCCGGGTGATCGAGGATTCCGGCCACGACGTCATGGTCGATGACAACTGGCCATCGCTCGTTGCCGCCATCGCTGCAGCGGCCGCGAGCGTGAGTCCGGCGAACGACTGACTCGACGCCGGGGCCGCACCCAGCAACAATTGCGCCATGCCGATCCAGCACCTCACGCCTGACGCAACGCCCGCCGAACTCGCCGAGGTCCTTGCCGCCGACGGGTGTGTGGTGATCGACTCGCTGGCCAGCGCCGAGGACCGAGCGACGCTCATGTCCGAACTCCGGCCGTACATCGACGCAACACCTGCCGGGTCCGACGACTTCAGCGGTCGTAACACCAAACGCACGGGTGGACTGGTTGCTCGCTCACCGAAGGCTCGTGAGTTCGTGATGCACCCGCTCATTCTCGACACCGCTCGAACGGTGCTGTCGTACGCAACCAGTATTCAGCTGCACCTGACCCAGGTGATCGCCATCGGTGGCGACTCGCCGGCGCAGTCGATCCACCGAGATCAGTGGGCCTTTGACTTCTTCCCGTTCCCGGCCGAGTACGAGGTGCAGTGCAACACGATCTGGGCACTCGATGACTTCACCGAAGCCAACGGTGCAACGAGGGTGATCCCAGGAAGCAACCATTTCGAGGACCGTCAGCGTTTCGAACTGGCCGATACCGAGCCCGCCGAGATGAAGGCGGGGTCGGTGCTGCTCTACACTGGCAGGCTCTACCACGGCGGGGGAGCGAACCAGACCGACGCAACCCGCCACGGGTTGAACCTGACCTACAACGTTTCCTGGCTACGCCAGGAGGAGAACCAGTATCTGTCGGTGCCGCGAGAGATCGCCGTCGACCTCGATGACGATCTCCTGCGCCTCATGGGGTACGCCCGCGGCGCCTACGCCCTGGGCTACGTCGATGACACTCGTGACCCACTCGATGCCCTCCGTGACCGGGTCAGTGTTGCCGGCTTCGGCGGCGACGATGTCGTGCCCAACAGTCGGAGCTAGAAGCTGACTCGGAGTCGAAGGTCGGTTGGTTCGCCGTTGGCCCAGCTCGTTCGACCCTCACTCGTGAGCGACCACACCTGGCGGCTACCCATCACGAACGACTGGCCGTCGTGGACGACCAGTCCGGTCTCTTCATCGACGCCGATGACGGTGGTGGAGGGGCCAACCAACGAGATGATCGAGTCGGTCATACCGGGGCGGAAAGAGTCGAAGCGGTCGAAATGCGGGATGACACACAGATCGTCGAACACGCCGAGGCCGGAAACGAGACCTTGGCTGCGAGGCGACGCGGTGACCGAACCCATCATCATTGCCCCTGCCGAGCAGCCGGCAAGTGCGGCACCGTCTCGCCACGCCTCGAGTACGGCGGCCCATACCGCGGTGTCTCGCATGGTCTCGATGACATACGACGGATTTCCGCCGGAGAAGTAGATGATCGAAACCTCCTTGATCAGTTCGGCATTTGCCGGGTCGTCGGCGCCGATCCGGTCGATGATCGGTAGCGGCACGGGTTCGAGCCCGAGTCGTTCGAAGTGGGCAACACCTTTGCTGAGCCATGACCCGACGCTGGTGGGTCCTTCCTGGCCGGAAGCCGTTGGGATGATGACCGCTCGTGCAGCACGCCCTGAGACACGGTCGAGCAGTGCACCGTCGATCACATCGGAACACGCCAGGAACTCGCCGCTACCGACGAGACCGATCGGGCCGGGCACCGGCCTCAACGCTCCATCGGATCGTTGGCCGGCTCGCTTGGCTCGTTTGGCTCGTTTGGCTCGTTTGGCTCGTTTGGCTCGATGGGCTCGGTGGGCTCGTTGTGCTGAACGGGAATGGTCGATCCGAGCGCATCGCCAATGCGTTGCATGGTGGAGGGTTCGAAGGTGGACATCACCAACTTGGCCCCGTTGAACCGGGCGGCCTCGGTGACGAGTGCGTTACGGTCGACGTCTTCGAGAAGCAGGATCACGGTGGTGGTGCCGGGCGCGACCTCGTCACGGAACCAACCGACCCACTCATCAGAGATTCCGAGGTCGATCACTTTCGCGGCAGCAACGCCGGTGCTTGCGCCGAGAACCGTGCCGGCAACCCAGCCAACCGGCCCGCCGATGACCAAGCCGATGAGTCCCGACCAGACCGCGCCCGACCACGCCGTGCGAGTGGCCTGAAGGTCAGTGGTCTCCTGCACCATCGTGCGACCGTCTGCGTTCTTCACCACGATGACGGCGTCGTTCAGCTTGAGTTGGTTCTTGGCCTGCAAACTCTTCGCTGCCAGAAGGAACTCCTGAGCCCGGAAGGAGTCACTGAAGGACACCCCCACCAACGAGCCGCTCGTATCGTCACCGGTCAATCGCATGCACCCATGCTATGCAGATCACCAGCCCGGGCACCCACCTGGGTGATCTGCCGGGTTGACCAGATCAAGCTCGACTCGATCAAGGTTGCGCCGACCCGGTGGGTTCGCTGATCCTGGACGGCATGGCAATCGACCTTCACTTTCCACCCGATCTCGAGACGTTGCGGGCAGTGTGGTTGAGGTTCGCGACCGAGGAATGCGGAACCTACACGCCGCTGTATCGCACCATCTGCGAGGCTGTTGCCGAGCATCGCGAGGTCCTCCAGCTCACCGCCGATGGCCCCTCGCATGCTCGCCAGCCGAACCTGTTGCTCGCTGCCGCTCACTACCTGGTGTTGCGTCGCCGGTCGCGAGGTGCATCGCTGGGGGACACAGAACCAAACCAAACGCTCGACGAGCTCGGGTCGATCTACGAGGCGGGTAGGGGCGACGACGCCGGGCAGGCGTTCATCGCTGCGGTCCTTGCCAACCGCAGCGAGATCGTTTCGTTGCTCGAAACTCGCTTCACCCAGACCAACGAATGCGGTCGTAGTGCACCCCTTGCCCTGGCGTTGCACGCCATTGCGTCGGCAAACGCCGACACCGCTGGTCGGCGGGCGACGCTGGCACTGATCGATGCTGGTTGCAGTGCCGGTCTCAATCTTGGCGTCGACCGGTATCGGGTCGACTTCGGTGCGTCCGGAGCGTGTGGTCCCGAAGATGGCACGACCGTCTCGTCCGAGCTGACCGGCCCCAACGCGGCCAAGACCTTGCCGCTGCCTGACGCGCTCGACTGCCTTGGCTGGCGCATTGGCCTGGAGCGGGCCCCGGTCGACCTGGACGACGACGCGGCAATCGATTGGTTGCTGGCCTGTATCTGGCCCGAGCACGGGTATCGGCTCGAGCGGGCCGTTGCTGGCTTTGCTGCCTTGCGGGCTGATCCTCCGACGATCGTGCAAGGCGACATGGTCGATGACCTCTCGGCCGTCATCGATCAGGCGCCGAACGACATGCTGGTGACGGTCCTCACCTCCTGGGCGGTGGCCTATCTGCGTCCGGTCGATCGAAAGCGTTTTGTCGAGGTCTTGCACGCCGCCTCCATGACGAGGCCGATCGTTTGGCTGAGCATGGAGGCTCCTGGCGTCGTGCAAGGGCTCGATCTGCCAGATTTCGTCATCGATTCACCGACCTCGCCCAGCCTCGTCGGCTCGCTCCGCTTCGACCGGGGCAAGGTCGAGGCGACCACGTTGGGCTGGACCCACCCTCACGGCGCCTGGTTCGCCCCCGTCTGACCAACAACTCCTCTACAGCAGTGCCATACACGGCACTCTGGTAGAGGAGTTGTTGGCGAGCGGTGGTGTGAGAGGTCGGAGACGAGAGGGCTCAGAGGGTGACGCTGGTGCCGGGCTCGAGGTCGACGGTGGTGTCGTTGTTGCCGACCTTGAGGGTCGGGCCTTCGATCGAGGTGATCGTGCACCGGCCGTTGCGGCTGAGTTCGACTTCGATCTGTGTTGCGAACCGCTTGATCCGGAACCGAGCGCTCGACCAGGCTGCCGGCAGGTTCGGGTTGAATCGCAGGACGTCACCGTCGAACGACATGCCCCCGAACCCGAAGACCACGCCTGCCCAGACCCCGGCAGTCGAGGCGATGTGGACGCCATCGGACGTATTGCCATGCGTATCGGCGAGGTCGACGTACAGCGCCTCTTGAAAGTACTCGAAGGCCAGTTCGTCTCGCCCGATCTGAGCGGCAACGATGGCCTGCACACACGCTGACAATGATGAGTCGCCGGTCGTGATCGCGTCGTAGTAGTCGAAGTTCCGGCGCTTTTGATCGTCGGTGAAATGGTCACCTCGCAGGTACATGGCGAGCACGACGTCGGCCTGCTTCAAGACCTGGTGCCGGTAGATCACCAGCGGATGGAAGTTGAGCAGGAGTGGGTACTTGTCGTCGGGTGTGTGCTCGAAGTCCCACGGCTCGCGCTCGAGGAAGCTGGCATCTTGGGGGTGGATGCCGAGATCGGCGTCGAAAGGAAGGAACATGTGGTCAGCGGCGCGATGCCAGGATGCCACCTCGTCGTCGGTGAGACCGGTGTTGCGCACCAGTCGCTCGAAGTCGGCGGGCCGTTCGGCCCGGAGCCGCTCGACCGTGTTGGCGGCGAAGCGAAGATTGAACCGCGCCATCACGTTCGTATAGAGGTTGTCATTGACGACGGCGGTGTATTCGTCTGGTCCGGTGACCCCGTGGATCCGGAACTTCACCGATCCGTTCGTGGTGTAGAACCCGAGGTCTTCCCACAGCCTGGCGGTCTCGGTCAGGATCTCGGCTCCCTCATCGGCGAGGAAGTCGAGGTCGTCGGTGGCGTCCATGTATCGCTCGATGGCGAAGGCGATGGCGGCGTTGATGTGATACGCCGCAGTACCGGCGGCGTAGTACGCCGATGCTTCTTCGCCGTTGATCGTTCGCCACGGGAACAGCGCACCGTTCTGGTTGAGCATGCGTGCCCGCTCGCGGGCGAGCGGCAGCAACTTCCAGCGGAACCGCAGCAGCTTCCGAGCCAGCTCGGGCTGGGTGGTGGCGAGGAACGGAAGCACATAGACCTCGGTGTCCCAGAAGTAGTGGCCCTCGTAACCGTCGGCGGTGACGCCCTTGGCCGCAATGCCCTGCTCTTGGGTTCGAGCCGACGCCTGTGCCAGCTGCCAGAGGTTCCACCGGATGGCCTGTTGGTCGCCGTTGAGGTCGTTGCCGTCGGCGCCTTCGATCTGGATGTCGCTGCGATGCCAGAACGCGTCGAGCCAGACACGCTGTGCCTCGAAGACGGCGTCGATGCCAACGCTGATGGCGCGGTCCATGGTGCGTTGGCAGCGGTCGGCGAGCTCTTCGGCCGGTACGCCGCGCGACGAGTGATACGAGATGATCTTGGACAGCTTGATGGTCTCACCCTGTGCCAACTCGATCGAGAACACGGACTTGGCGTGATCGGCCGAGACGTCGGTCTTGCTTTCGACGTTGCCGTCGCAGTGGAGGAGGTGTCGATAGCTCACTGCCATCGTCATGCCACTCTCGGCGCAGCGATAGCCAAGGACGACGTCGTCAGCCTCGTGCCGCTGGATCTGAGGCATGAGCACTCGGCGCCCGAATCGCCTCGACTTGCGAGGGTCCATGCCTTCGCCGAGTGCTGCGGACCGTACGTGATACTCGTCTTCGCCATCCTGACGGTTCAGCAGTTGCGACGAGATGACGATCGGTGCGGTGCTGTCGAGCGCGGTGATCTCGACCGTGGCAACCGCCAGATGTCGGTACTCGAAACTGATCAACCGCTCGGTACGGATCTGCACCCGACCGCCACTGGGCGTCCGCCAGATCAACTCGCGGGTCAGCGTTCCAGAGCGAAAATCGACGACGCGTTCGTAATGATCGAGATCGGCTTCGCCCAGCAACAGGGGTTCGTCGTCGACATAGATCTTCATGACCTTCGCATCGGGAACGTTCACGATGGTTTGACCGGTGGTGGCAAAGCCGTACGCGTTCTCGGCGTGTTGGATCGGCCATGTCTCGTGGAAGCCATTGAGGACGGTGCCGTGGCTGTGGGCCTCGCGCCCTTCCTCGGGGTTCGCTCGCATCCCGAGGTAGCCGTTGCCCAACGCGAAAAGCGTCTCGGTCAGCCCGAGGTCGTCGTGGTCGTACTCGGTCTCGACCAGGCGCCACGGGTCACTGGTATCGAAGCGCGGCGTCGGCAAGTGCAGTGGCATGTCGTGGCGAGGCATTGATGTTCTCTTCGGAGTTTTCGGGGCGAATACGAGGGTTCGGTGAGGCGAGGCCGGAGCGGATGCCAGGCTCAGGGCACGAGTGCGCCGAGGTCAGTGACGACGAAGTCGGCGCCGTTGGCGAGCAGTTCATCGGTGAACGAACCGCGGTCGACCCCGATCACCAGCCCGAACCCGCCGGCCGCACCGGCAGCAACGCCCGAGGTGGCGTCTTCGACCACGATGGTGGTTGCCGGATCGACGCCCAATCGCTCGGCGCCCAACAAGAAGGCGTCAGGTGCGGGTTTACCGTGCAGGCCGAGGTCGGCACTGACGAGGCCGTCGACGATGATCTCGAATCGGCCGGCCAGCCCGGCAGCAGCGAGCACCGGGACCGCGTTCTTCGACGACGACACGATGGCTTGGGGAACGCCCAGGGTGTCGAGATGATCGAGGAGTGCCAGTGAGCCGGGATAGGCATCGACGCCGTCGAGCTCGACGATGCGGTTGAATTCGACGTTCTTGCGATTGCCAAGCGCACACACGGTTTCGTGCCCGGGCTCATCGCCGGGGTCCCCCTCACGAAGTTCCACACCACGTGACTCGAGGAACGAGCGGACACCGAGGTAGCGAGGCTTGCCGTCGACGAATCGCAGGTAATCGTCGACCGTGAATGGCGAGCGGTCAGTGACGTGGTGTTCCTCTCCGTGTTGGTCGAGGAACCAGTCGAACAGCGCCTTCCATGCCCGTTCGTGCACGAGCGCGGTTGGAGTGATCACCCCGTCGAGATCGAACAAGACCCCCGACGTGCGCTGCCAATCCAGCGGGAAAGGGGTCCAATCGAACGGGGTAGGAGAAGCGTCGCTCACCCGTGCGAGGGTATCGGGCTTGCTTGCTCGGCTATCGGTCGGGCGTTTCCCCCTCACGGAACGGGCGAGCCAGACTCACTTCGTGTCCGTCAGGGTCGAGCACGTGGAAGTAGCGCTCACCCCAACCTGCGTTGGTTGGTTGCATCATCGGCTCGTGGCCGGCGGCGACCAATCGCTCGTAGTGGGCGTCGGGGTCGTCGACGAAGATGATGTAGCGACCCCAAAACGATGGTCGGCCTCGGTCGGACTGTTCGACGGTGAGGTTGATGAAGTTGTTGGCGGAGCCCACGACGAAGTCGTCGATCGCCATGGTCGTGAACGCAGCGGTTGAGCCGCCGAAGACGATGCTGCAGCCGAGCAGTTCGTAGAACGCAACGGCGGCCGCCATGTCGAGGGTCCGCAGCGTGATGGCGTTGAGTTCAGCCACGGCCACCCGCTGCCATGCGTTCAGCCATGTCTTCAGGCATGCCATGCGGCCGCGCCCGCTCGTGTTGCAGCGCTTCGGTGCGCGGCCGTTCGAAACGGTCGGCGATCAGCTTTTTGACGATCCGATTGGTGCCCCGAGAGTTCGCGAGGATCTGCGCAACAAGCGAGGCGACGGCGGCGTCGAGTTCGTCGTCGGCGACGCAGTGATCGACCAACCCGATGGCTTCGGCCTCGATGCCGGAGATACGCCGAGCGGTGAACATCAGTTCCTTGGCGGTCGAGCGACCTACCCGCTCGGGCAGGCGGACCGACATCCCCCAGATCGGGGCCAGGCCCCATTGTCCGTGGGTGTCGCCGAGCCTGGCCGACTCGGCAGCAATCAGGATGTCACCGGCGAGAGCGAGTTCGAGACCACCGGTGAAACAGTGACCGTGGATGCGCACGATGGTTGGCTGTGGCAACTGTTCGAGTGCATCGACGGTTTCGGGTACGAAGTCGACGCTCGGCGCTCGTGCCCCGCTGGCGATGCCGCCGAGATCGTTGCCTGCACAGAACGACCGCCCCGCTCCTTCGAGCACGACGCAGCCGACGGATGGGTCTTGGGCGATGGCGTCGAGGTGGGCTCGTAACTCGACGAACGAGTCGGGCAGCAAGGCGTTGAGTTTGTCGGGACGATTGAGCGTGAGGGTCACGAGACCGTCGACATCGGATCGAAGCACCAAGGGTTCAGCCATGGGCTGAGCCTGTCAGGTTGGGCTAGTTCGCGCCAGCCTCGGTCCCGACAGCCTCGGTCCCGACAGCCTCGGCTTTGACCGAACCGGCAACCGGTACCTCGACGCGCCTGATGTCGAGCCCGAGTTCTTCGAAGTTCTCGATTGGTCGGTTGTAACCCCGGTCGAGGTGATGGGTGCCGGTGATGGTGGTGCGGCCCTCGGCAGCGGCAGCGGCGAGCACATAGGCGAAGCCGCCACGGATGTCGGGAACGTCGACCTCGGTGCCGATGAGCTGATTGCCGCCACTCACGACCGCCGAACAGGGGGTGGAGCTGCCAACGAAACGGGTTTCGATACTGCCGAGCGGGGTGTTGTAGAGCTCGATCTGGGCGCCCATCTGCCTGAGCGCAGGGACGTAGGTGAAACGGTTCTCGAACACGGTTTCATACATGACCGAGATGCCATGGCACTGGGTGAACAGCGCAACCATGGGGGACTGCCAGTCGGTCATGAATCCGGGGTGGGTGTCGGTTTGGACGGCTGCGGGGGTGAGCGTGTCGGCCCAGGCCGAGATCGACGAGTCGGTGATCTCGAAGCGTGCGCCCATGCCCTGGAGGGTGGAGATGGCAGTCACGAGGCGGTCTTGCGAGCAGCCACGCACTCGAACTTCGCCCCCGGTGATGAGTCCAGCCACCAGATAGGAGAACGCTTCGATGCGGTCACCTTTGAGGTGGTGAGCGGCGCCGCTGAGCGAGTCGACACCGTCGATGATGAAGCGGCGGTTGGGGCGCATCTCGATCCGGGCGCCCATGCGTTGCAGAAAGAGCGCGAGCTCGATGACCTCGGGTTCGGTTGCCGCGTTGTCGAGCACCGTGCGGCCCTCGGCCAGGACTGCGGTCATGAGGACGGTCTCAGTGGCGCCAACCGACGGGTAGGGCAATTCGATGTGTGCGCCCCGGAGGTTGACTGCCTTGGCCTCGAGACCTTCGGAGGTGAACTCGATCTCTGCGCCCATCCTTTTGAGGGCGTCGACGTGGAAATCGACCGGACGAGCACCGATCTCGTCGCCACCAACGAGCGGGACGAAGGCATGACCGATGCGATGCAGCAGTGGCCCGACCATCAGGATCGGGATGCGGTTCAGCCCGGAAAATCGCACGGGGACCCGGCTCGACTCGATGAAGCGCGGGTCGATGTTGGCGACCCCGTCATTGACCTCCACGCCGCAGCCCAACGCTTCGAGCATGCCGGCCGTGATGGCGACGTCGCCGACGTCGGGGCAGTTCGAGATGCGAGACGGGGTGTCGGCCAACATCGCTGCGACCATGTGTTTGGTCACAGCGTTCTTGGAGCCGCGAACAGACACCTCGCCACGCAACGGTCCAACCGGGTTGACGATCCAGGCCGGCGTCGTCGGAGTCGAGGCGGGCGCGGTCGGGGCTGGCGCGGATGTTGCGTCGTTTGTGCTCGGTTCACCACTCACGGCGCAGAGCCTACCGCTAGCGGTCTGTCGCCGAGGACCAACCTCGACACACAGCTCGGTTCAGCGAGCCCGGTTCAGACCGCCTGGTTCAGACCGTGAGCCCGAGGCGATCGAAGATCGGAGAGAGGTGGCCGCCATGATCGAGCAGGTTGGCCATCCGAGTCATCGGATGCATCGGGCCGCGCATCGAGCGTGGCATCTTCGCATCGGCTGGGCTCGTCACGAGCTCCTGCACCGAGAACGAGATGGCATAGAGCATGAGGCGCTCGAAGAGGTCGGGATGCTCGAACAGGTCGGGGCGGTCCTCCGCCACCCACATCGGCACGTCGGCGTAGTCGCTCGAATGCGTACGCGCCTCGTAGTCGGGAGCAACGTGGGCATGGGGGAAGGCGCAGAATCGGAACAGCACATCGAGTTCGAGGTCGAGCGGGGCTCCTCGGCACCACTCGAAGTCCAGGATGGCCGTGAGCTCGGTTCCGTTCCACAGGAGGTTCTCGAAGCTGAGGTCACCGTGGATCAGCGTCCGCTGGCTGTACTCGCTGAGCGCATCCGCCGTGCGGTGCACGTAGTCCGACACGTCGCGGAACAGCGCTGGATCGGCTGGCGACAGCTCGTCGAGCGCAAGGAGTAGAGGCACGAGCGGGGTCACGTTGCGAGGGTCGATCAAGTGGGGCGAGTTGTCGATGCGAGGAAGGTGAACAGGCGTCAGGGTGTCGTGGATGATGCCGAGCGCAGCGCAGAGTTGTCGGACGGCGTCGCGGCGCAGATTGATCGAGAGATTTGGCCACCATCGAGAGAGTAGGGCACCGGGCTGGCGTTTGACGATCAGATAGTCGGCACCGATCTCGCCGCCATAGGCCAACACCTCTGGCGCCCATCGTTGTGCAGGTAGGTAGCGACACAGGAGCGCTTCTCGGTGGAGTCGCTGGTTCGGGTGGCGGTTGACCCGAACCACCACATCGGGACTGATGAAGACCTCGTTGCGGGTACTCGACGCCTGCTCCAACACTTTGGGATCGTCGAAACCTGCCATTCGCAAGGCGTGTCGAGCCCGGGCTTGGGCGAACAGTGGGTTGTCGGAGGTCATCAGTACGTCCCTGTTGTATGCCACTGTCGGCGGGGGTCGCACAAAATTGACCGAAGGACGAAGAAAGTCCTTACCGGCGTGGGTTGGGTTGACCGTCGTTCACGAGCACGTCGGCCAGGATGGCATCGCAGAATGCCGGCCATGCGTGCATCGACCACGGTCCGAAGTCCTTGTCGGTGAGGGCAACGGCAGCGCAACGGGCAACGGGGTCGACCCAGATGAGGGTTCCTGACCGACCGAAATGCCCAAAGGTCTCAGGCGAATTGAGTTCGCCGGACCAGTGCGGCGATTTCTCGCCGCGGATTTCGAAGCCGAGACCCCACGGGTTCGGTACTTTGCGACCATAGCCAGGCAGGACACCCGCCAAGTTGGGGAAGGCGATGGTGGTGGCAGCCGCCATGGTGGCCGGATGGATGAGCGTTGGTTCGAGCCACTCGGCAAGGAGCAGCATGAGGTCATCGACCGACGACGTGCCGCCGTGTGCGGGGCTGGCACCGATCGTCGTGGTGGTCATTCCCAACGGCTCGGCCAAGGCGGCACGCACGTACTCGGCGGCTGACATGCCACTGGCCTCGGCGAGTGCCTGCCCGAGCACTTCGTACCCGGCGTTGGAATAGATCCGTCGAGTCTCGGCTTCGGCGATCGGCCCGCCGACTTCGGGTGGGAGGCCCGATGCGTGGGCAAGGAGATGGCGAACCGTCGATCGGCCGGGGCCTGCCGACTGATCGAGACGTAGTGTGCCTTCCTCGACAGCAACGAGTACGGCGTAGGCGAAGATCGGTTTGGTCAGTGAAGCGAGAGGAAAAGTTGCGGCGTGGCTGCCGGCGACTTCTCGATGGCCTGACCGATCGATCCATCCTGCCCCCGCATGCGGTACTGGCCAGGACTGGATGATTTCGAGGGCCGCCATGGGCGGCACCCTACCGCGTTGGTGACGACCGAGAGTTGCCTGCGGGAACGAGGGATCAGATGAAATCGTGAATTCCGTGTTGCCGTCGCTACCACCAGTGTTGTGAGCGTCACCCGGGGTAGCGTCGCTCCATGAATCAGGTCGATTTGGGCTTTCAGCGGCCGGCAACCACGCACCGTGTCAAGCGGGCGTTCGGCTTCATCGATCTCTCCGGATTCACCCACTACACCGTGGTCAATGGCGACGACCGAGCCGTTGAGCAGCTGTCGGAATTCCGCCGGATCGTGCGGGCAACCGGCTCGTCGACGGGTGTGCGCGTGGCGAAATGGTTGGGCGATGGAGCGATGCTCGTTTCGGTGGACACGGCCAGTCTGGTCATGGCGATCAACCGGATTCTGCGCGCCGTTCAAGAGTCCGACATCGAGCTCCCCCTGCATGCTGGGGTGTCCGATGGCAACGTGATTCTCTTCGAGGGCGACGACCACATCGGGTCCGCCGTGAACCTTGCTGCTCGCCTGGCGGATCTGGCCGAGCCCGGTCAGATTCTTGCCCGGTCCGATCTCTTCCCCGGTGTCAATCGCACCAAGGCCGTGCTCGGCCCGGTCCTCGTCGCCGGGTTCGATGGCCCAATCGAAGTCGCCGACCTTGCCCTTGTTCCAACGCTCGTCGAAGCCCTCAACCTCTGAACCAGCCGCAATCGGTACCCTTCGGAGCAACAAGCAAACTGACAGGACCAAAATGTCAATCACGTTCGCCGAACTCGGCGTCGTCCCTGAGCTGGCCAATGCCCTCAGCGCTCGGGGTATCGAAACCGCCTTCCCCATCCAGCAACTCACCATCAACGATGCACTGGCCGGCAAAGACGTCTGTGGCAAAGCCAAGACGGGCTCGGGCAAGACCCTCGCATTCGGCCTTCCGGCGTTGCAGCGAATGGCCGATCTGGAGCGGGGCCACATCCACGGCCTCATCCTCGTGCCTACTCGCGAGCTCGCCATCCAGGTGGTCGAAGAGCTCGGTCCGCTCGGTGAGACCATCGGTCTCAAGACTGCCGCCATCTACGGCGGCGCCGACATCGAGAAGCAGATCGCGCAGGTCAAGAACGGTCTCGATCTCGTTGTGGCCACGCCGGGCCGCATGATCGACCTGCTCGATCGAGGCGCCGTCTCGGTCAACGACGTCAGCATCGTGATCGTCGATGAGGCTGATCGCATGGCCGACATGGGCTTCCTCCCCCAGGTCGAGTGGATCCTGCGCCGCATCGAAGGCAACCATCAGACGTTGCTATTCTCAGCAACGCTCGATGGTGCCATCGACACGCTGGTGCGCCGGTACCAAACCGATCCGGCGCGACACGAAGTCGAAGAAGACGAAGTCACCGTCGACCAGATGGCGCATCGATTCGTCGCTGTCCACAAGATGGACCAGTCCAAGGTCGTTGCGTCGATCGTGTCGCATTCGCATCGCACGATCGTGTTCTGCAACACCAAACGCATGTGCGACCGGCTTGCCGAAGACCTCGAGAAGCTCGGCGTCAGCGCCGAACCGATCCATGGCGACCTTCGCCAGCGTGCCCGTGAGGCTGCGCTTGGCCGCTTCACCGAAGGCAAGATCCAAGCGCTGGTTGCCACCGATGTTGCCGCCCGAGGCATCCACGTCGACGACGTCGACGTCGTCGTCCACTTCGATCCACCCGACGACCACAAGACCTACCTCCATCGCTCGGGCCGAACTGCCCGTGCTGGTGGGACCGGAGTTGCGGTCACGCTGGTTCTGTGGGACCAAGAGCTCGAGGTCAAGCGAATCCAGAAGCGTCTTGCGCTCGACATCCCCATCGTCGAGATGTTCTCGAACGACAAGCGCCTTCACGATCTGTACAACTGGGATCCCACCGCCGACTAGCCGACTGACGTGGCCCCTATTCAACGGCGTCGATGGCTTCGACAACTGGTCGATCTCGCTGATGCCGAGTCTGGGCCCTGGTCGATCGATGCGACGGTCGAGGCGGTTGCGCAGCGAGTGATCGGTAACGAAGCCCCGATACTCAGCGCCATCGCCGAGCCGCCCGACGGGTGGGCTGACCCGTGGCTCATCGGCGCCGTCCATGAGCTGCTCGCCTCGGCAGGGGAACGGTCGAGCCGAGGGGCTTGGTACACGCCGAGGGTGGTGGTGGAGCGTCTCGTCGAACAGGCGCTGCCGTTCGACTCGAACCTTGGAGTGACGACGACCTTCGTTGTCGACCCCACCTGCGGAGGCGGGGCCTTTTTGTTGGCGACGCTCGACCGCTTCGTTGTTTGCGGAGCGACAGCCGATGAGGCGCTCGCCCGGATCGGCGGCATGGACATCGATACCGGCGCTGTTCACGCCTCGCAATTGGCGATCGATGCGTGGGGTCGGCTTCGGCGGGCATCGCAGCGAGCGATCGAGCAGGCCGTCAGCCAGATTCACGTGGGGGATCAGCTCGAGGCCTGGCCAGCTTCATGGCCCGACGTCGACGTTGTTGTTGGCAATCCGCCGTTCGCCACGCCGTTGCGGGGTCTCCCGTTTCCAACAGCTGCGCAAGCAGCGCGTGAACAGCGACGCGATCGCCTTGGGCCGTACGCCGATTTGGCGGCGATCCACCTTGCCGTCTGCGTTGAACGAGTGGCACCGTCCGGCCGAGTCGGCCTGGTACTTCCGCAATCGATTCTCGGGGGCCGAGATACCGCTGGCTTGCGACGGTGGATCGATGACGTCGCCCCAATGGCTGCGATCTGGGCAACGAAGGAGCCCGTTTTCGAGGCGTCGGTCCGGGTCTGGTCACCCCTCCTGGTGAAGGGCTCCGCTACGACGAGGGCCGGTTCCTGGTCCGAAGCGGCAGCCGGTGCCGTTGGGGTTCCGAGCACGCCGATGCAATCGGTAGCAACCCTCGACTCGTTGCTGACCTCGGCCACTGCTGGATTTCGCGACGAGTTCTATGCGCTGGCCGATGCATGTGTCGAACGGGTGGACGTTGCCGAGACCGGCGACGCGATCGACGAGTTGCCCGATGGCCACATGCGATTGGCGACGGTCGGTTCGCTGGATCCGTTGGTGAGCTGGTGGGGTCGACGTCCGACCACCTTTGCCAAGCGGCGCTGGGACGCCCCCGTCATCGACTGCTCCAAGGTCGAGGGACGGAGTCACGCGTGGCTCGAACAGATGCGAGTCCCCAAGGTGCTGTTGCCGACCCAGTCAAGAGTGTTCGAACCATTCGTCGATCGCGATGGCACGGTGGCGCCGGCCACGCCACTGCTTGCGCTTCATGCCGACGCTGACGCCATCGACTTGGTTGCTGCGGTGCTGCTCGCACCGCCCGTCGTTGCCTGGGCATTTGCTCGATGGTTCGGTACCGCCATGTCGGTCGAGGCGATCAAGATCGCTGCTCGCGATGTTGGTACTTTGCCGCTCCCCGAAGACCATGGCGCATGGACCGAGGCCGCAACGATCGTTGCGTCGGCCGATGGCCAAGAGCCGAGGTTGGCGTTGTCAACCGCGATCGAGGCGGCGACCGTCATGCACCGGGCGTACGGACTCGACCAGGCCAGCGCCGAGGGGGCAGCGGTCTGGCACTGGTGGCTGACGCGAGCGAACGCGTTGGTAGCCTCGCAGCCATGATCGACCCGGGGCGACCGCTTCGCCGAGCTGCCACGACCGGCGAGCCGTTGCCTGTCAGTGGCGCCTGGTTCGCGGGCGATCCGCTTGCCGGACGGAACCTGGTCACTGTTGGGCGAGGCCGCAAGTTTGCGCTCGAAGGTGGCGGACTCCTCGGCGAACTCCAGATCGCGTATGAGTCCTGGGGTGAGCTGAACGCGGCTGGCGACAACGCGGTCCTCGTTTGCCATGCGCTCACCGGTGACGCTCACGCCAAGGGGCCGAGTGGGCTTGGTCAACCAACAGAGGGGTGGTGGAACGACATGATCGGTCCCGGCCGTCCTCTCGACACTGACCGCTTCTTCGTGGTTTGCGTCAATGTGCTTGGCGGTTGCCAGGGCACGACTGGGCCATCGTCGGCTCACCCTGACGACGGATTGCCGTGGGGTTCGCGCTTTCCGGTCATCACGATCCGCGACATCGTGCGTAGCCAGGCGCTCCTGGCCAACGAACTCGGAGTCGATCGGTGGGCGGCAGTGGTCGGTGGCTCGATGGGTGGCATGCAGGCGCTCGAGTGGGCGGTGATGTACCCGGAGCGTGTCGGGGCCCTCGTGTCGATCGCCAGCGCTGCTGCGGCGAGTCCGTTGCAGATCGGCTGGAGCGAGACCGGCAGGCTGGCCATTGCCCAGGATCCTCGCTGGCGTCAGGGCGATTATTATGACGCCGAGCCTGGCGACGGCCCGGCGGAGGGCCTCATGCTGGCTCGCCGGATCGCACAACTGCACTATCGATCAGATGCGTCGCTCGAGCAGCGTTTCGGGCGTGCCGTTGTTGGCAAGCTCGATCGCTTCGCCATGTGGGATCGATTCCAGATCGAGGGGTACCTCGACTACCACGGCCAGAAGTTGGCGCGACGTTTCGACGCCAACAGTTACCTGATCCTGAACAAGGCAATGGACCTGCACGACGTCGGTCGTGATCGCGGCGGGCGCGTCGCTGCTGCGGCCCGAGTGTCGTGTCCGACCCTCGTTGTCTCGATCGATTCCGATGTGTTGTATACCCCCCGTCAACAGCGGGAACTAGTGGACATGCTGGTTGTCGGAGGGGCACCTTCGGTCGAGTTTGCGACCCTGGAATCGATCCACGGACACGACGGCTTCCTCATCGAGTTCCCGCAACTCGGGCCACTCGTCGAGCGGTTCATCGACGAGCAGGCCAAAGCCGGCAACTGAAGGAAGGTCGAGTCATGCCTGAGGGCGTCGAGATCGAGATGTACCGCCGTACCGCCGAGCTGGCCGTTGGGCGAGCGATCGAGTCAGTCGAGGCTTGCGATGCCTGGTATCTGAAGGAGGGTACGACAGCCGAGGAGGTTGCGGCAGCGTGTGAGGCGGCGGCGGTGGTTGGCACCAGGCGTATTGGAAAGCTGCTGCTACTCGATCTGTCGAGTGGTCATGTGCTCGGCTTGCGCTTCGGGATGACCGGGCGTCTGCTGGTCGATGGCACCGGTTCGATCGAGTCACTCGAGTACTCGAGTGACCGCGACGATCCAGCGTGGGACCGATTCGTTCTGCACTTCAGCGATGGTGGAAGCCTTCGTATTCGTGACCCTCGCCGGCTTGGCGGGGTGGCGATCGATCCCGACGAGTCGTCGCTCGGTGCTGACGTGTTCACGGTCGGTATCGAACAGTTGCGTGACCGGGTGTTGGTGGGCGAGGTTGCGCTCAAGGCTCGATTGCTCGACCAGACCCGGATTGCCGGTATCGGGAATCTGATCGCCGACGAAACGCTCTGGCGCGCCGGGCTCGACCCGGGTCGTCCGGCTCGGTCGGTCGACGAGGAACGGGCGTTGGTTCTGCTTGCCTCGCTGCAGGAGGTTCTCGGCGAGTTCCTACGCAACGGAGGTTCGCACACCGGGCGGCTGATGCCTGCTCGGGAGCGGGGAGGACATTGCCCGAACTGTGGTGCTGAGCTGGATCGACGCACGATCGGTGGAAGAACCACGTTCTCTTGTCCCCGAGAGCAAGCTTGACCACGCTAGATTCGATCGAAGTGTCCGGTCTTCTCATCGCCCAAGAGAGCGTCACCAGTGCCACCGTCAGGTGGATCATCGTCGCCCTACTCGTTGTTGCTGCGCTCCTCACGATGATGACGGTCTGGTATTGGAAGCGGACCGACCCTCGTCAGCGGATGGCGGCGAGCCGTCGTGCGCCAGTCGAACGGGCGCCAGTGCCACGGTCGGCCCCGGTCGCCCAGAGCCCGTCGGCTGGTGCTGATGTCTGGGGTGGGCCAGCGGTTCCCTCGGCCTCGGACGCCGCCGCGGACGCCCGTCGCCGGGCCCAGGCTGCGGGCGTGGCTCCCGCCGTTCAGCCGTCTTCACCGCCCGTTCCCTCGGCTGATGATCTCGAAGCCGACGACTGGTTGCGGCTCACTGGCCCGCAGTCCCTGCCCCGTGACGGGACCTGAGGAGTCGTGTTTCTCGGTGGTAGGCGTTGTGTTCGGCTGCGACGAAGCGACGATCGAGGGCAACGCTGACAGAATTGGTTGTTTGATTTCGGTGGGGTCTCGCTATCATTGCCTGCTCATGCGGACGTAGCTCAGCTGGTAGAGCATCACCTTGCCAAGGTGAGGGTCGCGGGTTCAAATCTCGTCGTCCGCTCCAACA
>JBBQUN010000033.1:0-24946 GCA_038212405.1 Acidimicrobiales bacterium | reverse complement strand
TGGCTGGGATTGGTGTGGCTGGGATTGGTGTGGCTGGGATTGGTGTGGCTGTCATGGGGTAACGAAATGCCCGTAGCTGGGACTGCTGGTGTGGTGGTGACCTGGAGTGCGCTTGTGGGATCAAGCGCAGCGCGGGCGCTGGATTGTGCCGGCCTCGTCAGCGCGGCGAGCGCGGTGCGGACGTCGATGGCCTGCAGCCATCGCTGCTTGGGATCGCGCATGAGTAGTCGATCGATGATCTTGATGAGATCGGGAGGTAGATCGTTGCGGTAGTCGCTCAGTGGTAGTGGTTCCTGATGCAGGCGAGCAAGAGCCGTCGCGGCATCGGTCTCGGCCCGAAACGGGGCACGACCTGCAACTGCCTCGTACAACACGACGCCAAGGGAGTACAGGTCGGATCGCGGGTCGACCTCATCACCCAAGACCTGCTCGGGGGAGAGATATTTTGCGGTGCCGAGGAGGGTTCCGGTCACGGTGAGATCGGTGTCCTCGCCCGCCTTGGCTATGCCGAAATCGGTCACCATCACCCGTCGGTCGGGACACAACAAGATGTTCGATGGTTTGATGTCGCGGTGCACGACACCGCCACGGTGGGCTTCCCCAAGCGCCTCGGCTACCTGCATGCCGATGTCGAGGACATCAGCCACGGGCATCGGACCGGTTTCATCGAGGACCATTCGCATCGTGCGCCCTTCGATGAGTTCCATGATGATCGCTTCCACGCCGTTGTCGGAAACGGTGTCATAGATGCCAACGATCGAACGGTGTGAGAGTCGGGCTGCAGCAATGGCCTCTCGCCGAAACCGGAGCAGAAACGCCTGGTCGATGGCGAGGTGCGGGTGGAGTACTTTCGCTGCGACCTGGCGACCCAAAACCGTGTCTTCGGCTCGCCACACCTGGGCCATGCCGCCCGTGGCAATGGGCGCGAGGAGTCGATAGCGCCGAGCCAGCATCGAGCCGGCAGTCAGTTGCGCTCCGAGCGCAGGCTCAGGGTCCATCGTGGTCAAATCGTTTGGCTACTGCTGTCGGCGTCGACGTTAACGGCATCGGCGTGCGCACTGGTGTCGTGCGCAGCAGCATGCTTGAGAGCCCGCGCACGGCCGATCGAAACGATCCACCAACTGATGAGGAACGCCAGCGCTGCGCCGGAGAGCAAAAGCCCGAGCCCGGGGATGGCCGTCGAACGAATCTGGAGACGAGTACTCGACAAGACCTGTCGACCATCGGCCGAGAATGCGCGGACATCGAGCGGCGAGAGCCCGATCGCTCGCGCTTCGACCGTGATGTCGAGTGTTGTTTGGCCGGGTGGGATGCGGAAGATCTGGCCGTCTTCTTTCACCGCGACCTTGTCGCTCGTGAAGCGAAGTTGCACCAGCCGGTCACCCGAGCTCGTGTTCTCGATGCTCAACGGAACGACGAGCTCACGAGCGGTGAGGGTCATCGATTGACCGTCGCGAATCGTGATGACCGTGAACGCGTCTCGGACCTGGGCGTCGACTTGCTCGATGGCTCGACGACGATCATCGGGATTGCGGCCTCTTCCGAGAGCCGCGAAGAGCGCGTCCTCGAAGACGTCGGGGGTGAGGGTGCCAGAGGAATGAAAGCTGCGATAGCTGTCGATGAGTCCGAGGCTGCCGGCGATCAAGTCGGAGACTGGTATGAGGTCCTGCGCAGGGTTCTCGACCGTTCTGAGTGTGAGCGCAGGGCTCAGCTGACTGACCTCTTCGAGCGAGGCGGGTTCGAGCAGTCCGATGACCTCTTGGGCAGTCATGATCACATCGATGGCTTCGAGCGAAGCCTGACGCAGCGAAGGTCCGCCAATCAACACTGGCGTGATGTCGGATTGGGAACGCAACGCAAGCAGCGCAAGGAGGCGGTGTGCTGAGGCAGCTGCGTTGGGCTGTGCCGACAACAGTGACGTGAGTTCTTCGTCGACACCGATGACTCGCAGCTGTCCTGATTCAGTGCTCACCACCCCGACTGGCCCGCGTGCCGCGTCGAAGACCGTCGTCACCCCGAGGTCTCGGAGAAGCGCTGCTCCTTCTGCGGTGAGTGGAGGTTCAACGGGAAGAGCCGAGCGGGAGGGTCGAAGTCCGAGGTCCTCGAGTACGGCGCGAGAGGAGTCGATTGCTTGTGAATAGAGCTGACCCTGACCGATCTCGACCAGGGCCGACGGATCGAGATCGAGCGCCGAGCCCACGATCAGCGTGCGATCGCGAAGCGCAGCGTTCAGTCGGTCGGCCGACGCTGGGTCGTCGATCAACTCCGACACCACGCCGGTTTCGAGGAGGACGGTGATCGGCAAGGACGGGTGTCGATCTAGCATTTCGGTGACGTCACCGATCGTGAGACCATCGGCCGAACTCACCGGGAGGACCACGGCCAGCGCCAACAGATCCAACTCCGCGGTCTCGGTAGGAAGTCGAATGAGTGAAGTGCGAAGCGAGGCAATGGACCCAACCGGGTCGCGGACTTCGACCACGACCGGGTAGACGCCGGGGTCGGGAATGAAGATCCGGTCGCTCGGTTCCTCTGACGATTGGGCGAAGCTTCGGATCGGTAGCTCGATTCGGAGCGAACCGTCAGGCTGGCGAACCGAGACGAGCGGAACGGGCGCTGGTCTGTTCAACACGGATGTATCGGCACCGAGTTGTGACTCGCTGCTCATTGCTCCCCTGATCGTTGTCGACACCACGAGGTCGTCGTCGACCGGCCCGCTCCAGCTCAAGCGCATGACGAACTCGCCGTCGGCCGCAACATAGTGTGACTGCTCCAACAGCGTGAGCGAACCGGCCGGAAGTGGAACCTCGGTCGCGACCGGCTCGGTCGTGTCGCTCGTCGTGTCGCTCGTCGTGTCGCTCGTTGCGTCATCTTGGCCGCTGGCATTGATTGGCTGCAGAAGGGCAACACCCAGGCAGAGAACGGCCAGCGATACGAAGGCACCGAGGCGACGGCGCAGCTGACCACCTCGGTTCACGCTGCGATTGCGTCTGATCACGCCTCGGCATCCCACCGAAGTACGACGAGTCCAGGGTGTTGGCGAACGAAGCCGAGGTGCTCATAGAGATCCAGCGCACGTGTGTTGTGTTCCTGAGTGTTGACCATCACCGTGTGGGCGCCACGTTTCTTGAGCCAATGGAAGCCGTCGAGAACCAGCGCGGTGCCGAGTCCTCGACCAGCTGCTGCTGGCGCGACAGCAAGGCGCTGAAGGTAGCCGCGATCGCCGGCGCGACCGGTGACGGCGTAGCCGATGAGCTTGCGGTCGACGACGGCAACGCGGAATCGACTCGTCGGTGTTGCATGTCTGGCCTCGCGTAGCGAGAGACGGTCGAACTGCCAGAACGGTTCGAACGCTTCGGAATCGACGCCGAGAACAGCCGATCGGTGCCAGGGTCGACCAGGTTTGAGTTTTCGGTTTGGGTCAGGCAGCGCTTGGCCGAGGTGTTTGGCCAGCAGGTGCAGGTTCTCGTGGAGCTGGAACCCAGCGTCGAGGAACGGCTGGGCGTCGAGATGGCCAAGCGCTGGTGTGATCGCCCGCGAGACTCCACGTGACGCAAGCTCATCGAGGCAGTGGGCGATGTCGTATGGATTCGGGCGGCGCCCGTCGCGTCGCGGCCCAACGAGTGCGACATGGGTGTCGCCGCGCCAAGGAACGACCCGTAATCCGACGAACGAAACGGGGTTGGTCCAACTCCGGTGAAGCCCGGTGCGGTGCGGATGCGGGTGCAAGTGATCCACCGACCGTCAGGCTAGGTCGTCGGAGACGTCGGCAGGTCGACAACGTGCCCAACGAGCCGAGGTCCGGTGGCAGGCCTTCGATGACGAAAGGACTGGGACAGAAGGGTCGCGACCACGTACCGTGGAGCCATGACGATGCTGCTCGCAACCCACGATCTGTGCCGGATGCATGATCCGGGCGTTGATCATCCCGAACGACCCGATCGTTTGACGGCGGTACTCAAGGGTTTCGAGGGTGCTGGCCTCAACGATGCACTCAGCTGGATCGAGGCCACTGAGGCGCCTCGGGCGCTGATCGAGCGTGTGCATCCTGGGGCGCTGCTCGACTCCCTCGAAGCACTGTGCGATGCCGGCGGTGGTGGGATCGACGGTGACACGTTCGTGTCGAAGGACTCCTACCGTGCGGCATTGCGGGCGGCGGGCGCTGGTCTCGATCTGGTGGCCGCCCTCGACCGTGGGGAGGCTGAGGTCGGCTGGTCGGTGGTGCGCCCTCCGGGCCACCATGCCCTCGCCGACAAGCAGATGGGTTTTTGTCTCGTCAACAACATTGCCGTGACGGCTCGGCTCTTGGCCGACCGGGGCGAACGTGTTGCGATCATCGATATCGATGCTCACCACGGCAATGGTACGCAGGCCATCTTCTATGACGATCCCGATGTCTTGTTCGTCAGCGTGCATCAATTCCCCTGGTATCCCTACACCGGTCGGGTGGACGAGGTCGGTACGGGTCGAGGCGAGGGTGCCACCATCAACATCCCGTTGCCGGCCTTCGCTACCGGTGACGTGCTTCGACATGCATTCACCACCGTCATTGCTCCTGCCATCGAACGTCACAAGGCCACCTGGCTCTTGATCTCCGCCGGCTTCGATGGCCACAAGACCGACCCCCTCACCGAACTGGGGTTCAGCGCCGCCGACTACGCCGACGTCGTCGCCAACTTGTTGCCACTCGTGCCCGCTTCACAACGGCTGCTGTTTCTGGAAGGAGGCTATGACTTGCAGGCGCTGTACGACTGCACGGCGTCGGTTGCTGGCGCGGCCGTCGGGGTCGAGGTCAAGCGCGAATCGGCCACGTCGGGCGGTCCGGGTATCGAGATCGTGAACATGGTCCGTAGCTTGCATTTCCGCTACTGATGCCAGAAGGGCATCAGTACGAGGACACCGATTTCGGTCCGACGATCGAGTCGGTGCGATCGGTTGGTCAGGCCTTTGCCAGCGCTGGCTACGAGCTCTTTCTCGTTGGTGGGGTCGTGCGCGACAGAATGCTCGGTGCCGAGGGGCCCTCGGCCGACGTCGACCTGGCCACGTCAGCTCGCCCTGACGTCATCAGGAAACTCCTCGAACCGTTGGCTTCGGCGTTGTGGACCCAGGGGGAACGATTCGGCACCATCGGCGCCCGCATCGGGCAGCACGACGTCGAAATCACGACCTATCGGGCCGAGGACTACGACCCGAACAGTCGCAAGCCCGAAGTGGCGTTCGGCAACGACTTGCGAGCCGACCTCGCTCGCCGCGATTTCACCATCAATGCCATGGCCGTCTCGCTTGTCGACGCCAAACTCCACGATCCCTTCGGCGGCTGCGACGATCTCTCGGCTCGTCGTTTGCGAACCCCTCTCGATCCTCTCGTTTCGTTCGCGGATGATCCGCTACGGATGCTTCGCGCCGCTCGATTTGTTCCCCGTTTCGATCTCGATGCGGACCCGGCGTTGCTGTTGGCTGCTCAACAACTGGCTCGGCGGCTCGACATCGTGTCTCGCGAACGTGTGCACGACGAACTCGAACGATTGTTGGCGGTGCCACAGCCGCGACGGGGCCTGGAGTTTCTCGCTCGGGCTGGCCTGTTGCCGCTGGTGCTTGGATTCGATCCTGAATCTGACGCAGTCGTGGATTCGTTTCGTCTCGTCGATGCCGACGTCGATCCAGTACGCCGCCGAGTTGGTCTGTTGTTACCTCACGGCGTCGATGCCGCTGGATCAGTGCTCGCACGCCTCCGGTACTCGACCGACGATCGCCGCCGAACGGTGCTTGCCATCTCGCTGCTCGAGGGTCTCACCGAGCGCGAGCCATCAGCAGCGGCGGGACGTCGCCTTGTTGCCGATGCCAGGCATGACCTCACGTTGGTCGACGACGTTCTGGCGATTGGGCACTACATCGAGCCGACGCGGGCTCGCGCCGATGAGCTGCGAGCTGTGCTGGACCGGCTCTTGGTGAACGAGCCGCTCGTACCCGGCGGACCGCCTCTCGACGGAGAGACCATCATGGCAACGCTCGGTCTCGAACCTGGTCCAATGGTCGGCGACGCAGTGGCCTATCTCGAGCAACGACGGATCGAGCGCGGCCCGATGTCGTCTGACGAGGCAATCGCAGAATTGCGCGAATGGGCCGTCTGTCGCCCCGCCTGATTTCATCGTCTCCTGGTCGCTACCCTTGGACGCCATGCCCAGATGGCAAACATCCGACAATGACGGTGTCGTGAGCTATCGGTTGGCGCGCCAACGCACGGTCACGGCGTTCCATGAGGGCCGTCGAACCGCCACCGAGGTCTGCGATGCTCAGCCCGAACTGCGTCGGGTCGCCCATCATCATGCCGCGCCGCTCGATGAGCCATGTCCGATCTGCGACGCTGACGAACTCGTCACCGTCACCTTCGCTTTCGGTATCGGCCTCCCCAAGGGCGGACGCCTCGTCGCTGACCTTGGCGAGATGACTCGACTACGAGATCGCGGCAAACCAACCACCTGCTATTCGCTCGAGATCTGTCGAAGTTGCTGGTGGAATCACCTTCGTGAGTCCTACGCACTCAACGGCAACGACGTCTCCTCGTCAGCCAACTGACCCGCTCTCCGCAGGAACCTCGACTTGTCACCATCTGCAAAGCGTCCGCCCAAACACGGTGTCTCGGCATCGACGCGATCATCGTCCAGCACGTCTGCTCGGCGTGGCGTGCTCGGCGGGCCTGGCCCGACGCCCCGGCGCGAACGCCACTTGCTGTGGCGACTCCGTCGTGTGTTGTTCTTGTTCGGTCTCTTCTGCCTCGGCGGTCTCTTCACCGCCATCGCCGTGTTGTCTCGGATCGAGCTCGAAGACGATGACTTCGGGTCCCTGGCGCAGACGACATTCGTGTGCTCGGCCGATATCACCCGCACCGAGGGTGCGGTGTGCGACAACAACGTTGCCATGGCACAGTTCTCTGCCGGAGAGGATCGCCAGATCGTCAGCTACGAGCAGATTCCCCCGGTCCTGATCCAGGCAGTGGTAGCGACCGAAGACAAAGACTTCTTCGAGCACGAGGGTGTTGACCCACTCGGGATTGCTCGGGCGCTGTATCAAGACGTTCGCGAGCGATCGGCTTCGCAAGGCGGCTCGACCATCACCCAGCAATACGTGAAGCTGACCTACGTCGGCAACGAAGCGACGTTGGTCCGCAAGGTGCGTGAGGCCACTTTGGCCATCAAGCTCGAGCGGGAACTGGCCGACCAGTACGACGGCATCGGCGCCAAGCAGGAGATCCTGCGCCGCTACCTCAACCGGATTTACTTCGGTCGGGGTGCCTACGGGGTGCAGGCTGCGGCGCAGAACTACTTCGGCAAGAACGTCGAGCAGATCACGCTGCCAGAGGCAGCGTTCCTGGCCGGGTTGATTCGATCACCGAATTCAGCGGATCCAAAGAATGACCTCGTCGAGGCCCAGCGGCGAATGAACGTCACGCTCGCGCTGATGACGAACAACGGCCTGATCACTGCCGATGTCGCAGCGATTGCTGGGGCGACCGACCTCGCCGCCATCACGATCGAAGCAAGCGATCGAAGCGGACCGGTGCTGGTGACCGGTGCCGAGGGCAGTGAATACTTCGTCGAGGCGGTGCGCCAGGAGCTGGCCGAGCTCTATCCCGATGGCGGGCTCTACACCAAGGGTCTGAAGGTCTACACCACTCTCGATCCAACGCTTCAGCAGGCGGCGTTCACGAGTGTGGCTGAGGTCGTTGACCCTCGGGTCAATCCCGACGACCCGGCAGCCTCGCTCGTCGCCATCGATGAGGCAGGGCGCGTCGTCGCGATGATGGGCGGCTATGACTTTTCGACCTCGCAGGTCAACCTGGCTACCGGTCGAAGCGGCGGCGGTTCGGGTCGCCAGCCCGGGTCGTCGTTCAAACCGTTCGCATTGGCGGCTGCGATCGAGGCGGGTATCTCGGCCGACTCGTTCTACTCAGCACCGTCGACCATCTCGCTCGAAGGAGCGAACAACGGTGCCGACTGGGTCGTGAGTGGCGGTGGAAGTAGCGACGGCTATCGCTCGCTGGCCGATGCTCTCCGGGTGTCGTCCAATGTGGTCTACGCCCAGTTGATGGTCGAGCTCGGACCGACCGCGGTCATCGACATGGCCGAGCGACTTGGCGTCAGCGCCGATCTCGAGCCGGTCAATGCCCTGGTGCTCGGCTCAGGCGAGGTGTCTGTCCTCGACATGGCGGCGGCGTATTCGACGCTCGCTGATCAGGGGGACCAATACGACCCTGTGTTGATCGAGCGGATCGAACTACCTGATGGAACAGTGTGCTGGTTCCCGCACAACGGCCGCTGCGGCGAGGGCCCTGCACGAGTGCCTGATGTCATCGGCGCGCTCGATGCCTCCATTGCCAGGCAGGTCACCTACGCCATGACCGAAGTCATTTCTTCAGGTACGGGACGCGCGGCGGCGTTCGGTCGTGATGCTGCCGGCAAGACCGGAACCACCCAAGATGCCCGAGACGCCTGGTTCGTTGGCTACACCTGCAACCTCACTGCGGCCGTGTGGATGGGCTACACGGGCGGGCCCGGCGAGCCAGTTCGCACCATGGAGAACGTGCGCGGTATCGAGGTACACGGGGGCGATTTTCCCGCCGAGATCTGGTCGGCGTTCATGGGCCGAGCGACCGCGTCGGCACCACCGTGTGAACTACCGGTGGAACGCAATTTCACCGGTCAGACGATCAACACCGACCTGTCGACAACGACCACGCTCCCGTTCTGTGCGCCGCTGCCCATTCCTCCTGAAAGTGACCCGGCAACGCCGCCAACCGATACCCCGACCGATGGTTCACCGACAACCGAACCCTGCCAGCCGCCGCCGGTGGAAACACCGACCACGGTCGAAGGTGAAATCGGTGCCACCACGGTTCCTGAAGCCGGAGGGCCCACCCCGACGACGGTCCCTCCTGTTCCGGCCGAGACAACCTCGCCTGAAGAGTCAACGACCGTTCCCTCCGGCGACTGAACCGCCGGTGCAGGTCGGTGTCAGCGCCGATACCATCACGTGGTCATCCGTCGAAGAATTCGTTCCGCGACCACAGACCCTGCCCCGACCGCCGGGGCCCCGGCCAGAACCCGGGTCCACAGGGAGATCGATGCTTGCTATGCGAGCCTATGAACTCATGATCATCTTCACGGCCGAGACTGAAGAGTCCGCCGTCCAGACCACCGCCAACAACCTCGCCAAGTTGGCCGAAGAGGCCGGCGGAACCCTCGAAAAGATCGACAAGTGGGGCGTGCGCCGCTTCGCTTACGAGATGAAGCACCGCAACGAGGGCTTCTACCTCGTCCTCGAATTCCTTGCGCCGAATGCGCTGAGCGAAATCGATCGGACCTTGCGCATCGCGGACGAAGTCCTCCGCCACAAGTTCATCCGCTTGCCGCTTCCCGAAGCCCATCGTCGAGGCCTCGCAGCAGCAACGGTCTAACGGGGAGTTTCTCCATGGCCACAGACAATTCAGCAACGATCACCGGTAATGCCGGGCGTGAACCGGAGTTGCGGTTCACACCAAGCGGGCAACCGGTCGCCAATTTCGGTGTCGCGGTTTCGCGACGCTGGCAAAATCGGCAAACCCAGGAATGGGAAGAAGCCACTTCGTGGATCGACGTCACCTGTTGGGGACAGCTCGCGGAGAATGTCGCCGAATCGGTTTCTCGGGGTACCCGAGTCACCGTGACCGGTCGGCTTGATCAACGCTCATGGGAAACTCCTGAGGGCGACAAGCGTTCCAAGGTCGAGATCGTCGCCGACGATGTCGCCATCAGCTTGCGGTGGGCTACGGCCAACGCAACGAAGAACGAGCGCCGCGACGGTGGCGAAGGTGTCCCTACCGGCGGTGCCGGTGGTGGTCGATCCTTCGGCACACCGCAGAACCAACAACAACCCCCTGCCTACCAGCCCGATGAGGAGCCTTTCTGATGGCAAAGACGAAGAGCCCACGCCGGGCAAAGCCCAAAGACTCAGGTCGCCGCGGCAAGAAGAAGATCAGCCCTCTGCTGACCGAGAAGATCGAGTACGTCGATTACAAAGACACCGATCTGCTTCGCCGTTTCGTGTCCGACCGAGCCAAGATCCGTGGCCGCCGCATCACTGGCAACGACTCCCAGCAGCAACGGGTGATCAACACGGCAGTGAAGAACGCTCGTGAGATGGGCTTACTCCCGTATACGAGCCGGGTGACCACCCAGCGCCGGACCCGTTCCGATCGTCCTGATCGCGGTGACCGTCCTGATCGCGGTGATCGTCCTGATCGCGGTGATCGCGGTGATCGTCGTCCATCGAATGACTCTGACGAGCCAACCACCGAGAACGTGGTCGAATCGACCGACGCTCAAACCACCGAGGAGGACTGATGCGCATCGTCCTACACGATCAGGTTTCCGGACTCGGAAACCGCGGAGACCTCATCGAGGTTTCCGACGGCTATGCCCGCAACTTCCTCATCCCCAAGGGCTTGGCTCGCCAGGCCTCCCACGGGGTCGAGGCAGAAGCGCAGGCAATGAAGAAGGCGTGGTCGGTGCGCAACGCTCGCGAGCGCGAGGCTGCCGAAGAGGTGGCGAAGGCACTCGTTTCCAAGCCGATCATCATCTCCATGCGCGCCGGCGGCGAAGGCAAGCTGTTCGGATCGGTCACCGCATCCGACATTGCCGAGGCCATCCTCGAGCAGGCTGGTGTCGATCTCGATCGCAAGCTGATCGAACTCGATGACGGTCACGGCATTCGTAGCCTCGGCGCTCACAGCGTGACGTTGCACCCGCACCCCGAGGTGCAGTTCCCGGTGACCGTCGAGGTCGTTGCGCTCTAGCGCTGATCGGTAAACGCTGATCGGTAAACGCTGATCGGTGGAGGAGGCCTGCGCTGCAGTCCTCCTCCACAGACGCGCCCTGCTATCCACAGACTTGTCCCCAGTCGGCGAACTTATCCACTGCTTTTCCACCGTCATGGGTACGTTATTCACAGGCTGCGCGCCTAGTGATCCACAGCCCGTCTGAGCAAGGATGGTCTCTATGTATGACGATGGTCCCCGTCCGTCGCCAACGACGCGCCTACCCCCGAACAACACTGCCGCCGAAGCAGCGGTGCTCGGAGCGATGCTGTTGAGTCGTGAGGCGATCGCTGACGCTGTTGAAGTGCTCGAATCAGAGCACTTCTATCGTCCGGCTCATGGTCATGTCTATGAAGCGATTCTGAGCCTCTATTCGGCTGGTGAACCCATCGACGCCGTCACCGTTGCCGAAGAATTGCGGCGGGCGAACTTGCTCGAGGCAATTGGTGGCCCTTCGCTGCTGATCGATCTGCAGGCCGGCACGCCGGCGATCGGCAACGCGGCTCACTACGCACGGATCGTGGAAGAGCACGCACTCTTGCGACGCTTGATCAGCGTGAGCAACGAGATCGCCGAGATGGCCTACGGAATCCCCGACGATGTCGTGAAGGCCGTCGATGATGCCGAGGCACGCATGTTCGACGTGGCCCAGCGTCGCGTCGCCAATACCACCGTGCCAATCAAGGACCTGCTTGCCACCAACCTCGATCGACTCGAGCAACTGTACGAACGAGGTGATTCCATCACGGGTGTCGAGACCGGGTACGCCGATCTCGACGAATTGTTGTCGGGTCTTCAACCGAATGCGTTCTACGTCATCGGCGCTCGACCAGCGATGGGCAAGACCGCATTCGCCCTCGGTATGGCGACCAATGCGGCCATGAAGACCGGCAAGCCCGTCCTGTTCTTCTCGTTGGAGATGGGACAGGTCGAGCTATCACAACGAATTCTGTGCTCTGACGCACGGGTCGACGCCACCAGGGTCAAAACGGGTCGTCTCGATGAAGCCGACTGGAACCGGATCAGCCATTCGGTTGGTCGGCTCGCAGAAGCTCCGATCTACATCGATGACAATCCGCACACATCGGTCATGGAAATCCGAGCGAAAGCTCGGCGGCTCCAGAGCCGGGTTGGCCCGCTTGGCATGGTGGTCGTTGACTACATCCAGCTCATGCAGGGACGATCGAATGCCGAGTCTCGCCAGGTCGAGGTTTCTGAGATTTCGCGAAACCTGAAGATCCTCGCTCGTGAGCTCGAGGCCCCCGTCGTTGCGCTGGCCCAGCTCAATCGTGGCTTGGAGCAACGCCAAGACAAGCGACCGATGCTGAGTGATCTTCGTGAGTCTGGTGCCTTGGAGCAGGACGCCGATTGCGTCATGTTCCTCTACCGCGACGAAATCTATGATCCTGCGACTGACCAGAAGGGGATCGCCGAAGTCATCGTCGCCAAGCATCGAAACGGCCCGACAGCGAACGTGAAGCTGGCGTTCCTCGGGCACTACACCAGGTTCGAAAACATGGCTCGCAGCCGAGACGATGCCCGGTCGGAATTCTGATCGGACATCGTGGGCGTTTGCTCAGTCGGTGTGAACGAACACTGCCGGTGGGGCGTCATTCACGCCGGTACCAACCACGGTGTCGGCTTCGCCTGCCCTGCGCTGCGCCTGCTGGATGACCGCGAGCAGCGACAGGCACATGACGCAGAACAGAATTCCCTGAAATACGAGTGCGGTGACCCGTGACCCATGATCGTCAGCAACGAACCTGACGATGGGTGTCGGTTCGACTGTTGTGGAGGAACCGCGACGCCTCTGAGGTGGTGCGGCTCGGCCCGCGGCGTGAACCGCTTGTTTGGTTTCTTCAGCGATGGTGCTCACAGCGACAGGCCTTTCATCACTCTCCCTATCGGCTGCGTCCTTCGTCCGCTTGAGGCGACCGGGCAATACCACTCAGGCCCGACGTACTCATGAGAGCAGCGTGGCCAGGGCCCAGGCGCTGGCAACGAAGCCGATCACCATCTGCACGATGCTGCGTCCGATTGGTGCCCGCTCGAGCTGGCCGTCTTTGGCCGCTTCTGGCGGGCGGATCAACGCAAGTGCGGTTCCGGCGAACAATGCGCCTCCGATGGAGAGGAGGAGCCAGGCCAGCAGGTTGTCGCCGAGCAGGTTGGGGTCTTGGGCAAAGAGCATCGCAGAATTCTCGAATCAGCCCTCAAGTCGGGGGGAGGGCAAACCGATGATATGAGCACACCGGTGGTCATCGCCCACACCGGTTTCGGGATACGAGCGAGGGTCATCACTCCCTCCACACGCACCGCAGCGCTGGCCTTCGGGCCGGCAACGCACCGGTGACCTTCGCTCGTCCCACCCGCTCGGCCCGCTGCCAATGCCGGCGGATGATGGCGGGGCGCACGAACAGGTCAGCAAGTCGTGTATCGCGTCGATCGTTGCGACCATCAGGAGGGGGGAATGAGATCGCGGTCGGTGACCGCCGGGGTGATCGTCTCAGCGACGAACGTTCGTGTTCCTTGCATGCTGCTCGTGGTTTGGCGGGCGATGGCGCCGGATTCGTCGAAACAGATCGTGGTGGACTGACCCCACTGGGCGGGAGCGGGGTTACTCGTTGCGACGAGTTGCCAGCATCCTGGCTCGTCCTCGTAGAGCAGATAGTCGGGATCGGTGCCGATGAACAGCGCTTCGAGCCCGGCGACTTCGTCGTCGGCTTCAGCCGGTGTGAGAACCTCCCCGCAAATGAGTTCGTCACCGAAGACTCGTTCACAGCTCTGCTCGCGACCATCGAGCGAGACCAGGAGGGTCGTTCCGACCACTTCGATGGCGTCGGTGCCGCGTCGGACGATGCTGACATCGATCTGGTTGGTGTCTTCGGTGCCCGCTTGAGCGAGTTGCACTCGACCAGCCACTTTGTAGGTGCCAGTTCTGCTGGACCGAAAGGCGGCAAGGAAGTCGTCGAGATCGGCCTGTTCACGAGGGGGTTGGATGGTGGCCACGCTCGCCGCTTCCCCGTTCGCGGTTGGGCCTTCGGCCGTGGTCGAGTCGGCGGTGGTCGAGTCGGCGGTGGTCGAGTTGGCCGTGGTCGAGTTGGCCGTGGTCGAGTCGCTCGAGCGCTGGTCGTCTCGCGCGGCGGAATCGGGATTCTGCATGAACGCCCAGACCACGAGAGCGATCACCGCACCCACGGTTGCTGCGAGTGCCACCTCGATGCCGTCTCGACGCATAGGGCCCACGTTACGCAGCTCGGCGCCTAGTTCGTGTGTTTGTGTGGCCCTGGCTAGGTTGGCACGTAATGACTGACGACTTCGAACTGATCTCAGCGGCCACGGTCCTGCTGCTGCGAGACACCAATGACGGTCCTGAGGTCTTGATGCTGCGCCGTAACTCCACGATTGCCTTCGGTGGCGCATGGGTGTTTCCCGGGGGACGAGTCGATGCCGAGGAGATCGACCACCACGATGAGTTGGGAACGGCTCGGCGGGCCGCTGCCCGCGAGTGTCATGAAGAGGCGGGTCTCACGATCTCGGTCGACGACCTCGTGACCTGGTCTCATTGGCAGCCCCCGGTTGCTTCGGTGATGTCGACCACTCGAGGGCCGCTGCGCAGGTTCAGCACGTGGTTTTTCGCAACGGCTGCGCCGGCGGGCGAGGTGATCATCGATGATGGCGAGATCCATGAGCACCGCTGGCTCACACCGGCGAATGCGATGGAACTCCACCGGTTGGGCGAGATCGAGCTCGTACCCCCCACCTGGGTCACCCTGCTTCAGCTCGGAGCTCACCCCGACTCGGCGTCCGCCATGCGGTGGGCCGCCGAGCAGACGCCGCTTCGGTTCCACACCAAGCACATGCAAGCCAACGTGCCAACCCTCACGTGGGAGCCCGATGTCTTCCATGCCGGTGGCGGCGCCGACGATCCCGGACCCCGTCATCGAATGGCTCTCGATCCCAAGGGGTGGCGCTACGAGCGAACCTGAGGCGTGGGAAAACGCACCGATGCCGCGAACGACCTCTCCACTGCCCTCGTCACCGACGACCGGTTGGGATCTGCTTCGTCAGGCGTTGCGAGAGCAGCGGCTCGGACTGCTTGTCGGCATGCTGGCTGCCCTGTGTTGGACCGCAGGCCGCGTTGCGGTGCCGCGTCTGATCCAGCTCTCGATCGATCGAGGGATCGAGGGCGATGATCCATTGCTGCCGTGGTCGTTGGCCGTTGTGGCGGCTGGTCTGCTTTCTGGGGTGTCGCTGGGCGCTCGCCGCTACACCGCATTTCGAAACGCTCGCATCGTCGAGGCCCGCTACCGAGATCGTCTCTTCGCCCATATTCAACGGCTCCACATCGCCTACCACGACGTGACCGCCACCGGTGAACTGATGAGTCGGGCCAACACCGATCTCCAGCAATTCCAGAACGTGGTCACGCAGGTGCCGGTCACTACCGGGAACTTCCTCATCGTGATCTCGGCGGTCGTGATCATGCTCTTGCTGCATCCCGCTCTCGCGCTTCTCGCCTTGGTCGGGTTGCCCATCATCAACGTCCTCGGTCGCCGGTTCTCGCAGAACCTCCACCCGGCAGTGCTGGCCGTGCAGGAGGAGTCGGCAGAGTTGGCAGGCGTTGTCGAGCAGACCGTGTCGGGTATTCGAGTCGTGAAGGGCTTCGGGGCCGAGCGGCTCCAGGCGGGCAAGCTCGATGTCGAAGCCGACGACGTCTTCGATGCCTCGATGCATTCGGCTCGGGTGCGCGCGACCTACCTCCCCGCCATCGAGTTGCTGCCCAATCTTGGCCTGGTGCTCGTCTTGGCTTACGGCGGGCACCTGGTGATCAACGATCAACTGACCGTTGGCGAGCTCGTCGGGTTCAACCTCTATGTGCTCATGCTGATCCAGCCGCTGCGCATGCTCGGACAAGTCGTTGCCCAGGGTCAGCGTGCCGCCTCGGCCGGTGATCGCATTGCCGAGGTACTCGCCACGGCGCCGCTCATCGTCGATCCGCCACATCCAAAGCGGTTGCCGCCCCGAGGCGATGGGGGCGCGGTCGAGTTCCGCAACGTCGAATTCGGCTATCACGGTGGCGACGTTCCGGTGCTGCATGACTTCAATCTGGTCATCGAGCCGGGCGAATCGGTGGCTCTGGTCGGCATCACCGGTTGCGGAAAGTCGACGGTTGCTCGTTTGCTGCCTCGTTTCTACGACGTCGACAGTGGGTCGGTCCTGCTCGACGGCATCGACCTGAGAGATCTTCGTCGACAGGAACTTCGCAAGGCCGTGTCGCTGGTCTTCGAGGAAACATTCCTGTTCAGCGGCTCGATCCGTGACAACCTGGCGTTCGCCGACCCGTCAGCCAGCGACGCGGTGGTTCGTCGTGCCGCTGCCCTCGCCGGTGCTGCCGACTTCATCGAAGCGTTGCCCGACGGTTACGACACCGAACTGGGGGAGCGAGGCTTTTCGCTCTCGGGGGGCCAACGCCAGCGTCTGTCGATCGCCCGGGCGATCGTCGCTGATCCCCGAGTACTGATCCTCGATGACGCGACCTCCGCGGTCGATCCCACGAAAGAGCACGAGATCCGAGACGCAATGGCCGAGGTGATGGGCGGTCGCACCACCATCGTGATTGCCCATCGGCCAGCCACCATTGCGCTGGCTGACCGAGTCGTGCTTCTCGATGAGGGGCGAATCGTGGCGGCGGGCACCCACGCCGAACTGCTGGGCAACAACCGTCGGTATCAGGAAGTGCTCGCGTCGGAGTCCGCTGGTGTCGACGGTTCGACGCTGGCCGCGACGGCCGAAGGAGCTGAGGGCTGATGGCGGGTTGGATGCAAGGCGGCGTCAGCGCCGACGAGCAGCTCGATCTGGAGGGAACCAAGGCGGTCCTGCGTCGCGCTTTTCGGCTGATCGGGCCGTATCGACGACGCGGTGCGCTGGCAGTGGCGTTGCTGGTGCTTTGGACGGCGACCACCATTGCTGGACCGCTGTTGGTCCGATCGGCGATCGACTCGGGCATCGGTCCGAAGAACGGCACCAATCTTGCGTTCGCCGTTGGCGGCTACCTCGCCGCTGCGATCCTTGGCTACGCGTTCTACCGCGGTGCGATTCTCGCACTGGCGTGGGTGGGCGAGAACACGCTCCGCGACCTTCGGCGCCGGGTGTTCGACAAGCTGCTGCGACAGTCGCTGGCCTACTACGACCGGAACAAGGCGGGCGTCCTCGTCTCGCGCATGACCTCTGACGTCGACTCCCTTTCCGAACTCGTGCAGTTCGGTCTCCTCATGTTCACTGCTGCGTTCTTGCAGCTCATCGGCACGTTGATCGTGCTGAGCTTCCTGAGCTGGCAGCTCACGCTGTGCTGCTTGGTCGCGGTTCCCCTCGTTGGTTTGGCATCGATCAAGTTCCAAAAGGACTCCAACCGGGCCTACCTCTCGGTGCGTGACAACATCGGTTCGACCCTCTCGGCTCTCCAGGAGAGCATCAGCGGGGTTCGTCTCGTGCAGGCGTTCGGGCGTGAGTCGATCCAGGCGCAACGGTTCTCCGAGACCAACGACGATCTCTACCGCTCGCACATGAAGTCGGTGCGAGTCGCCGCCTGGTATCTGCCGATCATCGAGTTTTCCTCGACGGCGACGACGGCGCTCACCATCGGCGTCGGTGGCTACCTCGCGCATCAGGGCGACCTCACGACCGGCACGGTGGTCGCGTTCATCTTGTTGCTGCAAGGTCTGTTCGAACCGGTGCAGCAGTTGAGCCAACTGTTCAACTTGGTGCAGTCGGCGACCGCATCGCTCGACAAGTTGTTCGGTTTGATCGACGAAGAGATCGACTTGGTCGAGCCTCAGCATCCGGTCGACTTCCCGGTTTCTGGTGCCATCGAGGTCCGTGGCTTGGGCTTCACCTACCAGGGTTCGACCGAACCGGTGCTCCACGACATCGATCTCACCATTGCCGATGGCGAACGGATTGCGCTGGTCGGCCCGACGGGCGCCGGCAAGTCGACGCTGGCCAAGATCATCGCCCGACTCTATGACCCGACCGAGGGCACGATCCGCTTTGGCGGGGTCGACCTGCGCGATGGCGCCGTCACCGAACTGCGTCGCCGAGTACTCGTGGTGCCGCAAGAGGGCTATCTCTTCGAGGGAACGATTGCCGACAACATTCGCATCGCGTCGCCGGGTGTCAGTGACGACGACGTTCGCGGTGCGCTGGAACGGATTGGCATTTGGGATCGGATCGAGGCGTTGCCCGAGGGTTTGCACACCGAGGTGCAGGAGCGGGGCAGCCGTCTGTCAGCGGGGGAGCGGCAGCTGGTCTCGCTGGCGAGGGCGGCGTTGGTCGACCCAGCCGTGCTGGTGCTCGACGAGGCTACCTCGTCGCTCGACCCCGGCACCGAGCGCATCGTGGAGGCCGCCCTCGAACAGTTGATGAGCGGCCGAACCGTGATTGCCATTGCCCATCGGCTCACGACCGCTGCTCGATGTGACCGGGTGGCGGTCGTTGCCGAAGGCGGTATCGCAGAAATCGGACCCCATGCCGAGCTCGTTGCCCTCGGCGGCCACTACGCCGCACTCTTCGGCGCCTGGAGTTCGGGCCTCGGAACCCCCGTCGACTCCTGATTCCTTCTTCGCCCCTGTCCGCGCTCCTCCTATGTCAGGATCGTGTGCATGTGTCGAAACATCACCGAACTTCGTGGTCTCGTTCCACCAGCAACCTCGGACGAGGTCGAAGCCGCAGCTCGTCAGTACATCCGCAAGGTGAGCGGTATCCGTCACCCGAATGCTGCGGTCAGCGAGGCGTTCGAAGCGGCGGTCGCGGCGGTAGCAGCGGCAACGACCGCCCTGCTCGACCAGGTGCCCGAGCGTCGGCAACCCCCCAAGACGATTCCTCCTCTGAGGCGCCCGGGAATCACTCGCCCCTGAGCAATCAACGACCTTGCGTCGACGGGCCAAGGGGATCGGGCACCAGGGGTGGATGCCATGTGTCACGGTGGCCGTTCGTGATGACTCCGCTACGGTGGGAGACTTCTTGCTCGTGCCCATTACGGGGGCTTGGGCACCGAACGGAAGTACAACTTCATGGAAACCTCTTTTGCTGACCTCGGCCTTCCGGCCGACTTGGTCGACGTCCTTGCACGTCAGCGCATCCACAGCCCCTTCGAAATCCAGGCAGCCACCATCCCTGATGCGCTGGCCGGTCGCGACGTGTTGGGCCGTGCTCCCACCGGATCGGGCAAGACGCTGGCCTTCGGCCTCCCGCTCGTCACTCGGCTCGAAAAGGCCCGCCCGCATCATCCGAAGGCGCTGATTCTGTCCCCGACCCGAGAGCTCGCCGAGCAGATCCGGGCCGAACTCGATCCCCTGATTCGTGAGCGTGGCTTCACCGCCATCGCCATCTACGGAGGCGTTGGCTTCCGCGATCAACAACGAGCCCTGCGGGCCGGCGTCGACCTCGTTGTTGCCTGCCCTGGCCGCCTCATCGACCTGTTGAATCAGGGCGAGGTCAAACTGTCCGAGGTCAACCAGGTCGTGATCGACGAAGCCGACCGCATGGCCGACATGGGCTTCTTGCCGCCGGTTCGCCAGATTCTCGATCTCACCTCGTCGGATCGCCAAACCACCCTGTTCTCGGCCACGCTCGATCGTGATGTGCAGGTGATCGTCGACGCCTACCAGAACAATCCGGCTCGTCACGAGTTCGGTCCCTCGAAGCAGACGCTCGACGAGCGAGCCTCCCATCGCTTCATCAAGACGCAGCAGAACCTCAAGGTGTCGCTGGCTGCCGATGTCATCACCGAGACCGGCACCACCATCGTGTTCTGTCGGACCCGTCATGGTGTTGACCGCGTCGCTCGTCAGCTTCGCAACGCGGGTGTGAAAGCGGGATGGATCCACGGCGGACGCTCGCAGAACCAGCGTGACGCAGCCCTCGAGGCGTTCATCTCTGGTCGAGTTGCGGCCTTGGTCGCCACCGACGTTGCCGCCCGAGGCATTCACGTCGATGATGTCGCCGGTGTCATCCACTTCGATCCGCCAGAAGACGCCAAGACCTACATCCACCGCTCGGGTCGAACCGCCCGCGCCGGCGCCGGCGGCGTTGTGGTGTCGTTCATCAACTCCGACCAGTACAAGTCCACGAAGAAGATGCAAAAGGAGCTCGGCCTTCCCGACGATGTCGAAGAGACGCCGGAGCTGACCGATCCCAGTGATCGTCCCGCGCCGATTCGTGAAGAGGCGACACCCGCTCGCACCACCGGCAAGCCCGCTGGCCAACGGCGTGGAGGCCAGGGTCGTCGCAACAGCGGCGGTGGCTATGCCGGCGGCAATCGTGGCGGTAGCGATGATGGCCGGCGAGGCCGGAGCGACTCAGGTGGTCGCAGTGGTGAGAGTCGCAGTGGTGAGGGCCGCAGTGGTGAGGGTCGCAGTGGTGAGGGCCGCAGTGGTGAGGGGCGCAGTGGTGAGGGCCGCGGCGCCTCTGGCGACGGTCGACCGGTACGTGGCGAACGCACTGACGCCCGTCGACCCTCGGCTGATGGCACCCGACCCGGTCGGCCGAACGCCAGTGGCCGTCCCGGCACGGCCAAGGTGAACGATGACGGCCTCAAGAAGAAGAAGGGTCCAAAGGTGACCGCTCGCTCGGGTAAGCCTCGCCCCAAGGCCAAGCGCAGCGGACCAGCGGGACGCCCAAAGTCCTGACGGCTGCTCCCTCTGATTCCAGCGAGAACTCTGGGTCTCGCGTGCCGCGAGGCGCGCGAGACCCGAGCCTTGGTGTCAGGGAATGAGCACGACCTTGCCGGTGGTACGTCGACCTTCGAGACGGCGATGGGCTTCTGCTGCTTCAGCGAGAGGGAGCCGGTCGCCGATACGCACATCGAGTTGGCCGGCGGCCATCCATGCGAACAGCTCGTCGGTCCGCCCGACGAGTTCGTCGCGAGTTTGGGCGTAGCTGCCGAGCGTCGGGCGGGTGAGGAACAACGACCCGTTCGACAGGATCAGCGGCGAGATCGGATCGACGGGGCCAGACGCATTCCCGAACGTGGCCATGAGCCCCCGCGGGCGAAGCAGCCGGAGGCCGTCGTGGAAGGTGGTCTTGCCGACCCCGTCGTAGACGACGTCGAGCGGACGTGGACCGGCGATGGCCTCGATGGCGTCGGCAAAGTTGGTCTCGGCGTAGTTGATGACGTGATCGGCCCCGGCTCCGGCGGCGAGCTCGGCCTTGGCTGCGGTGCTCACGGTGGTGAAGACCTCGGCGCCTTTGAGCTTGGCCATCTGGATGGCGAGGAGCCCGACACCACCGGCTCCGGCGTGGATGAGGCAGCGCTCGCGGTTGGCGAGCGGCCAGGTGTCGGTGATGAGGTAGTGAGCGGTCAGTCCCTGGAGCATCACCGCTGCGGCCAGTTCGAGGTCGACCGCATCGGGGACCTTGACGGCGATGGCGGCCGAGATCGCGGTCTTGGTGGCGTAGGAATTCGGTGCCATGGCCCAGGCGACTCGATCACCGACGACAAGGTGCTCGACATCGCGGCCAACGGCCGACACCGTGCCTGCGCCTTCCATGCCGAGTCCAGCCGGTAGCGGCATGGGATAGAGCCCGGAGCGGTGGTAGGTATCGATGAAGTTGACGCCGCAGGCTGCCAAATCGACGACCACCTGGCCACTGTCGGGTGTTGGATCGTCGAGTTCGTCGAACGTGAGGACTTCTGGTCCACCGGTGGCGGCAAAGCGAATGGCATACATGAGCGCAGTCTGGCACCACTCGACGGTTGCGCCCAGCCGGTGAGTCCGACGATTCAGCTATCGAGCCGAAGCATCGATTCCTGGGAACACGAGGCAACCAGGGAGCCGCAAGGCCGAGATGGTTCGGACGCTCGAGCCACGGCTCTCGCGCAAGGTGCGCACCCGAGAGTGGAGCGGTGCCCCGGGATCACCGTCGTTCCGGGACCACCGTCGTTCCGGGATCACCGTCGTTCCGGGATCACCGGACCACCTCACAATGCGAAGCCGCCGAGCTTGGTTTCCAAGTATTCGTTGATGCCCTCGGCGCCGCCTTCGCGACCGAGTCCGGAATCGCCCATGCCACCGAACGGCGCCGATGCCGAGGTGGGGTTCACGTCGTTGATGCCGATGATCCCGAAGCGGAGCTGTTCGAAGGCCCGCATCGCAGTGGAAATGTCGTTGCTGTAGACGTAGGCGGCGAGCCCGTAGTTGGTGTCGTTTGCCAGGTCGATCACCTTGTCGACGTCGTCGTAGATGATCACGGGAGCGACTGGGCCGAAGGTCTCTTCGCGGTAGATGGTCATCGCATCGGTGACGCCAGTGAGCAGTGTCGGGGCGTAGAAGTGGCCGCGGGCAAAGTCGCCGTCGGTCAGGCGGCTGCCACCAACGAGGGCCTCGGCGCCCTTCGTTGTTGCGTCATCGACCTGGGCGGCAACCTTGGCAACGGCAGCTTCGTTGACGAGTGGCCCAACACCGACGCCGTCGTCGAAGCCGTTGCCAGCCCTCACCTTGCCAACGCGTTCGACCATGGTCGAGATGAACGCGTCAGCTGCGTCACGGTGGACGTAGAGGCGGTTCGGGCTGATGCATGCCTGGCCGGAATTGAGGAACTTGAGGGCTGCCGCGCCTTTGGCCGCTCGAACGGGGTCAGCGTCGGGGAAGACGATGAATGGCGCATGCCCGCCCAGTTCGACCGAGACTCGCTTGAGGTTGCCGGCTGCTGCGCCGGCGAGATGGCGGCCCACTGCGGTAGAGCCGGTGAAGGTGAGCTTCGCGACCTTGGCGTGGCTGGTGAAGATTTCGCCGATCGGCTTCGGGTCGAGTGCGGTGACCATGTTGATCACGCCAGCAGGGATGCCGGCATCGATGAAGAGTTCGAAGACAGCCTTGGCGCACAGGGGTGTTGCTTCGGCCGGTTTGAGAACGATCGTGCAGCCAGCAGCGAGTGCGGGCCCCATCTTCCTGGTGAGCATCGAGATGGGGTAGTTCCATGGCGTGACAGCGGCAACGACACCAACCGGTTGGCGGATGCTCAGGAACCGCTGATCGGGCCGAGATGAGGGGATCCACGAACCGATGACTCGGGTGGCTTCCTCGGCGTAGTAGAGGAGGAAGTCAGCGCCGTAGTTCACTTCGGCCCGAGATGCTTTGAGCGGCTTCCCCTGCTCGAGCGTCATGAGGTTGGCGAGGTCTTCGGCTCGTTCGACCATCAGGGCGTGTGCCCGACGTAGCAACGCTGCACGCGAGTGCGCTGTGGTGGCCGACCAAGCGGGGAAGGCCGCGTGTGCTGCTTCGATTGCCGCAGCGGCATCGATCGACCCACCGTCGGGCATCGAACCGATCACCTCACCGGTGGCCGGGTTGCTGACGTCGAAGACATTGCCGCTGACTGCTTCGGTCCACTCACCGTTGATGTACATCCGAACCTCCACGTCTCGATCGGTGGTCTCTGGCAGCAACCGCTGCACGCTTCGAGACCGGTGCCCAAGGTAGCCCTCATGTTGCCTCAGGGGCAGCCATCACGAAACGGGTTCGAGACGGTCAACCAAACCAGCCCGGGCCCTGGGCCACTGTCGCCCCCAAAAGGGGAATCGTTTCGTGGTGCCGTCAATCCGTACCGTTCTCGCTGCCACCATCGTGGCCGCAGCCATGGGTTCGGCGCTCCGCCGGCAGGTGCCGCGAACCAGACCGCGATCGCGACGGCGTCGCTTGCGAAAACTGACGATCGCTTGTGATGTGGAAATCTTTACCCGTCGGGGAACCACGCGGCTGGGAGGACCATTGCGAAGGTCACTGGCGTTCAGCGCACGACAACTTGCTGCATCAGGTGGAACCGAAGGTCGGGCGAAGTGTCGAGAATCGTCCCTGCTCAGGCGGCCACCAGGTTCGGGCGAGGTTGTCGATGCTCGGTCGGCCCTGAGACCGACCGTTGGATCGAGACGATGTCGTTTGTGCGATACGACGCGATCCGGACTGACCAGGAATCGATGGTTCCCCGGCTCGACCCGGTGGAGAAGAACGTGGTCATCGGGCCCTCGGGTTGGTAGGCGTTCGCCCCCACCACGGTGGCGACCTCGCCTGAGGCCAGCTGCACCAGATGCTCGATCGCTGCCCCATTGATTGATGCTGTCTCGCCTGGTGCCGCCTCAGCGGGTGACCGAAGATCGATCTCATCGAAACGGAACTCGACGGCCGGACTCGACGCCCGAGATTGCAGTGCAGGCTTCTTGGCTGGACAGGTGTTGGTGGTCAATTTGATCTCCCTTTCGAACACGCGTCACGAGTATGGAACAAGGGGTGTGACAGCCGTTCCTCAGGGGTCTTGGTTTGCCCTTACGAATCGACCCTTGGGATCAGCGCCAGCTGGCGAGACAGCGCAACGAGCCGACCGGTCGAGTCCCACAGTTCGGCGTCTTCTTCGAGCAGGCCATCGGTCACGAAGCGGGTCGTGAACACACAACGAAGCCAGCCTGGTGCCGGGTCGGACCGTACCTGCACGGTGAGCTCGAGCGTCGGAACCCACGCAACGGGAAGGTTGGCGTTGAAGATGGTCGGTGGGAACGCGTCGCTGGCCTGAAGGAGTGCGATGGCGTCGAGTCGTTCGCCGTCGTGGAGCCGAAACCATCCTCGCACCAGTGCCTTGCCCGAGCGTGGCCCCTCGGGCTCCATCGCGGTGTCGTCGGGGTGGAGCCGCAGGTCGACCCGACCGTGAAAGGCCGGCGGCCAGTCAGTCTCGGCACGATGGGCGTGGCCGATGCATTCTTCGACCGGCGGCAAATCAGGAGGGGCGCCATTGGCAAGCAGAACATCGCCCGCTGGTTTGATGTCGGTGAACGAGCCGAGCAGTTGGAGCATTGGCTTGTCGTTGGAGCGCATCGAGCCGGTGACGGTCACGAACGACTTGCCCGATTTCACGATCTCGGTGTCGATCGTGACCGGACCGGGGCGACCGGGTGCGAGGTAGTGGGCCGTGATCGTCACCGGGTTCGCTCGGCCGCTGGCCGCAGCCATGGCCCGAGCGGCGATAGCGATCAGGTAGCCACCGTTGGCGTTGCCACGGATGTCCCAGCCGTCGCGAATCTCGCCGAGATAACGCCCGGCAACGAAC
>JBBQUN010000032.1:0-25001 GCA_038212405.1 Acidimicrobiales bacterium | reverse complement strand
GACTGCCGGACCGAGCGCTCCGTGGAGTCCGCTGTCGAGGAAGGCGTCTTCGAAGCTGATCACACTGTCGACGACGGCATCGGCTGGCACCGGAATTGGCCGCTTCTTGCGCAACTGATCGACGAGTCGGCGAACGGCGATGCCCCACAGCCACGCGCCAACATCCCCATCGCCGCGGTACTTCTTCGCCGACTTCCACACCGCAAGGAAGGTGTCCTGCAACGCCATGTCGACGAGGTCGGGGTCTGAGCAGCGGCTGTGGAGGCGCTGAACGAGCCAGGACGCATGACGCCGATAGAGCTGTTCGAGCGCGCTGCGGTCACCTCGGGCGATTCGGGCGACGAGGGCTGAGTCCTCCCCCCGTTCGGCAACCGCTGACCAAGCTGTCGACATTGACCTTCCTGTCGGCCCGACGACCCCAATCGGTTCATTCTCGACCAAGAATTCTCCGGTGGTGGGCGATTGCGCTCAGAACCGAACCGATTCGAGCCTTGGCAACGACAGCTCGACCATGACCGCCACGACGCCAGCTCCACCCACGAGGCCACCACTCGAGCCACCACCGCCGGCACCGCCGACACCGGTGAGACAGACCTGGCCTCCACCTTCGCCAAGAGAGCGGGTCCTGAACCGACGCGATCGAACCATCCGCCTCGCCTGCGTTGCCGGCGCCGTTGCGATCGTTGTCGCCTCACTGTTGATCGACCGGTCACCGCTCGGCGTGATTCTCGCCCTCTTCGTCTTGGTCGTACCGTTCGAGAAGCTCGTTCCTCGCCATCGGGGCCAACCCCTTCGCCGCCCGCAGGTTGCCAGCGACATCGGCTACGCGCTGGCAAGTCCGCTGCTGAACACCGTCGGCATCGCCATCGCCATCCTGGTCGGCTTCGTGACCTTGGCGTGGGTGCCCGGCTTGGCGTTGCGCCCATTGGTGACGATGCTGCCTTCGGGCGTCAAGGCGTTGGTCGGCATCGCGCTGTTCGACCTCGCGATCTACTGGGTGCATCGATGGTCGCACGAAGTCCCGCTGCTGTGGCGCTTTCACGCCATCCACCACTCGACCGAGCATCTCGACTGGATCAGCGGATTTCGCAATCATCCCTTTGACGGCGCCATCGTGGCACCCCCGTTCTTCTTTCTTCTCGCCGCCGGGTTCAGCGCGGAATTCACGGGTGCGCTTGCCATCATCCAAGCCATTGCCGGGATCTTCCTCCACGCCAATGTGCGATGGCGGCTTCGTCCGATCCATCGCGTCGTGATCACCCCGGAGTTCCACCATTGGCACCACACCAACGACCCGAAGGCCATCCACAGCAACTACTCGGTATTCCTCCCACTCTGGGATCAACTGTTCGGTACGTACTTCATGCCGAAGCATCGTCGACCGACGGTCTATGGCGTCGACGAGTACATCCCAACCGGCATGGTCGCACAACTACTCCACCCGTTCCGCGACGCGGGAACGTCACGGCATCACCTTCGCCATCCGATCGCCGCATCAAAGGCCGCTGCTCGTCTGGCGGCCACGGTCGCGGTCGACGTCAAGGCGTCGACGTTTCGGCCGACTCATCGACTCAGGTAGCGCCGATGGCCACCGGGAGGAGACCAAGCATGGATTCCCAGGCGTCGATCTCGCAGCCGTTCACTCTGGTGATCGTTGCATCGATGGCGACACCGTCAGCTTCGCCAACGATGTGCGCCTCGTCCGGCCCGCCGTAGATTTCGGTGCACATCTGATCGGCGGGGACACCCTCGACCAGACGGGTGATGACTGCCTCGTTGGCGAGGAGATCGCACGCCTGCTGGCCGTTGACGCCGTCCACCGCCGGCGTCACCGGGAACGTATCTCCCATGCAACCGACCGTGTAGACGATGGGTTCGATATCGGGGTGTGTGACCGTGATCTCGACGGTGCCGATGGCACCGGTGCCGGCGCCAAGCGGGCCACCGGGAACGGTCGTGGTGGAGGCGTCAGGAACCGGAAGCGTTCCCTCAGCGGCAACGTCGGTGCCGTCGCTGCCGCAGCCGGCCAAGGCAAGAGCGAGTGTGATGGGGAGGGCGATTCGTTGGATCTTCATGGTTCTCCGACGATGGCCCGGCCGATCTGGTTCCCGACCGGTCAGGAGGCACAATGGCACATGGCCAAGAAGAAGAAATCCCGGCTGCAATCGTTCGGGACCGGCAAGATCATGATGGCCGCCATCGAGCGAGCGGTGGAGAGCCGCTGGGACCAGGCGCTCGAACGAGCCAGCGAGACGACGGGGACCGTGACCGAGCGTGTCGCCCACATCGAGCGGACCTTTCTTCGTGAACTCGTCGCGCTCGGCGCCACCGCCGGCGGAACTGCTGCGATGCCCGGCGTCGGCACCATGGCGGCGATCGGACTGACCACCAGCGAGATCGCCTGGACCGCCACTCGCACTGCCGACATGATCCTCACGGTCGCCGCCGTCCACGGGCACACCGATGCGGTGGTCGAGGAGCGAAAGAGTTGGGTGCTGGCCCTGCTCACTTTCGACGACGATGCAGCCGAGGGCCTGGGCAAGACCATCGCCGAACTCGGAGGCACCGTTGCGGCTTCTCGAACCGTCTCGCTCGATGTGCTCGATCGAGCGAACAGTCGCGTGGCCCGTACGTTGATCGCCCGCTACGGCGCCGAGCGAAGCGTGCTGCTCGTTGGGAAGCTCTTGCCCTTCGGGATCGGTGCCGTTGTTGGTGGTGCGGCCAATCACTACCTGGTCCGATCGACCATCAAACGAGCCGACCGGTTCTTCTACGAGATCGCCCAGTGGAAGCAGATCCCGCCGCCGAGCCTCGCACACAAGATTTCCGATTGACCGAAAGATTTCCGATTGACCGAAAGGATCGAGACGATGCCGGACATGTGGTGGTTGTGTCCGTCGTTTCCCCCTCGCTCGAGCAAGTCGGCACGACCGTCGTCGACAAGACGAAGGCTCTGCTGATGGCATCATCGACCCCGACCGAGGCCTTTCGCGTCATCTTCGACGCCAACCACGCCGATATCGAGGCGTATTGCCGGCGTCGAGCGCCGGAGGCGATGGCCAATGATGCGGTCAGCGAAACGTTCCTCGTTGCCTGGCGTCGACTGGCCGACGTCCCGGCGCCGCCGAACACACGGCTCTGGTTGTTCGGCGTCGCCCGAGGCGTTCTGGGCAACCTTCGGCGGACCGAGACCCGCCAAGGCCATCTCCATCTCCGACTCGTCGACGAGCCCACGGTGTCGGCTGCCTCGGTTGACCCTTCGACCGAAGTGGTCGGCGACCCGTCGCCGGTGCTCGACGCCCTCGCCACCCTGAGCCAAGACGATCAAGACGTCTTGACCCTGGTCACCTGGGAAGGTCTCTCGCACGCCGAAGCCGCGCATGTTCTCGACTGTTCCGCCAACGCCGTTGGCATCCGACTCCACCGCGCCCGCCAGCGCCTCGCCGACGCACTCACCAAGGACTGATTTCATGATCGACAAGAACGACCTCGAGCCGGTCCTCGCTGCATTGCGCGACGCCAACCCCATTCCCCACGTTCCTCTCGCTTCGGGCATACAAGCCGAAACCCTCTTCCAGGAGATCACCATGAGCGCCCCTTCGTCCGCAGACCTCCCGTCCGCACGCCTTCCATCCGAGACCCTTTCCTCCGAGACGGCCGCCACCCGCGACTTCGGACCAGCACCGTCGAAAGACGAGTTCGCACCGCGCGGTTCCGCCAAGAAGCGCCGCTTTGCCCTCACCGGGGTTGCCGCCGCAACCGCTGCTGCGGTCGGTTTCGGCGCTGTGGCGATCGCACCGGGCTCGATGCCCGAAGCCCAAGCAGCGATGATCGCTGCGGCAGAGAACACCGAAGCAGCACGAGCAGGTACCGCCATCGTCACCGTCACGACCGACGATGGCAGTGGCCAGCAAGCGTTCGTACTCACCACCGCCTTCGACGGATCGGATCTGAGGGCAACGATCAGCGGCGACGAGATGATGTCGGGATTCGGCGACACACCCGAGGTCCGAGTCGTTGACGGCACGATCTATGTCAGCCTCGGCACCGATTGGTTTGCCATCGATGACCCGAAGATCGCCGATTTGTTGGCAACGTCGGGCTTGCCGGTCGACGTCCGTAACTCCGTCTCGAATGGCATCGTCGAACTGGTGAAGTCAGCGTCGAATGTCGAAGAGATCGCTGTAGGACACTTCCGGGCCACGGTCACCGTCGAAGAGGCACAGCGCTTGGCGGCCGACCTCCCGAGCCTTGCTCTCTTCACCGATGCGTTCGGTGGTGAGGAGCTGCCGGCCGACGTTGCCAATCAGCCCCTCGACATCGATCTCATCCTCGATGCCGCGGGCATGATCGACGTGGTCACCATCGACACCGACGCCATCGACCCCACCACCGGTCAGGCCATGAACGGTTCGATCAGCATCGACCTCAACGATCTCGGAACCGCCCAGACCATCGAGGCGCCGGCTGATGCACAGCCGATGGACATGGGCTCGCTCCTCGGCGGCAACTGATCTTGAACGACGCTGATCTTGAACGACGCTGATCTTCAGCGAGACTGACCCACCCATTCGAGGAACGTGGCTTGCGGCCAGGTGTTCACGACCAGGTCTTTTGGCGCCCAGCCTCGCTGGGCGGTCAACACCCCGTACTCCATACGCCCGAGTTCGGATGTGTGATGCGAGTCGGTGTTGATCACCAACTTGACGCCTCGATCGACGGCTTTGCGAACAACATCGGAGGCCGCGTCGAGGCGTTGGAGTGCTCCGTTCACCTCGAGCGCGACGTCGAAATGGACAAGCGCTTCGAGCACGATGTCGATCTCGAGTTCGATCCCAGGTCGACGTCCGATGTAGCGCCCGGTGAGGTGTCCGATCGAGTTGACGCTCGGGTCGGCGATGGCGGTCACGAGTCGCTGGGTTTGGGTCTTTGGGTCCTGGTCGAAATGTGAGTGGACTGACGCCACGGTGTAGTCGAACAGGGCCCGGAACTCTGGTGAGTAGTCGAGCCCGCCTGCCGCGCCGATGTTGAGCTCACAGCCATACAGCAGCGTCATGTTCGGGTAGTCGGCCTGAAGCGCTCGGATGTTCTCGCGGTGTTCGAGCATCTCCTCTTGTGAGGAGCCGTTGATGGCAAGGTCTTCGCCGTGATCGGTGATGGCCAGGTACTCATAGCCATGAGTGGCGGCCTCGGCGACCATGTCGGCCAATGACGAACGGCCGTCGCCGGAGCGGTCGGTGTGATAGTGGAGGTCGCCGCGGATATCGGCCTTGGTGACCAAGTCGGGGAGCGAACCACTGGCAGCGGCTTCGATTTCGCCCGTCGCCTCACGCATTGGCGGCGGCACGAGCGACATACCCAAGGCGGTGTAGATCTCGGCTTCGGTGAGTCGGGCGATGGCGACATCGCTGGCCTTCTTGGTCGGCTTGCCCTCACCGTCTCGTTCGGCTTCGAACAATCCGTATTCGTTGAGGACGAATCCGCGGTCCATGGCCCGCTGGCGCAACTCGATGTTGTGGGCTTTCGATCCGGTGAAATACAGCGTGGTGGCACCGAACTGATCGGGTTCGACCACTCGCACGTCGACCTGGAGACCTTTCACCGTGAGGAACGAGGTCTTGGTTTCACCGGTGACAACGACGTCGTGCACGTCGTGATGGTTGCGAACCTGTTTCATGACCGACGCCGGATCAGATGAGGCAACGGTGATGTCGACGTCGCCGATCGTCTCGGAGAAACGGCGAAGGCTGCCGCAGTACGCCACATCGGTCACCGAGTCCAGCACGGCGAGTTCGGCAACGAGGCGTTCCGCCAAAGGGAGCGCATCGGCAATCGGGGTTCGCCGATCCTTGCCGGACATACCGAGACGAGCAATGGCCTTGGCGATCTTTGCCTCGCTCGTCGCCCCCAGACCGGGCACGGTGCGGAGCGATTCGTTGTCGATGGCCGCCTGTAGCCCTTCGAGATCGTTGATCCCGAGGTGTGACCGAATCTGTTCCAACGTCTTTGGGCCGAGGCCGGGAATCTTGCTGAGCGCAACGACGTCGGGCGGATACGCCGAACGCAGGGCATCGAGCTTGTCGACCGAGCCGGTGTCGATGAACTCGCGGATCTTCGAGGCGGTCGACTTGCCGATGCCCTTCAATTTGGCCAGTTGTGCTGCGCTCATCTCGGCGAGCAGCCCCGACTCTGACTCGACCGCTCGCATGGCATTCTCGTAGGCCCGCACCTTGAACGACTGGGGCGACCCCTCGGCGAGTGTGGTGAGTTCGGCCAATTCGCCGAGCATCGCCGCAATGGAGCGATTGCTGACGACGCTCGGCTGCTCATCGGCACACATCAGCTCAGCCGGGCCTTGACCAAGTCGGCAACCATGCGGCCATCGGCCCGGCCACCGACTTCGGCGTTGACGGCCTTCATTGCCTTGCCCATGTCGGCCTTGTCGGTGAATCCGTTCGCCGACAACGTCGACTCGACCAGAGCGATGAGTTCGTCTTCGGCCAACCCTTTCGGCAGGTAGCGCTCGAGGATCTCCGACTCGGCACGCTCGTCGGCTGCCTTTTCCGGCCGGTTGCCGGTGTCGAACGCCTCGGCGGCCTCGGCTCGCTGTTTGACCTGGGCGGCGATGACCTTCAGAACCCCGTCGTCGTCGAGTGTTCCGGCCGACTTGCCCGAGACTTCCTTCTCTTGCACAGCGGCGATCACCGACCGCAGCGTGCGCATGGTGAGCGCATCACGGGCCTTCATGGCCGTTGTCAGATCCGTGCGAATGGTGTCGATCAGCATCGCTTCATGATGGCACGTCGAGAGGACCGTCCACCGATGTGGCTGCCGCCACTTCTCCGCTAAGGTCAGCGAGCGGCAATTCGAGAGGACCCAGATGGCAGAGATCAACGGTGCACACGACAGCCGGTTCGACGAGTTGACCGACTTCTTGTCCGCACAGATCGACAGCGAGCACGACCTCGGCTTGTCGGTCGCCCTGACCATCGATGGGAGCTCCGTCCTGGACGTGTGGGGCGGTTGGGCCGATCACGAGCGCACCGTTGCCTGGACCGAGAACACGATCACCAACGTCTGGTCCACCACCAAGACCATGACCAACCTCTCGGCTCTGGTGGCGGCCGAGCGTGGCCTGCTCGATCTCGACGCTCCGGTTGCTGACTATTGGCCCGAGTTCGCTGCCAACGGCAAGCAAGGGGTGCTGGTTCGTCACCTGCTGAGCCATACCTCGGGCGTGTCGGGCTGGGACCAGCCAGTCACCATCGATGACGTCATCGACGTCCCGGCCGCCACGGCACGATTGGCTGAGCAGGCACCGTGGTGGGAGCCAGGAACCGCCTCGGGCTACCACGCGCTCAACCAGGGCCATCTCGTTGGCGAACTGATCCGTCGCACCGACGGTCGCTCACTCGGTACGTTCTTCGCCGAGGAGATCGCCGGGCCTCTCGACGCCGATTTCCATATCGGTCTCCCTGCCGCCCATCACCACCGGGTTTCCAACGTCGTGCCACCGCCACCGATGGCCGCCGATCTCAGCGCACTCCCGCCTGAGCATCCGGCCATCCGCACCTTCACCGGCCCCGTCGCCTCGGCAGAGGCGTCGTGGCGCACCGACTGGCGGCAAGCCGAAATCGGAGCGGCAAACGGGCACGGCAACGCTCGTTCGGTGGCACGCGTGCAGTCGGTGGTGTCAAACGGCGGCGAGGTCGACGGCGTTCGTCTGCTTTCTCCGGCCACCATCGATCGCATCTTCGAGGAACAGTCGAGCGGCGTCGACCAGGTGCTGTTCAGCAACGTCCGGTTCGGCATCGGGTACGCGCTGGAGGCCGAGAACTTCCCGACGATGCCCGACGGTCGCCTCTGCTTTTGGGGTGGCTGGGGCGGGTCGGTCATCATCAACGACCTCGACCGCCGCATGACCATCGCCTACATGATGAACAAGATGCAGGGCGACATTCTCGGCAACGCAACCGCTGCCGGTGTCGTCGAGCGGATCTACGACATCGTCGGTTGAACCATCTCCCTCGCTGGCGTGACGCTGCACAGCTCGCGCTGCAAGCCTTCGTCGTCGTAACGACTGAGCGCTTCGGGCACGGCACCGGGGTCGAGCGCCGAGAACGTCGTCGCGTTCGCTCGAAGGCCCGATGAGTCTAGAGTCGGGCCCATGCGACGTGAACAGGTGCTCTTCCCGGTGCTGCGCCACGTCGCCAAACGCGAGTGGGCAGCCCGGGCGATGACGCCGCTGCTTGCGCCGTACAACCCCTTCGAACCAGAGCGGCGCTCCAACCCCTACCCGGGGTACCAGTTGCTCCGCAACGAAGGGGCGGCAATGTACCACCGGCGCCTGCGCAGTTACATCGTCACCGGCTACGACGAGTGTGAGGCGGTGCTTCGATCGCCCGCGGTATCGGTTGATCGAAGCGAGCAGCTGTTGGCGATCCGCCCCTACACCCAGCTCGACGATGACGTGCTGGCGTTCTTCTCGAACTGGCTCATCTCGATCGATCCGCCGCACCACACTCGACTGCGAAAGCTGATCAGCCGCGCGTTCACGCCTCGATCGATCGAACTGCTCGAACCCGAGGTCGAAGCGCTGGCGATGGATCTGCTCGACGATCTGGCCCGCCCCTCCGCCGACGATCAGCTACCCGCCAGCGTCGATGTCATGACGGCCTTCGCCGATCTGCTTCCCATTCAAGTCGTCGGCCAACTGCTTGGCATCCCGAAAGCCGACTGGCCCTGGCTCAAGGAGGTCTCGGACGTCGTCATCACGTTCGTCGATCCGCTCAACGCCTTCGGCCCCGGCGAGATGAACCGACTCGTTCACGAACTCTCCGACTACTTCATGGATCTCGCTGACCAACGCCGCGCCGCACCGACGAACGACCTCATCAGTCGCCTGATCGAGATCGAAGACGATGGCGACGAACTGACCAGGAGTGAGTTGATCTCGATGGTGAGTCTCGTCATGGGGGCTGGCCACGAGACCACGTCGAGTCTGATTGGCAACGCGTTGCTGGCCATCGACCTACACCCCGATGCCAGGAGCATGCTGCTCCAGCGCCCCGACCTCGATGCGAACGCCATCGACGAGCTGTTGCGCTTCGACAGCCCGGTCCAGGTCACGCAGCGAATGACGCTCGAAGCTCTGCCTGTCGGCGATATCACGATTCCCGCAGGCAGCGACATCACGGTGTTGCTGGGCGCGGCCAACCGCGATCCGCGCCGGTTCGAGCGGGCCGGCGACCTCATGCTCGATCGCCACGATCCCCGCCCGCTCTCGTTCGGCCATGGCATACACCACTGTGTAGGCGCAGCGCTGGCACGAATGGAAGGGCGTATCGCCATCACGGGGTTCGTCCGCCGCTTCCCCGGTTACTCCGTCGACCGAGACGAGTTGGTGTGGAAGCCAACCCTCACCCTGCGCGGGCCAAGCCACCTACCGATTTTTCTCGATTGATGATCAACGACCTCGATACCAACGAAGATGCAGGACGCACCGCGCTGATCCGACAGATCGGCCTCGTCGTCGGCATCGTCGCGGTGATGTGGGCGGTCGAGTTCGTCGACACCTTTGCGCTCGGTGAACGCCTCCAACGCAATGGCATCGTGCCCCGCAGCACCAGCGGACTCGACGGAGTCCTGTGGGCCCCGTTCCTGCACAGTGATTGGCGCCACATCTTCTCGAACAGCGCTCCCTTTCTCTTCCTCAGCGCGCTGGTGGCCATTCGTGGTTTTGGCTACTGGCTTCGCGTCACGATCGCTGCCTACCTCTTGGGCGGAGCACTCACCTGGGCCTTCGCCGGAGCGGGCAATCACATCGGAGCCAGCGGTGTGGTCTTCGGCTACCTGGGGGCGTTGTTGGGCGCTGCCCTGTTCGAGCGCAGTGTTCGTGCCGCAGCACCGGCTGCGGTCGCCCTTTTCCTCTACTACGCAATGCTGGTTGGCTTGGTACCTCAGCAAGGCATCTCCTGGGAAGGGCACTTGGCTGGGTTCCTCAGCGGCATGATCATCGCCCGTTCCCTGGCCGAGCCGCGAGCCAAGCGAGAGCTCGAAGACGAACCACCGATCACCGGCGACGAATACTGGATGGAGTGACATGGACCTTGGACTGGCGCGACGAACGGCACTGGTGACAGGAAGCCACCGCGGCACAGGTGCTGCGACCGCCCAATTCCTGGCGGCCGAGGGGGCGAGCGTCATCGTGCACGGTCTCGAACCCGGCCAGCCCGACGACGTGGTTGCCTCGATCGTCGCTGCCGGGGGCTCCGCCCGCGGCGTGGTGGCCGACCTGCTCGACGACACCGCGGTCAGGGCGATGGCAGACGAGATCGGCAACGACATCGACATCGTGGTGTGCAACTACGGGGTTGCCGCCGGTGGACGTTGGGCCAGCGCAACCGACGATGACTGGCTCGAGGCCTACGAACGTAATGTGCTCTCGGCGGTTCGAGTGATTCGTGCTTTCCGCCCGACGCTGGTCGAGCGGGCCTGGGGTCGAATCGTGCTGCTCGGGACGGTGGGCTCGGTCCGTCCGGCCAAGGTGCGTCCGCAGTACTACTCGGCGAAGTCAGCGTTGCCAGGTCTCGTGGTGAGTCTGGCCCAGGACCTCGCTCACACCGGGGTGACCGCCAATCTGGTGAGCCCCGGCCTGATCGCAACACCCGAGGTGCTCGAGCGACTGGCCGGCCGTTCGGTGACCGAGGCATTCGGATCCGACCTGGCGCCTTTGACGAACGACATGACGACACCCGACGAAGTGGCGGCGCTGGTGGCGTTCCTGTGTGGCGACCAGGCCGCGTCGATCACTGGCTCGAACTTCCGAATCGATGGTGGAGCGGCCCGAGCTGTCACTCCCTGAAGCCCCGGTCGCTCGAGTCGCCGGGAACGAGTCTGTCACTGGCGATCTCTAGGGTGACGAGATGACTACCGCCGTCGAACCGCCTCGCCCAACCAGAGCCGAGGTCGAGGCCGAACTGTCTGAGCACGTCCGCTCGTTGGCCGGTCCCAACGCCGTGCCCCGGCCCGAACAGATCGAGGCAGTCGCCGCCGTCGTTGCCGGCCGCCGGCGCACGCTACTCGTCGCCCGAACCGGCTTCGGAAAATCGGCGGTGTATTTCTCCGCCACCCGCATGCTGCGCGACCGTGGCTGGGGACCAACGGTCGTGGTGTCGCCGTTGCTGGCACTCATGCGCGATCAGGTGGCGTCGGCCCGCAAGCTGGGCCTCGCAGCCGAAACGATCAACTCGTCCAACCTCAACGCCTGGGATGCAATCGAAGAGCGCATTCACCGAAACGAGATCGACCTTCTCCTCATCGCCCCAGAACGCCTTGCCAACAAGGGGTTCCGTGATCGAGTCTTCTCGACCATGCAGACCCAACCGTTCGCCCTGGTCTGCGACGAGGCCCATTGCATCTCCGACTGGGGTCACGATTTCCGGCCCGACTATCGCCGTTTGCGCCGCCTCCTTGGCGAGCTCCCGGCTTGGACTCCGGTGCTCGCCACCACCGCAACGGCCAACCAGCGGGTCACCGACGACGTTGCGTCCCAACTCGGTGACGACACCCTGGTGCTGCGTACCTCGCTCGACCGCGAGTCGCTTCGTCTCAGCGTGGTCGAACTCGACAACGACGCCCAGCGGCTCGCCTGGTTGGCCGAGACCATCGAGCAGCTGCCCGGGTCCGGCATCATCTACTGCCTCACCCAGGCCCAGGCCGATGACACTGCCGCTTGGCTTCGGAGCCAGGGTCACGATGTCGAGTCCTACACCGGCGGCATCGACGCCGACACTCGGCAACGACTCGAAGAGGGCCTTCGCAACAACGAACTCAAAGCCTTGGCTGCCACCTCCGCTCTCGGCATGGGGTTCGACAAGGGCGACATGGCGTTCTGCATCCATCTCGGGCTGCCACCGTCCCCGGTCGCGTACTACCAACAGATCGGTCGTGCTGGGCGAAACATCGAGCGGGCCGAAGTGATTGCGCTCCCCCGCCCGGTCGAAGACGCCGCCATTTGGCGTTGGTTCGAGTCGGTCTCACTGCCGTCAGAAACCATCTGCCGAACCGCACTCGACCAACTCGATCGGACTCGGGCAACCTCGGTTGCCTCGCTGGAGACATCGGTCAACTTGGGTCGCAACCGCATCAGCACGTTGATGAACATTCTCGAAGTCGACGGGGCGGTCAACCGAGTCAAGGGCGGATTCGTCCGATCGGGCAACGAGTGGAGCTATGACCACGAGCTCGCGAGCACCCTCACCGAGCTTCGCCGGGCCGAGTCCGACCAGATGCTGACCTGGGCCAAACTCGACCGCTGCCGGCTCCGCTACTTACGAGAATCACTCGATGATCTCGAAGCAACCGACTGCGGACGTTGCGACATCTGCACCGGCGACAGCTGGCAGCGCACACCCGACCCCGACCTCACCAGCCGAGCCAATGCCTTCCTTCGTGGCGGCGAGCTCGTGATCGAACCTCGTAAGCAGTGGCCGAGCGGTATCGGTGCTCCCAAGGGTCGGATCACTGCTGATCGTCAGGCCCAGTCGGGGCGAGCACTCGCTCGTATCGGCGACGGTGGGTGGAGCACACCGCTTGCCACTCTCATTGCTGCTGCCGACCGGGCCGACACCATCACCGTGACCGATGATCTGATCCGTTCCCTTGCCGTGGTGCTCAAGGAATGGTCATGGGACGAACGGCCGACGTGGATCTGCCCCATGCCCTCCCGCCGTCGCTTCGAGTTGATCAACGGTGTTGCCGAGGGGTTGGGCACGATCGGCAAGCTGCCCGTGCATCACGTGCTCATCGAAGCACCAACGCCTGACGCCACCTTCCAGGTCGAGCAGGCCAACTCGGCTCACCAGGTCGGCAACGTCAGGGGGCGCATCGTGGCTGACCCGTCCCGTTTCCCCTCCGATCCCGCAATCCTCGCTGGTCCGGTCCTGTTGATCGACGACGAGGCCGATTCTCGGTGGACGATCACCGTTGCCGCGTGGGAGCTCACCGGTGCCGGCGCCGGCCCGGTGCTTCCTCTGGTGTTGCGAACTCGCTGAACAGCGATGGTCTGGCGCCGCGATCCCTGCCATCATCGCCCGATGGAGCGTTCACCACTGGCTGCCGACACCATCGATATCAACCTGTGGAGTCCCGCGACCTTCGCCGACGGCCCTCCCTATGAAGCCTTCGCTGCGCTGAGGAGGCAGGCGCCGGTGTCATGGCACCTCGAACCGCCCAAACGCGAAGGTGGCCGCGAAGGCCCAGGCTTTTGGTGCGTGACCCGCCACGAAGACATCCACACGGTCTCGGTTGATCCCGGTACCTTCTCGTCGTGGCTCGGCGGTTTCACCGGCGCCGACATTCGGGGGGACATCCTCGAGGAGACTCGCCTGAACCTGATGGCCATGGACCCGCCCGAACACACCGCTCTTCGCAAGGCAATCCGAGAGCCGTTCGGACCCAAGGGGGTCGCTCGACTGGCCGAGTCCATCGAGCAGATTGCCATCGATGTGGTCGACGCCATCGCCCCCAACGGCTCGGCCGAGTTCGTCGACGAGGTCGCCTCCGAGGTCCCGCTCCGGATTCTCGCCAACCTGCTCGGCGTGGCCGAGACCGACCGACGCACCTTCTATGCCTGGTCAAACGCCATCATCGGTAATCACGACCCCGACTACGGCGGCACGGTTCAGGATTTCCTCGCGGCAAAAGACGCGCTCTTCGACTACGGACGTGCCGTCATCGCCGAGAAACGGGCGAACCCGGGCGACGACTTCATCTCTCGAGTGGTCAACGCCGAGGTCGATGGCGAACCAATGGCCGACGATCACGTGGCCATGATGTGGTACCTCTTCCTCGTCGCCGCCAACGAAACAACGCGATCGACCCTCACCGGTGCCATCCGGGCCCTGACCGACTGGCCAGACCAACGCGAACTGTTGCTGTCCGACATCGACACCCATCTGCCCGGATTCGTCGAAGAGACGCTGCGAATGAACAACGCCGTGCTCCACTTCCGCCGCACGGCCACGCGTGACGTCGAACTGGGTGGCGCCCAGATCAAAGCTGGCGACAAGGTCTTGCTCTGGTACCCATCGGGCAATCGAGACGAAGCCGTGTTCACCGACCCCGACCGTTTCGACCTCACCCGCTCACCCAACCTGCACCTGGCCTTTGGCGTCGGCCCTCACTTCTGCCTCGGGGCACGACTCGGACGGCTTTCTGTCGCAGCAACGCTGCGAGAGCTACTCACTCGCCTCCCCGACATCGCGGTTTCCGGCGAATCCAAGGGGGCGCACTCGACGTTCCTCAACTGGGTCAAAGTCCTGCCGGTGAGCTTCACTCCCGCCTGAACCACTCACACCCCGACGACACCCGCCTGCATCAGCCAGAGCTGAGTCGTATCGTTGCCGTCGCGGCGGCGGCCAGCAATCGGTAGTCGACCGGTGCGTCGCTCGAAATCTCGCCTCGTCGGACGGCCAACGCTGCCTCGAAGGCCGGACGCTCCGCCTCGGTGGCGATCTCCAGCATGTGATTGCCGGCCTCGGTCTTGGAGATGATGTCTCCCGTCTCGATCGTGTGGATGAGTCGAGCCGGGCCAAGCCCCATCCACTCGAGCATCGACCCCTCGACGTCACGAGGCTCATGAAGCATCGTCTCTGCCATCGGCCGCCAATACTCGGCGAGATTGGTGCGACAGAACACGGCAACCTCGCCATCACTTGGATCGCGCATCCACACCGATGTCGCGGTGCCTCGCACGGCAACGGCGTGACGAACCAGGCTCCGCCAGGTGACAGGATTGACCTCGAAATCGGTGCCGTACGCCGTCGTTCCGTCGTTGTGCGAGACCGAGGGCACCAACGGATCGGCCTTGGTTGCCAACGACGACGTGGTCAGATAGCTCGCCTGGATCGGTCCGCCCGCGTTGCGTCGATCACGCTGATGCACCGAGTCAACGGCCGCCACGTCAGCTTCACCCAGCGGGTGCCTGGTCACCACGACCACATCGATATCGGAGTGCCCTGGCTGATAGTCACCCAGGGCAATCGAGCCAACGACATGGAGTCCCGAGACCACATCAGGCAGCGTCTGATCGAGGTCGGCGAGGAGCGCCTCGATTCGTTGCTGGGCGTCGGTTGGAAGGTGCTGGGCGTCCATGCCTCCCGACCCTACCGAAGACCGCGATCGGTTCGGAGTCGGGATAGCCTTCGCCCGCTCCACCCACCGCTCCGAGCCCAGTTCAGATCCGAGCTCAACACAGATCAACGTGAGCCAATGTCTGACTCGACCAACGACGCGGAAACCGATGCGGTACCGCATCCTTCACCACGAGCTGCGGCTACGGCACTTCTCGGAGGCTTTGGTCTACTCATGCTGGGTAACGGCATGCAAGGCTCACTGATTGGTGTCCGAGCCGAGATCGAAGGCTTTTCCCCTTCCTGGACGCCCATCATCATCGCCGCCTATTTCGCCGGGTACCTCGGCGGCACGAAGCTGGCGCTGCGCACGCTCGCGCTCGTCGGACATATTCGTGTCTTCGCCGCTCTGGCGTCACTGGCGTCGACCGCGTCACTGCTCTACGCCGTGATCCTCAGTCCACCGGTATGGGTCCTGCTGCGCTTCGTGACCGGTGCCTGCCTGGCCGGCTTGTACGTCGTGGTCGAATCCTGGCTCAACGCCATCACGACGAACATCACTCGAGGCCAGCTCCTCGGGGCCTACATGACCGTGTCGACTGCTGGCATCGGCCTCGGCCAGCTCCTCCTCAATGTCGCTGACCCGGCAGGCGTCTCACTCTTCATCCTGGCTTCGGTCCTTGCCTCGTTGTCACTCGTCCCGATTGCGCTTTCGACCTCGGCCGCCCCCAGGGTCGAGGTCATCGAGCCCTTGCCGATCCGCAAGCTCTACTCCCTCATGCCGCCGGGTGTGATCGCCGCGGCATTGGTCGGCATGAGCCAAGGAACGATCATGGGTATGGCATCGATCTATGCCAGCCGCGCAGGCCTCAGCGGGGCGGCGCTCTCGGCCTTCCTCTTCGCTCCGCTCATCGGCGCAACCGTGCTGCAATTCCCGGTCGGTCGATGGTCTGATCGGGTGCATCGTCGCTCCGCCCTGGCGATCGTCGCGACCGCCGCCGGCGTTCTCAGCCTGTCGATGCTGCTCGTCGAGCCCGACAGTATTGCCGCGCTGGTCATTCTGTTCTTCGCCGGCGGGGCCATCTTCCCGCTCTACTCGGTCTCGCTGGCCTTTCTCAACGACAACCTTCCGAACGAATATCTGCTCGCCGGCTCGGCTGGCTACGTGCTGCTGAGCGGGGTCGGCGCCATGTTCGGTCCGCTGCTCACGGGTGCGTTGATGGCTGCGTTCGGCACGAGCGAGTACTTCGTCGTGCTTGGTGGCGTTCCCCTCCTGTTGGCCTTCTACCTCGGTGTGCGCATCACCACTCGCGAAGCCATCCCCGTGGAGGATCAAGGCGAGTGGGTTCCTACGGCGCGCGGCGCCGGACTCCTCAGCGCCGAAGAGAATCCACGCAGGCTCCGCAAACAGCGCAGAGCATGAGTCTGCTCAACAATCGCTGACGCTGACCGATGGTGTTGGCACATTCGCTCGGAGGCAGAGGGTCCCGTGCGAGAGAGGGATTCACCATGAACCAGAACCGCCGACCAATCCGTTTGTTGATCGCAGGGTCGGTCCTCCTGCTTGCCTCGTGCGGCTCGAGCGGCTCCGATGTAGGGCTTGAGAGCGCCGATAGCGCAGCCAACGAGAACACCACGACGAGCGGACCCACCCCGATCTTCTCCGAAAGCGAGTTCAGCCAGGTTTGTCGGGGCACCGGCCTCGCCACCGCTTCGGCCTACACCCCAGAAGGCGACCTGCACCCACTCGTCTTTCTCGAGGGCGAAGACCCCGAGTACAGCTACAGCACGGTGACCCTGCCCGATGGCTGGGAGACGAGCTTCGAAAGCTTCGAGACCACCCAACTCGTCGCCTGCCTCAACCGAGTGTCGGCAACACCGGCCGAGCTGTGCGAAGGCTACGAGGACGACGACTCAGACCTGTCGTGGTCGGTCCAGACGTTCGACTCCTCCTACGAGCTGACCCTGCGCGATGCGCAGAGCGCCACGGTGGTTGCCGAGCAGGCCTTCGAAGGCCCATCCGAGGGGTGCCCCATGCTCTCCTTCTTCACCGAAGGCGACCCCAACCCGGCTCCGGACTACGACGTACCGAGCACCGAGATCGAAGTCTTCCTGAAGCAATACGTCACCGGCGCCTGACCCCATTTTGTCGAGCGCAGTTCTCCGCCCGTTCGACTGCGGTTCACCAAGTCGGGGCTACCGCCCCGGTACCGTGCGTGAATGCGTTTGCTCTTGACCAATGACGACGGCATCGACTCCGTCGGCCTGCACATTCTTGCCGAGGCGATGAAGCCGTTCGGCGAGGTCATCATCGTTGCCCCTGACCGGGAGTACTCCGGTGCAGGAGCCGCCATTGGCGCTCTCTGGCTGACCCGGCCGGAAGTCCACAAGATCAAGCTCGATGGCTTCGACACCGTCTGGACCGTGTCAGGGCCACCAGCGCTTTGCGTGTTCTTTGCCCGACTCGGCGCCTTCGGTCCGAAGCCCGATCTCATCGTCTCCGGCATCAACCCCGGGGCGAATGTTGGTCGCTCGGTGTACCACTCCGGCACCATTGGCGCAGCCCTGACTGCACGCAACGGCGGCATCAACGGTGTTGCTGTCAGTCAATCGGTCACCGGTTTCGGTGCTGAGGGACAGGGCTGGGACGACGCCATCGCCAACCAGAAGTGGCAGACGGCCGCAGCGATCGCAGCCGAGGCCGTCCAGGCCATGATCGAGTCCCCGCCGTCACAGCCGTCGGTGCTCAACATCAACGTCCCCAATGTCGAACTGAGCGAGATCACCACCCGGCGTTGGACCGAGGTCGGCAATGAACCACCTCGGGCCATGTCCACCGTTGTCCTCGAACCGAAGTTCGGCCACGAAGGCAGCTTCTACGTCGACATGCAGTTCGGCGAGGAACACGATCAGCCAGCGACCACTGATGTCGGCTCCATCATGGCCGGAGAGGTGTCGCTCACCTGGCTCGGCCGCATCCAGGCGACCCAGGAATCCACCGAGGCAATCGACTCACGCGTCGACGCACTGCTCGAGCGCTGAGCTAGTCTCTCGGATGGCCTCATAGGCGCTCGGGAGAGCGGTCGGTTCGCCGGCCCGCCGAAGGAGCAACCGCCCCGGAAACTCTCAGGCATCCGTACCGTTTGTCTTTGGCCACTCTGGAGAGCGTCGGATTCCTGTTTTTGCAGGGAGAAGCGGCCACCGAAGGAGAAAGCGGCTCCGGCCGCCAAACTCTCAGGTATCAGCGACAGAGGGGGCACCCAGCCAACGAGCTCCGAGGTGCCTTTTCGTGTCCGAACCCGTAACGAGTCCTCTTCCCGCCACGCCCCTTCTCACGACGCCTCTTGCCGCCCTGCACGATGAACTCGGTGGCCGGATGGTCGACTTTGCCGGGTGGTCACTACCGGTGCACTACGAGGGTGCCATTGCCGAGACCAACCGGGTGCGAACCTCTGCGGGGCTGTTCGATGTTTCGCACATGGGCGTCGTCGACCTTCACGGGCCGAATGTTGCCGAGGCACTCGAGGCCCTCACCCCCGCCGGCCTCACCACTCTCGAGCCAGGACGGATGCGCTACGCGCTGCTGACCAACGCCGATGGCGGGCTGATCGACGACATGATGGTCACTCGCCCGCTTTCGGCTACCTCGGGGGAGCATCTCGTTCTCGTCGTCAACGGCGCCCGACGCTCGGTCGACCTCCCCCACCTTCGTGCCTCGCTGCCCACGCTCGACGTGGTGGATCGTGCCCCCTACGCCCTCCTGGCCCTCCAAGGTCCGAAGGCCGTCGACGCCTTGGCCCGGCTCGCTCCCACCGTTGCCGCCATGATCTTCATGGACGCCATCACCATCGAGATCGATGGAACGCCCATCGAGGTCTCTCGCTCGGGTTACACCGGCGAAGATGGCTTCGAGCTCACCGTGCCTGCCGAGGTGGCCGACCGGATTGCCCGCCTCCTTCTCGCCCAGCCCGAGGTCGGCCCGGCCGGCCTCGGCGCTCGCGATGCCCTGCGACTCGAAGCGGGCCTCTGCCTCTATGGCAACGACCTCGACGAGACGATCAGCCCGGTCGAGGCCAACCTGGTGTGGTCCATGCCGAAACGCCGCCGCGAGGCCGGCGATTTCCTCGGCGGCCAGCGGGTACTCGACGAATTGGCACACGGACCATCGCGAGTTCGCGTTGGGCTCGCCCCCGAAGGCAAGCGACCGGTTCGCGACGGCGCCGCTTTGCGCACGCCCGAGGGCGAGGCCGTCGGCGATGTCACCTCCGGTGGGCACGGTCCGACCGTCGAGCGACCGGTTGCCATGGCCTATGTGCCGCCGCTCTTCGCTGACGTCGGTACCCGCCTGATCGCCGATGTCCGCGGCAACGACATTCCCTGCGTCGTCGCTGAACTGCCTTTTATTCCCCATCGCTACGTCCGAGGTGCCTGACATGACCGCTCTTCCCCACGACTTCGTCACCCGCCACATCGGCCTCACCAGCGAGGATCACGCCAAGATGCTGGCTGACCTCGGCCACGAGACCCCCTCGGCCTTCCTCGACGCCGCCGTGCCGATCGACATCCAGATCGGCGAGCCGCTCGACCTGCCGCCAGCGTTGACCGAAACCCAGGCGCTCGCTCGCCTCCGCGAACTTGCCGACCAGAACCAGGTGCTCACCAGCTGCATCGGTATGGGTTGGAACGACTGCATCACACCAGCGGTCATTCGCCGCAACATGATCGAGAACCCGGCCTGGTACACCTCGTACACGCCCTATCAACCCGAGATCTCGCAGGGCCGTCTCGAGATGCTCACCGTGTTCCAAACCATGGTGGCCGAACTCACTGGCTGCGAGCTGGCCAACGCTTCGATGCTCGACGAAGCCACCGCCGCGGCCGAAGCCATGACCTTCCTGCGTCGGGGCGACAAGACCAAGCGGACCGGCTTCTTCGTCGATGCCGAATGTCATCCACAGACGATCGAGGTCGTCCTCACCCGGGCAGAGCCTCTCGGCATCGACGTCATCATCGGTGACCCGACCACCGATCTCGTTCCCGACAACGTCTACGGCGCTCTCCTCGCCCACACTGGCACCACCGGTCGTCTCCTCGACTTCACCGCGATCGCCGAGGCGCTCCACGCTGCCGGCGCTGGCGTTGCCGCAACCACCGACCTGCTGGCCTGCACCGTCGTGAAACCGCCTGGTGAGATGGGCGCCGACGTCGTGGTCGGTTCAGCCCAACGCTTTGGTGTGCCAATGGGCTTTGGCGGTCCGCATGCCGGATTCATGGCCACCCACCAAGATCGCGCCCGCCAGCTCCCTGGCCGCCTCGTCGGCGTCTCGATCGATGCCAACGGCAAGCAGGCCTACCGCTTGGCGCTCCAAACTCGTGAACAGCACATCCGCCGTGAGAAGGCCACGTCGAACATCTGCACCGCCCAGGCCTTGCTCGCCAACGTGGCCGCCGCCTATGGCTGCTGGCACGGACCCGACGGGCTTCGATCGATTGCCCTCACCATCCACACCCATGCAAAGCAGCTCGCTGGAATGGTCGAAAGCGCTGGTCTGACGATTCAGTCACCGGTGTTCTTCGATACCGTGACCGTGCAGGTGCCAGGCGAGGCGGCCAACGTCGTTGCTCGAGCTGCTCGGGCCGGTATCAATCTCCGGCTCGTCGACGCCGACCGGGTCGGTGTGTCGTTCGACGAATCCTCGACCGTCGACACCCTGGCCGCCGTCGCCGCTGCGATCGCGCCCGACCTCGGCTCCGCCACCTTCGGGTCCATGGTTGGCAACGAGCCCGTCACTCCACTGACCGATCACGACGGACCGTGGCGTCGAACGACCAGCTACATGAACGACGAGCGGTTCCACCGTTATCAGAGCGAGCACGAGATGCTGCGCTGGCTGCGCAAGCTGTCCGATCGCGACCTGGCGCTCGACCGCACCATGATTCCGCTCGGTAGTTGCACCATGAAGCTCAATGCTGCTGCCGAGATGGAGCCGATCACCTGGCCAGAATTCGCGGGCATGCACCCCTTTGCCCCGGCCGAGCAGACGACTGGCTACCGCACCCTCATCAAAGAGGTCGAAGACGCGCTCATCGAGGTCACCGGCTACGACGCCATTTCGCTACAGCCCAACGCCGGCAGCCAGGGCGAATACGCCGGCCTCCTCGCCATTCGGGCCTATCACCTGAGCCGAGGCGATGACCAGCGAGACGTTTGCCTCATCCCGTCATCGGCCCACGGCACCAATGCCGCATCAGCCGTCTTGGCCGGCATGCGGGTCGTCGTGGTTGCCAGCACCGAGCGAGGCGATGTCGACCTCGATGATCTCAACGCCAAGATCGACGAGCATGCCGACACGCTTGCGGCATTGATGGTCACCTACCCCTCCACCCACGGCGTGTACGAGCGCACGATCATCGAGATCTGCGATCGAGTACATACCGCCGGCGGCCAGGTCTATACCGATGGCGCCAACCTCAACGCGCTCGTCGGGGCAGCGAAACCCGGCAAATTCGGCTCAGACGTGAGCCACCTCAACCTCCACAAGACCTTCTGCATCCCCCACGGTGGCGGGGGTCCGGGCGTTGGTCCGGTCGGCGTTGGTGCCCACCTTGCACCGTTTCTCCCTGGCCACTCGGTGGTCGAAGGCATCGGTGGCGCTGGCGTCGACGGCCATCGGGTCAACGCAGTGTCGGCCGCACCGTTCGGATCGGCAGGCATCCTGCCGATCACGTGGATGTACATCAAGATGATGGGTGCCGACGGCCTCCGCCGTGCCACCGAGGGTGCCGTCCTGGCCGCCAACTACGTGGCCAAGCGGCTGAGCGAGCACTACCCCGTGCTCTACACCGGCCCCAACGGTCTGGTGGCCCACGAGTGCATCATCGACCTCCGACCGATCACCGATGCCACCGGCGTCAGCGCCGACGACGTTGCCAAGCGACTCGCCGATTGTGGATTCCATGCCCCGACCATGTCGTTCCCTGTTGGCGGAACACTCATGATCGAACCAACCGAGTCCGAGAGCCTGGCCGAACTCGAGCGGTTCTGTGAAGCGATGATCGTGATCAAGTCCGAGATCGATGCCGTCGCCAACGGCGAAGTGTCGATCGATGATTCGGTCTTGCGCCACGCTCCGCACACGGCCGATGTGCTGATCGCCGACGAATGGGACCGGGTGTATTCACGCCGCCAGGCCGCCTTCCCCATGCCAGGCATGACGATCGACAAGTACTTCCCATCGGTTGGCCGGGTCGACAACGCCTACGGCGACCGCCATCTCAGCTGCTCCTGCCCACCACTCAGCTCCTACGACTGAGCCAGGGTTGGGGTCGGGTCGAGTCAGTGAGGCACGACTCGGAACGCTCGGGAGAGCAGCGGGCTTGCCGCATCGAGGTGTGCATCGGCCGAGGCCGGCTCAGCTTTGCGGCCGAACTCGAACCCGGAGGAGTCAGCCGAACGCCGGCGGGCCGGCCGGCCGGCCGGTGCGGCATTGGCAGAAGCCGGGGCTTCGGTGGCCCACATGTCGACTTGGGTTGGGGTGCGCTTGTCGATCAGGCTCCAACCGACAGGGGCGGTTCGACTGCGAGCGTGGTCGGTGCACAGGGGAATGCCGGCAACCGCTTCCGCGAGGTCGATGATGTGCACCTCGGCGATGTCGTTCTTGAACTGCATACTTGCAACGGCTTCGATACCGCAGCTCAACCGTGCACAACGCAAACCCATGGGGTCACAATCTAGCTGATTCTTCGTCGACAATCGTGGATCCTTGGCTGGTCAAACGCCTCTCATCGACGCTGCGCTGACGAAACGGTCGATCGAGTGCAAGAGTGGTGGGTATGCGATCAATGGTTCTCCCATTCCTTCGACAGACCGGCCACGGACGTGAGGCCTCGATGGTTCGAGTGGTCTCGCTCACGGGGTTCGGCAGCCGTGATGCGAACGACGGCGCCATCGTCGACCGGCACGGAATGCACGGTGAACTTCTCGGAGGTCTTCTCGATGCACTGGTCACCGACACCTTCGCCTCGGGCCGGGTTCGGGCAGTGGTTTCGGGCAGTGTCACCGATCCCGACGCCGATGCCGCCGGACTTCTCTGTGGTGGCACCGCCCGCCTCCTCTTGACGCCACTCGACGATGTCGCTGCCCTGTTCCGATCGTCGGTCGAGTCGGCGACACCGGTCGCCATCGCTACACGGATCTCTGCTGCCGGGTCGATCAGCGCAACGATGGCGGTGACCCAACAAGAAGCCGACGGGACGCTCTCGGCGGCTGGCGAGATCGACGACGACGTCGTCGAGGCGTGTCGAGCCCTGCTGACCGCCGGCAAGTCGGACTCGTTGGTCATCGAATTGCTCGGCGATGAAGTGATGATCGCAACACTCGTGCCTCTTCCGAAGGCACTCGTCGTTGGCTCGGGACCGGTGGCCGAGGCCATAGTCGCGCAAGGCAGGCTCATGGGTTGGGAGATGAGCACCGGTGAAACCGTGGCCGCCGGCGAGGATTTCATCGCCGGCGCCGGCCCAGCCGATGTGGTCGTCATCTTGTCGCACGATCCGCACATCGACACCCCGCTCCTCGACGCAGCCCTGCGATCCAACCTTGGCTACCTCGGCGCGATGGGTTCTCGAGGCACCCAGGCAAAGCGACGCGTCCGCCTCGAAGCACTGGGTCATGATCGGTCGACCTTCGACCGGATCCATGGACCGGTGGGGCTCGATCTCGGGTCTCGAACCCCGGCCGAGACCGCGGTCGCCATTGTCGCTGAGTACCTCGTCAACCGTTCGGGTCGGGCCCCGCAGTCACTGGCGGCCGGCGATGGGCCAATCAATGGTTGACGCTCTCGGTCGGTGACCAGTTGAGGCATTGGGTAAATCTGACCGAGTCGCAGCCGAAAAGGAACCAGCGGAATCATTGCTCTGCGAACAGGCGCACGCCAACCTTTGGTGATGCGTGAGAAGGCGACAGGCCCGGAACGGACCTCAATGAATGCAGCCATGGCACCCCCGACCCGAACAGCGGTTCCCGCCACTCCTGACATCGCCATGACGCCCTACGGCGCTCGCTACGTCGCTCCTGAAGGCCTCGCCGGCGTCGTCAAGCAGCGAGCGCTCGACGCCATCCGGCTCTACGGGTCGGCCACCGCATCCCTGCGCGTCGATCCCGACTACCTCATCATCGGTGCCAAGCGGGGAGGTACGACCTCCCTCGCCCGCTATCTCCTCCTCCATCCCGAGGTCCGCCCGCTCTTTCCTGCTCGTGAGACCCGCAAGGGCACGTACTTCTTCGACGTCAACTACGGCCGAGGCGAAGCGTGGTACCGATCGCACTTCCCTACCCGCATGGCACACGGCCTCCGCCAGAAACGTTCGGATCATCCGATCGCCATCGGTGAGGCAACGCCGTACTACCTCCACCATCCCCACGCCCCCATCCGGGCCCGAGGGATGGCGCCGAACGCCAAGGTGATCGTGCTTCTGCGCGACCCGATCGAACGGGCATACAGCCATTGGATCGAGCGGACCCGGAACGGTGTCGAGACCCTGAGCTTCGCCGACGCCATCGACGCCGAAGCCGCTCGACTCGAAGGTGAGGAAGATCGCATGCTCGCCGATCCGACCTACCAGAGCTTCGCCCACCAGCACTACTCCTATGTCGACCAGGGGCGATACGCCCGCGGACTGCGCCGTTGGATGGAGACCTATCCGGCCAATCAGATCATGGTGTTGCGCTCCGAGGACTTCTACGCGAATCCCGCTTCGATCTACGAACAGACCCTCGACTTCTTGGGCTTGCGCTCGTTCACCCTCGCCGAATTCCAGGCGTGGAACATGAAGCCCAAGGACGCCATCGACCCGGACATGGTGACCAAA
>JBBQUN010000031.1:0-25353 GCA_038212405.1 Acidimicrobiales bacterium | reverse complement strand
ACGATCTTGCCAACCGGGTTGCGCGGCAGGGCATCGACGAGTTCGACGCGCTCGGGCAGCTTGTAGCTTGCCAATTCCTCCGACCGAAGCAGCGTCAAGACGTCGTCGAGGGTCGGCTCGGCACCCGGGGCAGCCACGATGAACAACCCGACCCGCTCGCCCAGATCGCGATCGGGATAGGCAACAGCAGCACACTCCACCACGGAGTCGAGTGACGACACCAGCGCCTCGATTTCGGCTGCGGAGATATTCATGCCGCCGCGAATGATGATGTCCTTCGAACGGTCGACGAAGCGCAGGAGGGTGGGAGTCGAAGTGGCTTCGCCATCGAGCATCGCCAGCTCGAACACGTCGCCGGTGCGGAAGTAGCCGTCGTCGTCGAACTCGCTTCCATCGGATCCGAGGTAGCCGGCGAAAACGGTCGGACCCTTGACTCGAAGTTCACCCGGGAGACCCGCCGACGTGATCTGTTCGTTCGTTTCGAGATCGACCAGATGGAACGAGGTGCCCGGTCGATCAGGAATCGGGAAGTACCGCGCCCGTTGAGCGGCGTCGGGCACCGAGGCCCGCGTGGCGATCATGGCGGCACCTTCGTTCGAGCCGAAGACGTTGACGATCTCGATTCCTCGTTCTTCCCAACCCTGCACCATCCACGGATCGAGCGGCGCGGACCCAGAGCTGATCATCCGAATCGAGCTGATGTCGACCGAGTCGAGCAGACCGGGATTGGCGAGCAACATGTTCGACAAAGCGGGCGGGGCGACCGTATAGGTGATGCTCTCGCTCTGGATCTGACCGAGGAACACGCCAAGTTCGAGTGGTTGATGGAGTGCGAGCATTGAGCCTGTGGCCAGCCACGGCATCAGCATTCCGCCGATACCGGCCATGTTGACCACCGGGAACGGACAGAGCATCCGGTCGTCCTGATCGAGCCCGAGCTGTGAAACCTGGAACGATGACGACGCATGCCACATGGCAACCGTCCTCGGAACACCTTTCGGTGTTCCTGTCGTACCGGAAGTCCAGCAGATCGTTGCCGTTGCATCGGGCGCTGCGTCATACCGCGTCGTAGGAACCCGACCGGACCCCATCGGGTCGAGCAGTTGCAGATGGTGAGGCGCAGCACCGGTTGGGGTCACCGAAGCAACACTGATCGGTCCCCAGTCTTCAGCGTCGAACTCGTCTGCGACGTCGAGTGCGGTATCGAGCGGGCGGTCAGGCCGAGCGGCAGTCACGAACAGTTTCGGTTGCGCGGCTGCGAATCCGAATCGGAGCTCATGGCCACGATGCTGGATCGGGAAGGGCACCGCGATTGCCCCAAGCCTGGAACAGGCAAGGAGCGAGGCCACCAGCTCGACCACGTTCGGCAATTGGATCGCAACCGAGCTGCCCGCGCCAACGCCGAGATCCTCGAACTGTGCCGCAAGGTCGGAAACGGTGGCGTCTAGCTCTGCCCAGGTGAGGCGGCGAGGATCACCGGCAAAGAAGTCCGCCCGATTCGGAGCGTCGATCAGTGCCGTTCGATCAGGACTCGACGCCGCGCCTGCGGCTACGAGATCACTCATCGACGGGGTTCCGCTGGCAGTCTGCATTGCGCCACCCTAGCCACCGCCATTCAGTCGATCAGCTCCACCAAAGATGACCGCTGGCAGCAGACCGAGCTGGCGGCTCGAACCCGCGATCGGTCATTCATCAGCCTCCCTGCCACCACTCGTCGAGGGGACAGCGAACCTCGTGAAAAGCGGCGGTCAGATCGCCGCTGGTGCGATCACCGCGAAACTGCCGGTGGCGCTGGCGACGAGCCGGCCGTCGGAGTCGAGCGTGCGGGCTTCGAGATGCACGATGCGTCGGCCGGCTGTCATGACGGTTGCTTCTGCAATGAGCGACCCATGAGGCGCAGCTCGATGGAATCGAGTCTGGATCTCGATGGTGGCGCAGCTGCTTCCGTCCGGGATCACTGACATGACGGCGGCACCCATGGCCGTGTCCATCAAGGCGAAGGCAACCGATCCGTGGGCGACGCCGTTCGGGTTCATGTGACGCTCATCGAGTTCGAGGCTCGCTTTCCCGCTTGCCTCGCCCCGTTCGATCGTGAACCCGAGGTGTTCTTTCAGTGGGAAGGTGGCGCGGTCGGTCTGGCTCATGAGCTGGTGAGTTTCGCGAACTGGCTGAGGTAGCTGCCCATGTCGAAGTAGTCGCGCCAGAGCACGATCTGATCGTTGTCGTCGATCTCGAACACCCCGGCGATCGGGAGCTCCAGCCATCCCTCGCCGATCTGGAAACGGTCGAGCCGCTCGTTGATGACGGTGCGACCAACGGCCCACTGTCGCACGATCTGCCAGTCGACGTCACCGGCTGGAGCCAAGAACCCGCTGAGCGTCTTGGCCACCCCGTCCCGACCAACGATCGGCGTTGTCGGCATGTTCTCGTACGAGATGTTCTCGGCCGTCATGGACATTGCAGCGTCGACGTCTTTGGCTTCGATGGCGGCGATGAAGGTGGTAACGATCTCTTCTGGTGACATCTGAGCACCGTACGAGAAATCGCCAGGTTCAGCGAGGCGCTTCGATCAGGCTCTGCTCTCGGTACCATCGGCTCGTTCGGCCGCAGGGTCGACGCCGTCATGTCGGGCCTGCGCTCATCGACGACGATGACGGTCTGTGTCCCACTGGGATCGTCCGAGGCCGGGCCGCCGTCGAAGGCAACAGATCTGGCTCAGACGCGTTCGATGATGATGGCGGGAGCCATACCGCCACCGGCGCACATCGTGATCAGTGCGAACTGGCCGTCGCTGCGCTCGAGTTCATCGAGTGCGGTACCGATGAGGATGGCCCCGGTTGCCCCGATGGGGTGACCAAGTGCCATCGCTGCACCATTCACGTTGACCTTGTCGCGGTCGAGGCCGAGATCACGCTGGAACTTCTCGGAGACGACAGCAAAGGCCTCGTTGATCTCCCAGATGTCGATGTCTTCGATCGACAGGCCGGCCTTGGCCAGCACCTTGCGAGCGGCAGGCACCGGAGCGTTCAACATCAGGGTCGGGCAGTCACCCATGTTGGCCGTGGCAACCACACGTGCCCGAGCCTTCAAGCCGTGAGCCTTTGCGTATTCGGTGCTGGCCCACAGGATCGCAGCCGAGCCGTCGACGACACCCGAGGAGTTCCCTGCGTGATGGACGTGCTCGATGTCGAGATCGGGGTACTTCTGGTTGATCAGCTCTCGGAAGGTCTTGGAGTCATCGGTGGGCCGATAGTCGGCGATACCGGGAAAGCTCGGAGGGAGCGAACTCAACGACTCGGCGGTGGTGCCGGGGCGAGGGAACTGTTCACGATCCAAGGCAATGGATCCGTCGAGGTTGAGGACCGGTATGAGGCTGCGATCGAAACGGCCCTCGGTGATGGCCCGCTGAGCACGAGCTTGCGACTCCGCTGCCAGCTCGTCGAGGGCCTGGCGTGAGATGCCCTCGAGTGTGGCGATGGCATCGGCACACACGCCCTGATGGGACTGGGGGTGGAGTTCTTGGAGATGTGGATTGTTCGCACCCATGGGCAGAAGGCCCGTCTTGGGTAGCGACATCATCTCGGTTCCGCCCGAGACCACGAGATCTTCCATGCCCGCCATCACTGCTGCGGCCGCGATATTGGCGCTCGTGATACCGGACCCGCAGAATCGGTCGAGGGTCATGCCGCTGGCACGCACGTCGTAGCCGGCGTCGAGGGCCGACATGCGACCGAGATCGCCACTCTGCTCATTGACCTGTGAACTGGTACCCCACACGACGTCATCGACGTCGGCGGTGTCGATGCCCGTCCGGTCCGCCAGTGCCCGCAGCACCGTCGAACCCAAGTGCTGAGGATGCAGGTGGGCCAGAGCGCCCTTGCCCTGTTTGCCGATACCCCGCGGGGTTCGGCAAGCGTCGATGATCAGTGCGTCACCCATGGTGAGCCTCCTGTGTTGTGTTCGCGCCCGTTGTTCGAGGTTGGCAGAGCTTCGATCACTTGGACAGCCAAGGCAATTCGGCGGGGCCTACTTGTCGGTCTTCGAGCGATTGGCACGGACTCGTGCCAGATATTCAGCACTGCGCTGCTTCGATTCCGGGTCGCCGAGCGCTGTGACCAGACTGTCGGCATCTGACCAGGATCCACTGGCAGGAATCATTGCTTCGAGCGCAGCGTTGATCGCGGTCTTGGTCGAGTAGAGAACGAGGCCCGACTTGGCGGCCAGGCTGGTTGCGAGCTCCTCGGCCGCCGCCATGACCTCGGCCGCAGGAACCACTTGGTTCAAGAAACCGGCCTGCAATGCGTCCTCAGCCGAGAATGGACGACACGTCAACACGAGGTCGCGGGTCAGCGCGGCGCCGATTTCGCGAACGAGTCGAGGAATACCGCCCCATGCCAAGGGGATGCCGAGATCGACTTCGGGTATGGAGAAGTACGTGTCGGCGGCGGCGATTCGGAAATCGCAGGACCCAGCCAGCACCAGGCCGCCACCAACGCAGGGACCCCAGATGGCGGCGATGGTCACTGCTCGCATTTCTTCCATGGCGCGAGCCATGAGCCAACCGGTCTCTGCGGCATCTCTCGGACTCAGGCCGTCGTTGCTGTTGGCGTCACCGAAACTCGAGATATCGGCGCCGGCAGAGAACGCACGCCCGGAACCGGACACGATCACCACCTTGACGTCGCGCTGGGTGTCGAACCACCGGGCGGCGTCCGCGATCTCGCGAAGCGTGTGCGTGGAAAGCGGGTTGAGTTTGTCGGCCCGGTTCAGCGTCAGTCGGCCGAGGCTGCCATCGGTCTCGGCCAGGATCGTGTCGAACGTCGGTGCTGTGGTCGGCGCGGTGGTCACTGCGAGTACTCCTGGGTGTTGTCATGCTGGATCAGCCTTGAGGCCGTTCGCATCTGACCGCCTCTACCCGCCAGCGTCAAACTCATCGGACTGCAGAAACGAGCTTGCGGTCACGATCAGACAGCCAACGCCTCGAGGAGCGGTCCCAGAAGATCGTTTCGACCGCTGACGATGACGTCGGCTGGGTCCTCGTCGACTTCGACGGGCGGGTTGCGCAACAGCGACAACATCGACTCGGTGGTGGCGACCAGAGCCAAGATCGGCTCGACCGGCGAGTGCCCGTAGGCCAAACGTGCACGGTCGCCGTCGAACGACAGTGTCAGCTCGTCTCGTTCGTCGAGCAAGAGGTGGACATCGCCATTGGGGAAACCGCCTCGATACCGCCCGGCTCGCTGAGTCAGAGTCCACCGAGCACTGTGGACGTATTGATCGGCTTCGTCCGGTTTTGGCAGAAGCGGGCCACCCCAACGAGCGAGATCACCGGCCAGCCGAGCGAGTTCCTGGCCGCGATCGGTGAGTTCATAGAGGTTCGCAGGAGCCGGGTTGCGCACTTCTCGTTGCTTCACCGCACCAGCGGCCTCGAGTGAGCGAAGCCGGTCCGCCAGCAGATCGGTCGAAATGCCGGGCAAGCCATCGAAGAGATCGGTGAATCGACGAGGGCCGGGAACCAGATCACGCACGATCAACAACGCCCACCGCTGACCAACAACATCGAGGGCAGCCGCCAAGCCGCAGTACTGCCGATACGTCCGCTTACTCATGAGAACCACCATACAACGATCGACCACGGGATGTAAGTTGATCTACTTGGTTTGTTCGTGTTGACAGTTGGAAAACCCTGTGTTCAACTCCGGCCCATGGAATCCTCCGCCTCGCCAACTGTTTCGCCGCCACCGCTTGCTTCGACCCTGCGGTCGCCGTGGGTGACGTTCACGATCTGCGCACTCGCCCTGTACCTGACGACGCTCGATCTATCGATCGTGAACGTGGCGTTCCCCGACATCCTCGCCGAGTTCGACATCAGCCGAGCCGACGCCTCGTGGATCATCACGATCTACAACATCTTCTACGGCTCCCTCCTCGTCGCCACTGGCAAGGCGGCCGACCAACTCGGACGACGCCGCATGTTCGTCGCCGGACTCGCCATTTTCGCCGCCGGGTCCGCCATCGCCGCGATCGCACCCGGGCTGGGCGTCCTCATCGTCGGTCGAGCCATCCAAGGCATCGGCGGCGCCATGCTCACCCCCGCATCCCTCGGCCTCCTCCTCGCTGCGTTCCCTCCAGAGAAGCGGACACAAACGATTGCGATGTGGGGCGGCATCGGCGCACTCGGCATCGCCAGCGGCCCGAGCATCGGCGCACTCGCCATCTCCATCACCGACTGGCGCGCTGCGTTCTGGCTCAACCTCCCGATCATCGCCGGCATGCTCATCGCCGGGCGCCGTGTCCTCACCGAGACCCCTCGCATCAACAGCGAACACCGACCCGACTTCGGCGGCGCACTCCTCGTCACCGTCGCCCTCGCTGCGTTCGCCCTCGGCATCTCCCAATCAGAAGTCTGGGGCTGGATCGACGTCCGCACCCTTGGCGCAATCATCGTTGGCATCGTGTTGATCCCCGTCTTCATCCGCCGCCAACAACAACACCCCGAACCCGTGCTCGACCTCACCCTGTTCAAGAGCCGATCATTCAGCGTCGCCAACACCTCCGCCCTGGTCTTCATGGGCGCCTTTGCCGGCTATTCACTCAACAACGTCCTGTTTCTCCGCCAAGCCTGGGAATACCCGGTCCTCACCGCAGGACTCCTCACCGCCCTCCCACCACTCACCGTGGCGATGCTTGCCCCGTTCACCGGGCGTGCAGCAGCCCGTATCGGGTTCCGACCCTTCGTGATCACCGGGCCGATCATCGTGACCTTGGCGACCCTGGGGTTCGTCCTCCTGCTCGACGGTGAGCGAGCCCCTGTCACCTTCGTCCTCATCGGTGAAATCGTCGCCGTCGGCATCGCCTGCTTCATCCCCGTCAACTCCGCTGCCGCCGTCGCCGAACTCCCGCCGCTTCGTCTCTCGATCGGTGGCGCAGTCAACAACACCTTCCGCCAAGTCGGCGCCGTCCTCGGCATCGCCCTACTCGTTGCGTTCATCGGCTCCCCAGAAACCAAGGACGAACTCGTCTCCGCCCACGAACGAGGCTGGATCATGATCGCCACCCTCACTGCGATCACCGCCGTCATCGGCCTCGCCCAACCGGCACTCAAAAAGGCGGACATCCCGGCCGCAGCCATGGCCACAGCGGTGGCGGATCCGCTCACCCCGACCGTCACATCACCCCGACCATGACCACCCGATCCGAAACGATCAAGGCCCCAGATCAGACGCTCGCCCTGGCCGAATGTGGCCGCACAACGCAGACTCGCTGAAACCAAGACAACATCTTCGCCGAGCAGTGGGGCCGTGCCTGGGCAGAAAGGGGTGTCGGCCGGGGAGGCTGTTCGCCGCCCGAAGAACGAATGGCGAGCCTGTGTTCACCTCACCGCCATACTGCCGCTGCTTTTTCGCCCTGCGGAGTTCGGCTGATCCTCAGCGGATCGTCGGCTGTCGTCCAATCGGCGTTTTCTTTGCCTTCCTACCGTTCGTATCTGGAAGCAACGCCCACCCTCGGGCCAAGCAAAGGAACCAACCACATGATGATGAACTCCTGGCGGAAGCTGTTCGCACTTCTCGCCGCCCTCGCACTCGTTGCTGCAGCGTGCGGTGCCGACGACGAGGCCAGCGCATCGGCAAGCGATTCGACGGCTGCGGCCAGCACCGAAGCAGCCAGCACCGAAGCAGCCAGCACCGAAGCAGCCGGCACGGACGACGGAGGCGAAGCGGTCGTGGCGGTAGCTGCCGACGAACGCCCCGCCGATTGGCCGACCGAACTGGTCTTCGGCGCCGTCCCAGCTGAAGCGGCAACCAGCCTCGAAGCAGACTTCGCTACGACAAAGGCCATCCTCGAACGTGAGCTCGGCGTCGAGATCGAACTCATCCAAGCCTCCGACTATGGCGGTGTGATCGAAGGCATCATTGCCGGCCGGGTCGATGTTGCGCAGTTCGGCGGGTTCTCCTACGTCATCGCAACGAACAATGGCGCCGACATCAGCGTCGCCGGGGTGCAAGCCGACGGTCCTGACATCGAGCCCGGCTATCGCAGCTACGGCATCACCCGGCCTGGTTCTGGCATCACATCGATCGAGGACTTCGCAGGCAAGAACATTTGTTTCGTCGACCCCGGCTCGACCTCGGGATTTCTGTTCCCCTCCGAAGGTCTGTTGGCCGCCGGGATCGATCCTTCTGAGACCTCCAGCGACATCAACCCGACCTTCGCCGGTGGCCACGATGCCTCTGCGCTGACCGTCGCCAGCGGCGACTGCGACGCAGGGTTCGCCTACGACTCGATGGTCACCGCCCAGATGATCGAGAGCGGCGACATCTCCGGTGTCATCGATTCTGCTGAAGGGACCGAGAGCGTGAACGAGGCCGAGGCCGAGCTCGAGATCGTCTGGAAGAGCCAGGTCATCGCTGGTGCTCCAATGGCCATCAGCAACACCCTCCCGACGAGCTTCGTCGAAGCCTTCAAAGAGGTCTTGACCACCAAGGTCAACGTCGACTGGGCAACCGCCAATGGCTTCTGCACAGGCACCCCCGAGGACAACGACTGTTCGTTCGCTGACGAGGAAGACACCTGGGGCTTCGTGGCGAAGGACGACTCGTTCTACGACGGCATCCGCCAGGTATGCGAGATCACCAAAGCAAGTAACTGCGGTTGATCATGTCGACACCAACATCCGCAGTTGAAGTCAGCAACCTCGTAAAGACATTCGACGGTGGTCGAGTTCGCGCTCTCGACGGTGTTTCGTTCTCGGTGCCCGAAGGTCAACTGCTCGTCATCATCGGGCTCTCGGGCTCGGGTAAGTCGACGTTACTTCGTCACCTCAACGGCCTGCACCAACCAACATCTGGGGCCGTGCAGGTGCTTGGTATCGACGTTCCCGGTTCGAAGGGTGCCGAACTGCGAGGGCTTCGGCGAGATGTCGGCTTCGTCTTCCAGCAGTTCAACATCGTGGGTCGCCTCAGTTGTATCGAGAACGTGCTCTCGGGAGCTCTCGGTCGGCTGCGGGGCCCGCGAATGGGGGCGTCGATGTATCCCAAGGCCATGCGGAGAGAGGCGATCGAGCAGCTCGACCGGGTCGGCCTGGCCGATCGTGCCTGGCAACGGACCGATACGCTTTCTGGCGGTCAACAACAGCGTGTTGCCATCGCCCGAACGATGATGCAGCAGCCCAAGATCGTGTTGGCTGATGAGCCCGTTGCATCGCTTGACCCGGAGATCTCCGGCCAGGTGATGGACGTGCTGTTCCGTCTCTGCTTGGAGGACAACCTCACCGTGTTGTGCAGCCTCCATCAGGTCGACCTGGCGCTCGGCTGGGCCAACCGATTGATCGGTCTTCGCGACGGCAAGGTGGTGCTCGACACCATGGTCGACGAGAGCACCGCACACGAGACGGTGATGAACGTCTACCAAAGGCTCGATCCCGACGGCAGGAAGATCGAGGAGTACCAACCGTCGCGTTCGGCGAGAGCTGCCGCTGAAGACGAATTGCGACGAGCCTCGCTCATACGAGCCGATGATCAACGATCCGTCGTCTCGATCGACATGACTCGATGACAACCTTCGCTCCCACACCAATGGGTAAGGCTGGCCAACGCTCGTCGGTCGATTCGGTTCCACTGAAAAAGCCATGGAACCGATCACGAGCGACGCTGCTCCTGATTGCAGCTGGGGCCGTGGTCGGGTCGATCTGGGGACTGTGGAGAGTCGACCTCGGTCTGTTCGCACTCATCGATGGTTGGCCCCAGACCCGGAGTCTCCTCGAACGAATGTGGCCGGCAACCATTGCTGCTGAGGATCGAGGTTTCCTTGCCCGCTTGGTCTTCGACACGTTCTTCATGGCCTATGCGGGCACGGCAATCGGTGTGTTCTTGGCTATCCCGCTTGCATTTCTTGCTGCCAACAACGTCATGCCTCTGGCGCCGGTTCGCATGCTGGCACGAGGAATCATCGTCTTCACCAGGGCCGTCCCGACGCTGATCTTCGCGCTGGTGTTCGTGCGGGTCTACGGCATCGGGGTGTTGCCAGGCGTTCTCGCCATCGGTATTCATTCGGTCGGCATGATCGCCAAACTGTTGGCTGATGCCATCGAAGACATCGACCCCGGTCCCCGTGAGGGAGTGATTGCGACGGGCGCGGGTCGTTTCCAAGAGATGATCACGGGGATCTGGAGTCAGATCATTCCGAGCGTGATCTCGATCTCGCTCTACCGATTGGAGATCGACTTCCGGGGCGCTCCGATCCTTGGATTCGTCGGCGCTGGTGGGATCGGGCTGGCCATTCGCGGTTACTCCGGCAGCTTGCGATACCCCGAGCTTCTCGGGGTGACATTGCTGATCGTTGTGTTGGTGCTGCTGATGGAAATGCTCTCCGCTTTCACCCGCCGAGCGATTCTCGGATCTGAACTGGGTAGCAAATCCATCGGGGCTTCCTCGATGCCCACACCCGCTGTGCTCGGAAATCACGGGTATCGACCGATGGCTGCAAACAATGCGGGTGGCCGCGCCCAAGCGGTTGCGTTGCCCGCCAGCGGGCTCTCGGCTCCTTGGACACGAGACCGCATCAAACTCAATGTCGCTGGCTGGGGATCGCTCGGACTGCTGGTTGGCGCTTTCACCATCCCGGACATATCGATCCGAGAGTTCTTTTCCTCGATCGGTGAGATGCCGTCCATCTTCTGGCGGCTGGTCCCCAAAGACATGACGTGGCTGACCAGTACTGTCGTGACCGACTTGATCGAGACGGTGGCCATTGGCTTCGCAGCAACGTTCCTGGCTCTGATCGTTGCGGTGCCTCTGTCGTTCTTTGCCGCCGCCAACACCGCACCGAGTCGGGCGGTCTATCGAGTCACCAGACTCTTGGCGTTGCTGGTGCGAGCAGCCCCAGATCTGGTCATTGCGGTGATCCTGGTCGCAGCACTTGGTCTTGGCCCCGCTGCCGGCACGATCGCCCTTGCGTTTGGCATGGTGGGGTTTGCAACCAAGCTGCTCGCTGACAACGTCGAAGAAGTGGGGGAGGCGCCGCGGGACGGTGTTTTCGCAACAGGAGCGACCCGGCTGCAAGAGGTCGGCACCGGGGTGACGCCGCAGGTCCTGCCATCGATGCTCGGCAACATGCTCTACCTGTTCGACATCAGCCTGCGCAGCTCGACCGTGCTCGGCATCGTGGGGGCGGGCGGCATCGGGTTCCTGCTCAACAACGCAGCCAAGACTCTGAACTTCGAGGTGATGGGCGGCATCATCTTGTCGATCTTCGTCATCGTTTATTCGATCGAAATGCTTTCCTCATGGGTTCGACGACAGGTGATCTGAGGGGTGACTGGCAAATGCTGACCGAACAGGAACTGGCGGGTTGGCGAAGCCATGGGGTGGGCGATGGCGACTTTGCGATTGCGCTCAGCCTGGGACACCCCGGACCAATCAACCGTCGTGTCGATGAAGGCGCGCCGACGAAATGGAGCAAGACATGAGATCAGCGGAACGCTCAGTACCGCAATGGTCCGAACTCAGCGAACCAACCGAGGTGGCCAAGGCGATCATCGACCTGTACCGGCTGCGGGGCAACGACATGTACGACGAGGCCGTGACCCAAGCCGAGCACGCATTGCAATGCGCGTCGCTGGCGTTGGCGAGCGGAGCGGATGATCCCACGGTCGTGGCAGCCCTGCTGCACGACGTTGGTCATCTCCTGATTCCCAACGAACGAGGGAGCGACACCGATCGCCGCCACGAAACCGTTGCTGCCCGGTTCCTCAGCCGATGGTTCGACCCAAGTGTGTTGCAACCAATCGCTCTTCACGTTGCGGCCAAGCGGTATCTCTGCGCCGTGGAGCCGGACTACTTCGGGACACTTTCGCCCGCTTCGGTCCGCAGCCTCGAGCGGCAAGGCGGCCCGATGAGAGTTGGCAAAGTGACTGACTTCGAGGCGCTGGAGTTCCATACCGTGGCCGTAGAACTGCGTCGTTGGGACGATCTTGCGAAGACTCCGAACGCGCCGACGCCGGGCCTGGGGATCTTCGAGCAGATCGTTGAAGGTGTTCTGGCCAATCGATGAGGTCCCTCGCTGCTTCGTAGCCTACTTGCGGCGGGCGACCAAGACGCCAGGAAATTCAAGTCGACGTCATTCGTTGTTCGCCGACAGGTCATCCCGATGAGTCATGGTGCCGAGATGACGACAACAACGGCAAAACATGTTCCGGCTGCACCGATTGGGTGTGACAGCTTGACCAATTGGCGAGACATTGGGGGTATCCGCACCGAGCGATCGCATGAGCTCCTCCCGACTGGTCTGGTCTTTCGATCCGAGTCGCTTGTGGGCGTCTCGACCTCGACGATCGACGACATCTACTCCTACGAAGTTGGTGTGGTTGTCGACCTTCGCAGCAGCGAAGAGGTCGACCTACATGGACGCTTCCAGGACCCGTCGGTGGAATGGCTTCATCATCCGCTGAGCGGTCCGTCGTGGCTGATCGATCATGCCCTCGACTTCCCTGATCCGATGGCGGCCATGTACCGCAGCATGACAACCGACATGGCCGAAGAGCTCTGCCGGGTTCTCGAAGTCGTTGCCCATGCCGACGTGCCGATCGTGATCCACTGCACGTCGGGCAAAGACCGAACCGGTGTCGTGTCAGCACTTCTCCAGACAGCTCTTGGGGTTGACTACGGCATAGTCTCGGCGGAATACCTGGCTTCGGCGGAGAACCTCGTTGGTCACATGGAGACGATGAAGGCTCGCTACCCCGACCTCGCGAACCTGATTCCCGACGAACTCAAGGCTCGAGCGGGCGGTGTCGAGCAGGCTTGGCTCGATGGTGCATTCGAATCGGTCCGTACAGCGGGAACGATCGACGCTTGGCTCGCCAACAACGGCATGGCGCCGCACACGCTCGAACAGCTTCGAGCAAGGTTCTTCGGACAGCTCGACAACGCTGGGTGACTCGGGCTCTGCTGTGATCAGCAGGCTTGGCGTGGAGGTCTCGCGGTCGAGATCCCGTTGAGGAGCTCGACGATCTCGGTCGCCAGTTCGGCTGTTGCTGCTGCGATTCCTGACCAGCGTTCCTCGATGGCGGTGGTGAACTGCACGGGCTGGCCATGAACATCGACCACGGTCCCGCCCGCTGATTCCACGAGTACGACGGCGGCAGCGAGGTCGACGATTCGGTGTGTTCTGCTCCCCGGGTCGAAAGCGGCGTCGAGCGATCCGTCGGCCACCAGGGCGGCCTCGATCGATGATGAGCCCAGCACGCGGACGCGATCGGCCCGTTCGGCAACGGCCAGAAAGCCTCGAGGGTCTCGTTTGGGCCGGATCATCGAAACGATGGCACCGTCGAGTTTGGTGCGCCCTGTCGTGCGCCTCTCGCACGCTTGGTCGACGTGGGCCCACCACTCCCGCTCGGTGTCGAGCCAACGGGTCAGACCCTCGACGAAACGATCCTCGATGGCGATCGCCCCAGTGAAAGCGCAGAACGGAACACCGGCTGCGGCGTTGCCAGTCCCATCGATCGGATCGATCACGAGCGTTGACGATGCACCACGGTCGATCCAGCCCGCCTCCTCGCTCAGGATGTTGAGGCCGAACTGGTCAACGGCCTCGAGAATCGCTGCCTCGACGATCTCATCGAGGCAACTGGTTGGTGTGCCATCGGCTCCGGTGGCCACCGCCTCCAGCAACTGATCTCGGTCGAGCCGAGTGATTGCGTCCTGCCATGCTGTGCTCGCTGCGTCGGCAGCGGCTCGAAGTGCCGGGTGCACAGGCGAAGGTGCGCGACGAGATGGCTTGGTTCTCGAGGGCGTCGTTCTCGACTGCTGAGCGTTAGAAGGCATGGGCTTCCCCTGCATCGCCGGCGAAGCGGACGCCGACCACCGAGGGCCACTGGCCTCGATCATCGACGAGGATCAGGTCGGCTCGCGCCCCAGCTTCGATGCGGCCCCGATCGGTGAGGCCGGCCAGATCGGCAGGGCCCGATGTGATCAACGCCAGGGCTTGCGGCAAGTCGCAGCACCCATCGGCGGCGAGCACGAACGCGGCGGCCAGCATGGATGGCGGCAGGTAGTCCGACGCCAAGACGTCGCAGAGCCCCTCAGCAACCAAGTTGCGAGCCGACGCGTTGCCAGAGTGCGACGAGCCCCGAAGCGCATTGGGTGCCCCCATCACTACTTGCATGCCAGCAGCGCGGGCAGCAGCCGCAGTGTCGGCGGTCAGTGGGAACTCTGCGATGGAAGCAGCGAACGCCGACGCGGCAGCAACGTCGTCGGCGTTTTCCATGTCGTGGGCGAGGAGCCGGAAGGTGCCATCGGCGGCCAGTGGAGTGAGCCGCCTGATGTTGTCATCGCGAGTCACCAGATGGTTCGCCGCCTCGGCCATGAGATTCTCGACGTGGCGTTCAGGAGTGAGGCCGTCGGGGATGTCTTCGGGGTTCAGCGCCGCGGCGAACTGCTTGGGATTGCGATACTGGCCTTGACCTGGTGTGTGATCCTCGAATGACACCAGCGGCTGCGTCCCGAGCTCTCCCGCCTCGAGGTCTTCGAGCAGGGGCGTGAGGGCGTTGCCGTCTCTTGCTTCGAGTCGGTAGAGCACTCGGTGATCGACCCTGACGCCGGGATCCTGGCGTCGTTGACTGATCGACCGATTCAAAGAACGGGCCCCTTCGATCGAGCGGCCGGCTCGCGGTTTGTCTTGATAACCAACGCCGTGGAAGACCGTGGTGATGCCCGACGATCGAAGCCGACCCTCGAATGCTCGAAGCGCATAGTCGATCGGGAAGTGGGCGGTTCGGCGCGGGTTGGCTTCTTTCTCGAGGCCATCGCTGTGGGTGTCGACGAGCCCAGGAAGCAGGAGCAGGCCGTGCCCGTCGAGGGCTCCGGTCGAGAAAGTGCCTTCGGCAACCGATTGAATGCGGCCGTCTTCGACCTCGACCGTTGCCTGATCGATGATCACGCCGGCAACAAGCGCTCGCACATTCGTGATGCGATAGCTGCTGGATGTGGAGGATCGCTCGGTGTCTTGATGGGGTGTCTGGACGGCCGTCATGCGGGCACCAGTTCCTTTCCTCGTTCGAGTACTTCTTCGGCGGTTCCTTGGTCGATGATTCGACCTTTGGCCATGACGACCACTCGGTCGGCGAGTTGGCGTATGGCGGGGAGATCGTGAAAGACGCTCAACACCGTCGACCCACGCTCGGTCAGGTCGGCGATCACATCGAGCACCGCAGCCCGGTTGGACGGGTCCAGGGCGGACACCGGTTCGTCAAGCAGCAACAGCCTCGGGGCCACGATGATGCCGGCGGCGATGTTCACCCGTTGCTTTTCTCCGCCAGAGAGCAGCGTGGGGTAGGTGGCCCACAGCCGCTCGTCGATATTGACCTTTCTGAGCACCTCGGCGGCACGATCCAATGCCTGATCGTGAGCTACCCCCATACGGGTTGCAGCTCGGGCGACCACGTCGAGCACGCCTCGTCTTGGTTCGGCCCGCAAGAACTGCGACACGTACCCGATTTCGGCGGCCCGAAGATCGGCCATGGCCGCATCTTCGAGTTCGATCAGGTCGAGCTCGATGCCGTCGGCGTTTCGGTAGTGGACCGAGCCAGCGTCGGCCACGTAGGTGCGGTGCACGGTTTTGAGCAGGCTCGATTTTCCGGCGCCTGAGGTGCCAGCGAGGCAAACATGTTCCCGAGGGAACACATCGAGATCGACGCCGCAGAGCCCGTCGACGATGCGGCCGTCGACGGCATGGAGCACGAAACGCTTTTCGAGGTTGCGGATCTTCAGGATGGGTGGAGATTCGTTGGCCATGGTCATCCTCGTGCCGCGCCGACAAGGCGCTGGCTGTAGGGGTGTTGGGGATCTTCGAGGAGCTGGTCGGTCAAGCCCTCTTCGACCACATGACCTTGATGCATCACCAGGCATCGCCTGGTCAGCATCTCGATCACTTTGAAGTCGTGACTGACAACAACAGCGGCGACACCGGTCTCTTCGAGCAGGTCTCTGATGAGGTCGAGCACCCCAGCAGCGACCGATGCGTCGAGGCCGGTCGTCGGCTCGTCAAGCAGGAGAAGCGGTGGTCGATTGGCGAGCGCCTTTGCCAATTGAACCCGTTGACGCATACCGCCAGAGAATGTCCGGACGGGGTCGTCCATGCGGTCGAGCGGTACATCAGTCCGATCGAGCAGTTCCGCTGCACGCTTTCGGATATCGCCGAAGTTCCGCCAGCCGGCGGCGGTGAGCCGGTCGGCGATGTTACCGCCGGCAGACACGGCCAAGTCGAGGCCTTCGCTCGGGTCTTGATACACCACGGCAAGGTCTCGGACCCGCAGCGCTCGTCGGTCGCTGGGCGCCATGGTGAGAACATCGGTTGCTCCACTGTTCACGGCGCTCATGTGCACCACGCCCGAGGAGGCGTCTTGATCGCCGGCGACACATCGCATCACCGTCGACTTCCCAGAACCGGATTCGCCGATGATGCCGAGCGCCTCACCTGGAGCCACCGAGAAGCTCACGTCGGCGCATCCGAGGATGCTTCCGTAGTGCTTGGAAAGGCCTTCGACGGTGAGTGCCTGCTGAGTGAGTGTTTGCTTGTCCGGCAGGATGAGTGCGGTCACAAGTCCACCTCGGTTTCTGTCATCGTGTTGGGATCGAGCAGGCCAGCGGCCACTCGTTGGCGGGAACACCAGTCGGTATCCGAGCAGGCCCAGACGCTGGTGCCGTCCTGTTGGGGAAGCTCGACTTGGTAGGACTGTCGATCGCCATCGGGCACGACAAGTCCGCATCGACAAGGGGCGCTGACCGCCTCGACTTCGAAGGGCACGTCGTCGAACGTGAGAGGTTCGACATCGGTGTGGGGCGGGATGGCGTAGATGCGCTTTTCGCGACCCGCACCGAACAGTGAGAGGAACGGTGCCTGGTGCAGTGGAGGCACATCCCACCGGGGAATCGGGGTGGTGGCCATCACGTAACGTCCGCCGACCAGGCACGGATACCCCGTGGTCTTGGTGATCACACCGTTGCGCACGAGGTCTTCGTAGAGGCTGACCCACATTTTGGAGTAGTCGCCCTCCGCATGCATTCGCGCCAGCTCGGTCATGTCCCGCTCGACGCCTCGAAGGGGTTCTGGAACAGGAACTTGCAGTACCAACGTCTGACCAGCACACAGCTCGTCTTCTGGCACCCGGTGCCTGGTTTGGATGACGGTGGCCTGCCGGGCGTCGGTAGTGGTGTCGACTCCCTCGGAATTGCGAATCAGTCGACGAAGGTTTGCCGCATTCACGCCGCCGTCCTCGCCCTGGTCGTAGACCTTGACGACGTCTGAATCGCCGACGATGGCCAAGGTGATCTGGAGCCCGCCCGACCCCCAGCCTCTGGCCACTGGCATCTCCCGGGAGCCGAACGGCACCTGGTACCCGGGCACCGCAATCGCCGTGAGAACGGCCCGCCTGATCTCCCGCTTCGATGACTCGTCGAGGACAGCCGGGGGAGCTGAAACAGGAAGCGCATCGAGCACGGTCATGATGTCGCCGCCATCGCTTGATTGCGAACGGTGGTCTTGCGTTCGATCATCGAGCGGAACGTGACGTAGTGGGGCAGCTTGAGGTGTTCGAGGAAGCCGGATGAGTCGAGACCGTCGGTTGTCATCAGTAGCGACTGCTCCAGGAACGAACCGGCCTCGGCTCGTGTCAACGCAATGTCGAGATTGGCCATGGCGATCGCCTTTCGTTCGTTGTGACCGAACGTGAGGCCATAGCCCACGTCGAACTTTGTTCGGTCCTCGTCCGGGCCGTCGAGATCCTCGATGGCCTCGACTTCGGTGACTCGCACCATGCCGATCTGGACCGGTTCGTCGATGAGAGGATGCTGCACCCGAACGGGCAGGCGTCCATGGCGCACCTCGCCCAGGGTCACCTCATGAAGGTTGCGATCTGGTCCGAGGATGTTGCGGTACCAGAGCGCCACCAGCGCACCGCTTTCGGCACGAGCCATGGTCGACAACACTGCCGACCGAGGTGCGCCGGGGCGAGCGGGAACTCGTGCGATATCGGCTGGTTCGGGGTCCGTGCTGGTCCGCCGATCGACCGCCAGGTCCATGGTGCGCAGAACATCGAGAAGTCGGCCGGGCACCCGCACCTCTGCTTCATTCTCGATTTCGATCTGCTCGCTGGACTCGATCAGCGCCACCGTTTCTGCTCGTGCCGCAGCGGCTTCGAGCGCTCCTCGGCGAGCATCGTCTTCGTTGGTGGTGTCGAGAAGGCGGCCCGTGTAGTCCAGCGTTCGGCCGAGGAGTTGGGGGCCTGGGGGTTCACGGAACGCTGGCACGATGCGACGGATGACGTCGATCTCGTCCGCGTCGATCGTGTCGGTGGTGCCGAAACGGGGCAGGGTCGAGCGGTGGGCTCGGACGAGGTGTGCGGACTCGATGACATCACCCTCGGCCTGGCGAAATGCCAGGGCTGCGGTGGTCTCGTCCCACAAACCGCCCTCTCCCATGACTCGGTCGACGGCGTAGCCGAGCCGACCGATGATCTGGTCGAGTTCGAGCCATGAGCTGGCACTTTCTCGCCGCGTCGTGGTGACGAGATCCTCGGCCGCTCGGATGGCGTCGAATCCGCCTTTGGCTGCGACGTATCCCATGTCAGTTGTTCTCCTGTTCGGTGGTGGTGCTGAGGAATGTGGTGCTGACGGTCGTGCTGCGAGGTATGGCGGCAACGGTCCCGTCTGGGGTGAACAGCCAGGTGTCCACGCCGGCGGGGAACTCGTGCCTGCCAAGCGCAGCCAGCACGGCTGGGTCCACGCCTTTGACGAAGAGCGAGCGAACGCCGGGGATGCCAGGGCCGGTGAGCTCCAGACCCACAAGCCCCTGAGCCGGAAGGAGAGAAAGACTCTCAACGGCGATGGCTGCTCGGGCTCCGAGTTCGGGTTCGATCGCGGAACCTCGGGCCAGTGACGCAAACTCGGCCGGCGTTGGCTGATCCAACATGGCAATCCACGCACGCGAAAGGTCGGTGATCGTTGCTCCGGTCGCGTCGGCGACAAGTGCTTCGATAGGCGTTCGTTGCGCCGCCGGGTTCGCTGCGATGGAGATCCCGACATCGGCAAGGGTCATGGCCAGCCACGCAATCGACGGAACCGACGGATCGAGCTGGCCGGTGGGGAGGCGATGGAGGGTTCCCGGTTCGCTGAGCGACCGCATCAGTGCATCGAATGCGACCTGGGAAGCAGAACCGCTGAGTCGCGTGCCGGTCATTCGCCCATCTCCTCGAAGCGGACGACGGTGGCTTGGAGCTGTTGCCACTCTGCGCTGCGGGCTGCCCGTTCGGACCGATCCGTTGCTTCACACAGCACGAGGACGTCAAGGGCTTGCCGGCCGCCTGCCTCGACCTCAGCGTCGCATATGGCGGCAGCGAGTGCCCCCGGCCGGTCGTCGCCCATGCGCATGCTCCATCCCCGAACCGATCGATGCTCGACCATCGATCGAGTGACCAACACATCACCGAGATGGAAGCGGGTTGATTCGACAGGCTCTCGCACGGTCATCAGAACCGTGCCGACGTCTGGCCCCGAGAGGATCGTTGGTGGGGGCAAACCATCGAGGCAAGCGTCAGCTGTGTCCAGCAGTGGTTGGAGCGGTGCTGCAGCCAGGAGTTCGCAGCGCCGCGCTCGGGTCATGGTCATGTCGGCCTTTCAGGCTTTGGTGTACTTGGATGAGGTGAACGGTGGCAGCCCATCGGACGGGCCGATTTCCATGAAGACTTCAAAGCAGTCGGCCCGAAGCCAGGCTTCGGTGTGTTCGACTGGACGATGACTGTGGCGACAACGATTGACCGTCTCCGTCCGCCACGCCATCGGCCGTCCAGTCAGCTCGAGTTCTGCCGCTCGGCCGGTGTCGATGGGTCGGAGGTCGGTTCGCGCGACGGCGCGTTCGAGTTGGATCCCCGCATGATCAGCGAGCAAGGCTGTCGTCGACGGGTGCTCGGCCAGGAGCTGGGCTACGGCACCCGGGCCAGCGGCACTTGGGGTGATGGTGTCGAGCGGGAAATGCATGGTCTGGTGGGCGGCTGGCTCGCCGTCGATCGAGCCGACTCGAACAATGCGAACGACGTCGGTGGCGGGAGCCAGCAGGAGGGCTCGCACCGTCGCCGGTTCTCCTCGGACGTGGTCGACGTCGATGATTCGATAGCTGGGCTCGTGACCAGCGGCGCGCACGATCTGGCTCCAACTCGGTGACGTGCCTGGCCGGATCGGGTAAGGCATCCGCAGCGCGGTGAAGGTCCCCGAACCTAGGGTGCGCCTTACCAGGTGTCTCCGCTCGAGCTCCTGCAGTGCGCTCCGAGCAGTCACTCGGCTGACCTCGTGAGAGGCGCACAGCTGGTGTTCAGATGGGAGGCGAACGCCAGGGCGTACGAGAGCAATCTCGGCTTCGATCGAGTCGGCGAGAGCGAGGTAGCTGGCGGGCACGAGGTTGGCGGGCACGAGATTGGCGGGCACGAGGTTGGCGGGCACGGTGACAGGAAACGGCCCAGCGAGTTGTCATGACAACTCATTCAGCGGGGCTTCATCCAGTCATCGTCTGGAGTTCAACCGGCCGCCATAGGTTCACGAGAATGACACGCTCCGAGCTGATTTTGTATGCCACACCGAAGGGTGAACTCGCCGATCAATGCGAACAGTTCTTTCGGCTGCTTCGCGATTCGGGATGGTCGACAACAGCTCAGACGTACCCACCGCACATCACGCTCACGGGGTTCTTCAGACGGAAGGCCGATGCGGTCGAGCGAACCATCGGCGAGGTCGACGCTGTGCTTGCAACGTCAAGGTTCGGGTCCGTTGTCGTTGACGCATTGACCGAGAACTGCGAGTGGGTCGGACTCGAAATCACGAGCGATTGGCTCACACAACTGGCAGCAGCATTCGCGGTGGCGCATCGGCTCGATGCGGGAGATGACCCGATCCGATTGAAGGACCGGCTTCATCTCAGTCTGGCGTACGGCGATCTCCCCGCGGACATGTCGATCAGCGAATGCGCTGCGCTCGCCCGTTCGGTGATCTCGACCGATGCCCCAACAACCTGGAACGTCGGGTTGTGGGAACGTCGTGGCCTTGAGTGGATACGCCGTTGCTGACGTTGCCACAACGTTGGACCCATGACACCACTTCCCGCACCTCACCGACGGGCCGACTATCGTCGGTTCACATTTTGAATAGATCGATTCCTGAGACCTCAGCTCTCCGAACGAAGAGGATCCGACCGCCGCATGAAACTCCTTGCCTTTGCCGCCTCCAGCAGTTCAGCGTCGATCAACAAACAGCTGATTGCCTACGCGACTCGGCTCCTCGAAGACGGACTCATCGATGACGTCACCGTCGAGACACTCGACATCCACGACTACGAAATGCCGATCTACAGCCTCGATCGACAGAACGAGGGCGGCATCCCGCAACTCGCTCATGACTTCTTCGAGTCAGTCGGAAACGCCGACGCGCTCTTGATCTCATTCGCCGAACACAACGGCCACTACACCGCGGCCTACAAGAACCTCTTCGACTGGGCATCACGCATCAACATGCGAGTCTTCCAGGACAAGCCAACGGTGATGCTCGCGACATCGCCCGGTGCCGGCGGGGGAAGCAATGCGCTGCGGACGGCGATCGGCTCGGCCCCGTTCTTCGGCAACGAGGTGCGGGCCAGCCTCTCGATCCCACGGTTCTCGGAGAACTTCGACGTGGCGACCGGAACCATCACCAACCCCGAGATCGATGCCGAGCTCCGCACTGCGCTTGCGACACTCGCCGATACCGGCGAATCGGGCGAGATCGGCTGACGACATGGACATCGAGAACGCAACGCGCTGGGCAACCACCCGCACACACGGCATCCTCATCACCATCCGGGCCGACGGTCGGCCACAGTCGAGCGACATCGTCTATCGCTACAACGATGGCGTCTTCTCGATCTCGGTCACCAGCGATCGGGCCAAGACCACCAACATGCGCCGCGATCCCCGAGTCGTCCTCCACGTCAGCGATGCCGACCAATGGTCCTACGTTGCGTTCGACGGCGTCGCCGAACTGAGCGATGTCACAACCGAGCCAAGTGACGCAACCAATGATGCGCTCGTCGAGTACTACCGAGCCATCGCCGGCGAGCACGACGATTGGCCGTCGTATCGCCAGGCGATGATCGACGAGGGCCGACTCCTCGTCACCGTGCGCCCGAAGACCGCCGTCGGTCAGATCAACAATCGCTGACGACGCACGCCGCCAGCGTCGTCGAGCCTCATGACGGGTCGGTACCCGCAGGCGAATGCGCGGTCACGTTCGCGGCGATCGCGGCCCAGCGCTGAAGGTTCTCGGGACGACGAGCGAGGTCGACTTGGGTCAGGTACGAGATGACCCGCTCGGCTCGACCGGCGTACCGGTCGATGATCCGGTCAGCGATCTCGTCCCACGGGCCAACGATCGCATAGGTGTCGAGCATCTCGTCGGTGATCGTTGCTGCCATACCCTCGACGTCACCTGCCTTGAGGCGATCGTTCAACTTCGCCGAGGTTCCCTCGTACCCGAGGTCGTCGAACTGGAAGGCGTAGTTCCTCGTCGATCCATAGAACCCGATCTGGGTACGGGCGCGCTGGGCCAGGAACTCGCGCTCTTCGGTGGTGTCGCCCGGGACGATGAACGCCGGGATCAGCAGATCGACCTCGGAAGGGTCACGGCCTGCTTCTTCTGCGCCGGCTTCGACCGCAGGGAACAGACGTTGGTCGAGGTAGTGCAGCGAATGGAGAGGGTGCACGTGCACTCCATCGGCGACCGCACCCGCCATCTTCGTCATCCACGGGCCGACCGCCGACACGTCGACCTTGATGTCGACATGCTCGTGCATCGGCGGCCGCCACTGATCCGGGAGCAACGACAGCTTGTAGTACGGCCCGTCGTAGGCGAGTTTCTCGTCGCCGCGGAAGGCGGCGAGGCTCGCTTGGACCGCCCGGAGGTAGTCACGCATTCGCGGGCCGGGCGGATCGAACTCCATGCCGTAGCGACGTTCGATGTGGGCCTTCACCTGACTCCCGAGGCCCAACCGGAACTGCCCGCCGGTGTTGTCGGCCAGTTCCCACGCAACGCTGGCTGCGACCATCGGGCTCACAGGAAAGGCAACGGCGATACCGGTCGAATAGGTCAACGAGGGTGCCGCCATTGCTGCCGCTGCGATGCTCATCCACGGCGTCTGGCCCGTTTCGGTGAACATCATTCCGGAGAATCCGGCCTCTTCGGTCTTCCTGGCCAAGTCGGCGGCATCGCTCCACCGGGATGGACCGACCATCAGATCAAAGTGCATCGCTTCTCCTCGTGCTCGCGGTTCGTCTTGGGGAGAGCTACTACATCGTTGGTGTGGACGCCACCGATTCGTCAGCGAGGAAGGAGTCTCGAAGTGCGCGCTTGTTGACCTTGCCCATTGCGTTGCGCCCGATGTCGCCGACGATGAACACCTCTCGCGGGCACTTGTAGTGGCTCAGTCCGTCACGGCAGAACGCCATGAGCTCGTTGGCCCCGACGTCGGATCTGGTGATGACGAGGGCGACGAGCCGCTCCCCCATCGCTTCGTCAGGGACGCCGATACACCCGACGTCGACAACGCCCGGGTGTTGACCCAGGCGAGCCTCGGCCTCGGCGGGATAGATGTTCACGCCACCGGAAACGACCATGTCGGAGAAGCGATCGGTGATGAAGACATACCCATCGTCATCGACGTAGCCGATCTCTCCGAGCGTGAAGACGCCCGGTTCCAGGTGCACGGCCAACGACGCTTCCGGCGAGCCGTCGTAGATCACGCCTCGCCCGGTCGTGTCACGAAAGTGCAGGCGGCCCTCGTGGTTCGGCGGAAGCTCGTGCCCGTCGTCATCGACGACCAGTGCTTCGAACGGAAGCAACGCTCTTCCCACCGAGCCAGGCTTCAGCAACCACTCGGCGGCGGTGATGTAACAGGTGGTGCCGACTTCGGTCGCACCGTACGCCTCGTTGATGACCGGTCCCCACCAGTCGATCATGGCCCGCTTCACGTCGTCTGGGCATTTCGAACCCGTCTGGCCGATCGATTGCAGCGACGACACGTCGTAGCGTTGCCGGGTTGCTGAGTCGAGCTCGAGGAAGCGCTTGAAGTGGGTGGGCACCATGGTGGACGTGGCGACTCGGTAACGCTCGATCGACGCCAGGACCGCTTCGGGATCGAATCGCGATGACACGATCGTTGGCACCCCGACAACGGCAAGCCGCATTCCTGCCAGGGGGCCGGTGTGATACATCGGACCGGCAACCAGGTGGGCGCCGAGACCGACTCGCGGGTCGAGCTCGAGCCGTTCGAGATGTTCGCGGATCGAGTCGCCTCCGGCGAACATGGTCGGCGGAACCTCAGTGGCTTTTGGGAATCCGGTCGTGCCGGACGTGTACATCAGACTCGGCCGTGGAGTGACAGAGTCCAGGTCGATCCGGTCGGGATCGGTGGCAAGGAACTCACTCCACGGCGTAACGGTCGAGACCGCGGCTGTCGGATCGTTGGCGGTCGAGTCCCTGGCTGTCGGATCGTTGGCGGCCCAGGCAACGATCTCGATGTCCAACCCTTCGCATGCATCGACGGCGCGATCGAGGTTCGCTGCGCCGACGAAGAGGATCTCGGTTTTCGAGTGCTCGAGAATGAACCGGGCTTCGGCGGCGGTGAGGTGGTAGTTGATCGGAACACTGGATGCGCCTGCCAGCAACGCACCGGCGTAGGCCACCACCGTCTGCGATGCGTTCTCTGCATACACAGCAACCCGACGCAGCGGGCCGAGGTTGCGCTCCGAGATGGCAACGGCGGCCCGGCACACCATGTCGTCGAACTCGCTCCAGTTGTACTCGCTCGAATCATCGACCAGCGCGATGTCGCCGGCAGCGAGGCGGGACGCCGGCAGATGAAGGGTCATCGAGCAGCCTCGGTGTCGAGAAGGTGCTGGGCCAACAGCTCGCGATGGTGCTGGGGCGGTCCGAGGAGTTGGCGAGATGCGAGTGCTCGGCGAACGAAGTAGTGCGCATCGTGTTCCCAGGTGAAGCCGATACCTCCGTGCACCTGGACGTTCGTCTCAGCCGCCGACAGAAGAGCATCACTGGCAAACGCCAAGGCGAGGGGCGCCGCCACCGCCGCTTCGGTTGGAAGGTCGACCAAGGCAGCAGCGGCATAGAACGCTGCGGCGTCGGCCGACTCGTTGTCGACGAGGACGTCGGCCAGCATGTGCTTGATCGACTGGAACGAGCCGATGGCCCGACCGAACTGCGCTCGATCCTTGGCGTAGCTCGTGCCCATCTCGAGTGCCGAGCGGGCGGCCCCCGCCTGCTCGCA
>JBBQUN010000030.1:0-26595 GCA_038212405.1 Acidimicrobiales bacterium | reverse complement strand
CGAGTTGCAGCCAACCGAGGCGCTGGTTTTCGCCATCGGGCTCGAGGTGGTGTCGTTTGTCTGGCTCTGGGGCTTCGTGAATCTCCTCAGTGCGGTTCTCGCCGTCGCTGCGTGCCTCTTCTACGTCTTCGTCTACACGCTCTGGCTCAAGCGCACCTCAACGCAAAACATCGTGATCGGTGGCGCGGCTGGCGCTGCGCCGGTCCTCATTGGCTGGTCAGCGGTGACCAATCAGGTCGGCTGGCCGGCCGTGCTGCTGTTCGCCGTCGTCTTCTTCTGGACCCCGCCACACTTCTGGGCGCTCGCCATTCGCTATGAGTCCGACTACGCCGCGGCCGGTGTCCCCATGTTGCCGGTCGTGGTGGGTCACGAAAAGACGGTTCGACAGATGCTCGCTTACTCGCTCGCGGTGTGGGCTTGCAGTCTGGCGCTGATTCCGGTTGCCGACATGGGCTACCTGTACATCGCCGCGGCGATCGTGGTGGGTGCCGCGTTCTCAGGCGGAGCGCTGCAATTGGTACGCGAACGTGACCCGGCGGTTCTCAACAAGCTCTCGATCCGCTACTTTGCCTTCTCTATCACGCATCTGACAGTGCTTTTCGGCGCCGTCGCTCTCGACCAACTGGTCGGATGGGGAACATGAACTTCGACTCCGGCCGCGAGGCCGGTTACAGTACCCCCGCACCCACGAGCTGGCGCGGGTGGTTCGCGCCCTATCACCACCTCCAACTGGGGTCCACGCATCCATGGCAATGACTGAAATCCGCCCCGAATCCGAAACTGAAGCAGCGCTCGCTGCCCCAGCGACGTCCCTCGACTCGGTCCTCTCGACCGGCGATCACAAAGTGATCGGCCGACTGTGGATCGGAGCAGGTGCACTGTTCCTTCTTGCCGCACTCGGTCTCACGCTGGTGGCCGCAATCGAGACCATCGACTTGAGTGGTTTCACCGTCGTCGAGGACGCCGGTGAATACCTCCAGCTCTGGTCGTTTGGCCGAGAAGCCCTCCTCTTTGCCGGCGTCGTGCCGATTCTGGTCGGTCTTGCGACCTACCTCACGCCGTTGCAGGTCGGCTCACCGGCCCTTGCGTTCTCTCGAGGAGCAGCCGCCGCTTTCTGGTGTTGGCTCGCCTCGACGCTGATCTTCGTTGTCTCCTACATCGACAACGGCGGTCCAGCGGGCGGACGGCTCGATGGAACCGTCCTTTGGACCCTCTCGCTGGCGGCGATGATCGGTTCGATCGTCTGGGCGCTGGTGTGCGTCGCAACTACGGCGTTGGGAGCCAGAGCTCCGGGAATGACCTTCGACCGAGTCCCGGTGTCAACCTGGTCGTTCGCCGTGTTCGCAGTTGTTGGTCTGTTCACGCTCCCCGTCGTCATGGCGCAGCTGCTGCTGGCCTACCTCGACACCAAGTACGGCTACCTCCCGACCTCAGCCGATCGTGCTTCGCTCGTGAGCATCGGCAACAGCTTCAGTCTGGCTCCCGCCCTCTATTGGGTCAGTGTTCCTGCCCTCGGCATTGCTGCCGAGATGATCGCCGTGCATGCCGGTCGCCCAATTCGTTTCCACCGCTCGGTACTCGCCGCTCTCGGTCTGCTTGGCATCTTGAGTTTCGGCTCTGAGTTGCTGAGCTTCGGTAGCCGTGGCCGCCCGGTGGCGTTCGACAACGGGTTGTTGGTCTTCGGCCTGCTCTTCGCGATCGTTCCGACTCTCGCAGCGTTGGCTCTCATCAGTGAGAGCGTCAAGAGCGGTGGGTTCAAGGCTCGCACGCCAATGGTTGCGGGACTGATCGCCGGTCTCCTCACGCTCGTTGGCATCGTGGTCGGCGCGCTCGGCACAATCGCTCCGTTGGTCGGTTTCATCGAGACGGTCGCCGATCAGAACATCAGTCTGTCATCGGCTCTCGACCTCAACACCACCGCCTTCCATGACGGCGTCCGCGCCCTCGTCCTCGGAGCGGCAATCGTTTCCATCATCGGCGCGGTGCATCACTGGGGCCACAAGATCTGGGGCCGTAACCTCAGCGAACCCGCTGGACTCGCCAGCGTCGTTGCTGCTGCGCTCGGTGCGGTCTTGTGGGGAGCGGCAGGCATTGTCAACGGATTCCTCGAGGCGCCGCTCGTCATGGTCGATGCCGAGGTCAACAGCAGCGTCGAAACGCTGAACCTGCTGACTGTCGCTGGTGCCGCGCTCCTTGCTGGGGCTGCCGCCATCTTGTTGCTCAATGTTCTCGGTGCGGTTGCCGGGCGCGGTTCATCAACTGAGCCCTGGCGGGGGTTGACACTCGAATGGTCGACAAGTTCGCCTCCACCGGTCGGTAACTTCGCCGAGATGCCAGTGGTCAATTCTGCCTCACCGCTTGCTGACGCCCTTGCACAGGAGGATCCGGCCTGATGGATACCATCGCCCTCGATCGCAGCCCGTTCGACGCCATCCCGGCCAAGGTCGAACCACCGATCCCCGCACGGCCCCGCCTGCTCTTCATCGGTACGGCGCTCGCCTCAGCTGCGGTCGCCTCCGGCTTCGGAGGCCTGATCGGTCTCTATGTTGCGGCTCGCGCCGAATGGCGAAGCACAGGGCAAACCTGGCTTCCCCAGGGCGTCGAGATCCCACTGACCCAACCCAACATGATGGCGTTCACGCTGGTTTTCAGCATGGTCACCATGTACTGGGCGGTGTTCTCCATCAAGCGAGACGATCGCAACAACGCCAGCATCGCTCTCTCGATGACGATGCTGTTCGGTTTCGCCTACATCGCCCAAACCGCCTATCTTCAAACCATCATGAACATGGCGATTCGCGGTGATGAAGCCGGTCGCCCGCCCCTCTTCTACGCCATCATCGGCTTGCACATCGTCATCATGCTCGCCGCGCTGCTTTACACGCTCGTCATGTGGCTTCGTACGGTCGGTGGCGAATACAGCGCAAAGGACGTCGAGGGCATCCGCGGTGCAGCGATGTTCTGGTACGTCTCCGTCGGTCTGTACCTGGTTCTCTGGTACGCCATCTACATCACCAAGTAAGTCGAGACACCTATGTTCACCTGGGGTTCGAAGTTTCTGTTTGCTCTTTCGCTGTCCGCGCTGTTGAGCGCGTTCGCCTACGGCTTGGTCACCGGCGGCCAACCCGTTGGTGTGGTGAGCGCTGGCTACAAGGGCGGTGTCGGCGAGCATCTCGGCTACACCATCTTGCTGTTCGCTGCCTTCTCGGCGCTGGTACTCGGCAGCGTGGCCGTCATCGCTCGAGACGGAGACGCCGAAGCCATGGCGGCACTGGCGGGAACCAGTGCGGTGCCTGCGGTAACGCCTCCTGCTGATCCTGCGTTTTGGGGATTGCTCGCGGCGTTCGGCCTTGCCAGTGTCATCGTCGGTGCTGCAGTTTCTCGAGCCTTCCTCTATCTCGGCCTCGCAGTCTTCGCCGTGGTGTTGGCCCAATGGCTCGTGCACGCCTGGTCTGATCGAGCAACGGGCGAACCCGAGGTCAACCGAATCATCCGTCACCGAGTCATGGGACCGATCGAGGTTCCCCTGATGGGAACGGTTGGCATCGCTGTCATCGTGCTTGGTGTCTCCCGAATCTTCCTCGCCGCGCCAAGCAAGGTATGGTCGACAGTCGCCGGCTCGATCTTGACCGTGCTGGTCTTTGGCACCGCCGTGTTGTTGTCAAAGGTCCAGGTCAAGAAGAGTGTCACCCACGGCATCGTGGTGATCGCTGCGGTCGTTGTGTTGGCTGGAGGGATCATCGGTGCCGCAGTGGGAGAACGTGATTTCCACCACGGCGAAGAGCACTCCGAGGAAGCCGAGTGAGTTCGCTCGGTCTGAAAACCCCCCGCCCCCGTTCTGATGAGAAGGCCATGACCAACTCCCGACTCCGCTCATTGCGCATGGTCCCCGGCCTTGCCCTCGGCACGGTTGTCCTTGCCTCGTGCGCCGATGACAAGCCGCTCAACACCTTCGAGCCTGAAGGTCCCCAAGCCAAGATGCTCGTCGATCTCATGTACCCCTGGATCTGGGGAATCATGGGCTTCGTGTTCGTCGCCGTCACCGGCGTGTGTGTTTGGCTCGCGCTGAAGAACAGGGTCAAGGCCGAAGATTTCGATTACAACGACCTACCGAACCAACGCCATGGCAACGACAAGCTCGAGATCGGGTGGACCATCCTGCCTGCCATCGTCTTGGCCATCGTCACGGTGCCGACGGTGATCAGTATCTGGAAGCTCGAAGAGAGAAACGAGCCCACGGAACTCGACGTCATGGTCATCGGCCAGCAGTGGTGGTGGGAATACCGCTACGACGTTGACGGAGACGGCTTCTTCCGTGACGCCGATGGCGACGGCGAAATCTGGGGTGCCGACGGAGTTGGCGGCGATGCCGATGACCGTGAGTGGCCCCTCGAACTGGCGCTTGATCCCGACGATCTTGTTGTTGCCAACGAACTCGTGATCCCCGCCGGCGTGCAGGTCGATCTCACGATCACTTCGCGCGACGTCATTCACTCGTATTGGATTCCGCGACTGAACGGAAAGCGAGACGCCGTGCCGGGTCGCTTCTCCACATGGAGTATCGAGGCCGACGAGCCCGGCAAGTACACCGGCTGGTGCACTGAATACTGCGGCCTTTCTCACGCTCGCATGCGGATGTCGACCATTGCGCTCAGCCAAGCCGATTGGGACGAGTGGTTTGCCAACCAGGTCGAGCCAGCCGAGGTCCCGACCGACGAAGCTGCTCTCGCTGGGCGGACCTTGTTTCAGGCCAACTGCGCCAGCTGCCACGTGATTCGCGAGAACGATCTCGATGTGTTCGGTGAGGACGAGGGCGATCCCTATCGCAACCCTTACAACCTCACGCCAGAAGAGTACGAACCGTCCGCTGAACAGCTTGCCGAGTTCGGTCCCGATCCAAGGGCCGTCGCCTTCGCCGACCTCATTCCGTTGGAATCTCGTGCCGCACCCGACTTGACACACTTCGCGACCAGGTCGGTCTTCGCTGGCGCCATCTACAGCCAGTACGCAGGGATCGACGCCAATGATAACGACCTTTTCGAGCAGTACCCGGACTACCTCGCCTTGAGTGAGTCAGCCCGCTGGAACGTTCCCCAGCTCACCCGCTGGATTCGCAATGCCCCCGAGCAGAAGGCGATGTACTCCGAGGGCATGCGTGGCATGCCTGCTTTCCCCGGACTCTCTGGGGCCGATATCGAAAACTTGGTCGCCTATCTGGCGACCCTGGACTGAGCAGGAGCTGACCAACGATGGCCATCATCGAAGGTGAACCGCTCGCCCTCCCTTCGGGCGATCCACGACGGGTTGAACAACCGCTGGGCGTCTTCGCTCGGCCGCGGAAGCCGACCGGTCTCAAAGACTGGTTGACCACGGTCGATCACAAGAAGATCGGCATCATGTACGGCATCGCGGCGATGTTCTTCATCCTTATCGGTGGTGGCGCGGCGTTGCTCATCCGGACCCAGCTGGCGACGCCGAACAGCCAGTTCCTTTCTGCCGACATGTACAACCAGGTCTTCACCATGCACGGCACGGTGATGATCTTCCTGGTCGTGATGCCAATCGGTTCAGCATTCGCCAACTATCTGCTCCCGCTCCAAATCGGCGCCCGAGACGTTGCCTTTCCCCGTATCAACGCCTTCAGCTTCTGGGTGTTCTTGTTCGGCGGCATCCTCCTCAACACCAGCTGGTTCCTGGGTGGTGGCGCCGACGGTGGTTGGTTCAACTACGCCCCAAACAACGGTGTGTCGTATTCGCCCTCACACGGCATCGATTTCTGGAACGCGGGACTGTTGATCACGGGTATCGGCTCGCTCAGTGGTGCGGTCAACTTGATCACCACGGTGCTGAACTTGCGAGCGCCCGGTATGGGCTTCATGCGGATGCCGATCTTCGTGTGGATGACCCTGGTCACCCAGTTCTTGCTCCTATTTGCCGTCCCGGTGCTCACCGTTGCCCAGATCTTGCTCCTTCTCGATCGCAACTTCGACGCCAACTTCTTCAACATCGAGCAGGGCGCCGATCCGCTCCTTTGGCAACATCTCTTCTGGGTGTTCGGCCACCCCGAGGTGTATCTCATGATCTTGCCGGCCTTCGGCATCGTCTCCGAGGTCATCCCCACCTTCGCCCGCAAGCCCATCTTCGGTTACCCGTTCATGGTGTTCTCCGGTATCGCCATTGGCTTCATGGGTTTCGGCGTTTGGGCCCATCACATGTTCGTGTCGGGCCTCGGCCCGCTGGGCGTGACCGCCTTCTCGGTCGCAACCATGTTCATTGCGGTGCCGACCGGCGTGAAGATCCTCAACTGGATCGCCACCCTCTGGGGCGGCAAATTGACGCTGAACACGGCGATGCTTTTCTCCATCGGTCTCGTCACGCAGTTCACCATCGGCGGTCTCTCGGGTGTTTCGCACGCGGTGGCGCCATCCGACACCCAGCAGACCGACACCTACTACATCGTCGCCCACTTCCACTACGTCCTCTTCGGCGGTGCACTCTTCGGCTTCGTCTCGGGCATGTACTTCTGGTGGCCAAAGGCCTTCGGATTCAAGCTCAACGAGTCCATCGGCAAGTGGCACTTCTGGGGCATGGTGGTGGGTTTCAACACCACCTTCGGCCCGCAGCACATCCTCGGCCTCCAGGGCATGCCACGACGCATGCACACCTATGACGACGCCATGGGCTTCAACATGTGGAACCTCGTCTCCACCATTGGCTCGTTCATCCTCGGCGTCTTCACCCTCTTCATCCTGCTGAATGCGTATGTGTCGTGGAAGCAGTGGAAAGCAGAGGGACGCCCGAACGTCGGTGCTGATCCATGGGATGCTCGCTCCATCGAGTGGTCGTTCCCGTCGCCGACACCCGAGCACAACTTCGACAAGACCCCCGTCGTCACCTCGGTCGATGATTTCTGGCACCGCAAGTACCAGAAGAATGACGAAGGCGTGCTCCGCCGGGTGCACACCGGAGAAGAGCTGGCACAGCCCGGCAACGGCAAGGGCGTGCACCTGCCTGCTCCCAGTTACTGGCCCATCCTGTTGGCGCTCGCCTTCCCGATTCTGGGCTATGCCGTGATCTTCAGCCTCTGGTTGGCGATCCCCGCCGGCTTCCTCTTGATCATGTCGATCTTCGGTTGGGCTCTCGAACCCGCTGACGACCTCGACATCGACGATCACGATCACGATGACCACGAGCTCGCAGGGGCCCACGCATGACCGACATCGCAGAACCCACCGAGCACGTCGTGGTGGTCGACGACCACGCCCCGACCAGCCTCGGCATTTCCAACATGAAGTTGGCGATGTGGCTGTTCCTCGGGTCGGAGTGTCTGCTCTTCGGTGCCCTCATCTCGACCTATCTGCTGACCAAGACACGGTTCCTCACCGAGCTGATCGCCGGCAACCCACGGGTCGTTGAGACACTGCCGGCCGAGCTCGTCAACAAGATGGTCGCCGACGGTTCAGTCGAGCCCATGTTCGACATCCCCTTCACCTCTTTCAGCTCGTTCGTGTTGTTGATGAGCTCACTCTCCATGGTGTTGGCACACTCCGCCATCGTGAAGGCCGACTACAAGAACACTAAGCTCTGGCTCGCAACCACGGCGTTGCTCGGCACCATCTTCATCGGTGGTCAGGTCTATGAGTTCACCGCCTTCTACCGTGAGGGTCTCACCTTCACCGGCAACCTCTTCGGATCGGCGTTCTTCACCCTCACCGGCTTCCACGGGGTTCACGTCACGGTCGGCATCTTGATGCTGCTCGCGTTGCTCGTGGTCGCCCAACAAGGGAAGCTCAACCAAGATCGAGCCGAGACCGTCGAACTGGTCGGGCTGTATTGGCACTTCGTCGACATCGTCTGGGTGTTGATCTTCACCATCGTCTACCTGATTCCCTGAGTCGAAGGAACCCAAGAATGTCGAACACCACCATCGATCCCACGATCGATCAGCACGGTGACTTCCACGAGGAACACGTCGCCGAGAAGAGCTACTGGATCGTCTTCGTTACTCTCGCCGTACTCACCGCCGTCGAGATCGCCTGGTCATACATCGGCGTCGAGGGTCTGGCGCTCGTGCTCCCACTGATCCTGATGATGATCATCAAGTTCCTCATCGTCGCTGGCGTGTTCATGCATCTGTACTTCGACCTCAAGTTCGTGAACGGGAAGTACTTCGGAATGATGTTCGGCTTCGGCGTTGTCCTGGCCGTCACCGTTTTTGCCGCCGTCGTCGCCGCTTTCGATTTCAGGGTTTGACGTTCCGATGACGCTTGCCGTCACGATCGGTTTCGGCGACGTCGACTACGTTGCTCATCCTGAGGTTTGGATGCTGCTGGTCGGGGCCTTGGCGATTGGCTGGTTTGCCTCGCGCGTCCTCGAACCAAAAGCAGTGGCTGCGGGATACGAGCCGATTTCTCGCAATCAGAAGCGTTGGTTCGTCCTCGGTTTCTTCAGTATGTGGCTGGCCTCGGATTGGCCGGTCCACGACATCGCCGAGAACTACCTGTACTCGGTGCACATGTTGCAGCATCTCGTGCTGTCGATGCTGATTCCCGCAGCGTTCGTTCTCGCTACTCCTCGCTGGGTCCTCGAACTGGTCGTCGACCCGAAGAGTCGGTTCTGGGGCTGGTTCCGCACGGCGTCGAAGCCGCTGTTCGCCGGTATCGCCTTCAACGTGCTCACGATGTGGTTGCACTGGTCACGAGTCGTGCAGATCTCCGCTGACTCCGGAGTCGTTCACTTCGGGTTCCACCTGATGATCTTCGTTTCTGGCCTCTTGATGTGGATGCCGGTCTTCGGACCGATCACCGAGTGGCGTCTCAAGCCCCTCAGCCAATGCATCTACCTGTTCTCGATGTCGCTGGTGCCGACGATTCCTGGTGGCTGGCTCGTGTTCGCCACCGGTGTTGTGTACCGCCACTACGACAACGCTGAGCGCCTTTGGGGCATCGACGTGCTGGCTGACCAACAAGCGGCCGGTGCCATCATGAAGTTGCTTGGTGGTTTCGCTCTGTGGGTGATCATCTTGATCGTCTTCACCCGCTGGGCGAAGTCGGAGATGCGTTCCGATGAAGCTGCCCGCGACGAGCGGGAGCGACTCGAGCGAGTCGACACCCTCACCTACGACCAGGTCAGCACGGCGTTCGCAACAACGCCTGCGGCGTCAGACCCGAACCAGCGTCACTGATCGAGCGTCACTGATCGAGGTTCACTGCCAACGAAACAGGCGCAGGGCGAAGGGTGGGGTGAGAAGCGACCAGGCGAGCAATGCGAACCAGGCCCAGTTGGGTCCGCCCGATCCTGCGAATCCGGAGCGGAGCAGCTCGGCGAGAGCGGTGGAAGGAAGCATTTTCGCCCCGATCTGTAGCCAACCGGGGAGTTGGTCGAGTTCGAAGATCAGACCGCTCAGTATGAGCAGGACGACGTACAGCGTGTTGGCGAGTGCAAGCGAGGTGAGTCCCTCGACGATGCTTGCGACCACGATGCCAAGGGCGCTGAAGGTGATGAGTCCGAGTACGAGCGCCGCCGGCGCCGTCGGGTGCAACGTCGGGTCCCATCCCAGCGCCAGCGCGACGAGGGTGAGCACCACGAGCTGGAGGGCGAAGAAGACGAACGTGCCAGCGAGCTTGGCAGCAATGAACTCCGATGCTCGGAGCGGGGTGACGGCGAAGCGACGGATGGCACCGAAGCTTCGGTCGAATCCCAAACCGATGGCGATACGGACGAACGAAACCGAGATGACTGCCAGAGCCAGGATCCCGGGTGTCAAGAAGTCGACCGGATCGCCGGTGCCGGTTGGTAGCACGTCGACGTTCGAGAAGAAGACGAGGAGCAGGATCGGTAGGCCGAGCGTGAGGAGTAGTTGCTCGCCATCTCGTCTGGCGATACGTAGGTCGGAAAGAAGCACCGCTCGAATACGACTGATGCTCACGACTGGTCCCCCCCGTGTTTCTCGGTCAGCGGCTCTCGGGTCTCGGTGAGTTCGAGGAAGACCGACTCGAGCGAGCGTCGTCCGGCAAGCATGGAGGAGGCCATCGTGTCGTGGTCGGCGAGCCAGGCGTTGACGTGGCCGACAACGCTCGGTGTTGGCGCCTGATCGACGCGGTATCGACCTGGTGACCGCTCGGTCACCGCCACCCCAAGACGAATCGACAGCTCGGCGACCGGCAGCCCGGCCGGTCCACGAAATTCGATGCGGTCATTGGTCCGAGTGAGGTCGTCGACGGTTCCCTGCGCGACATCGCACCCGTGATCGAGAATGACGACGCGATCGGCTACCCGTTCGACGTCGTCGAAACGGTGCGTGGTGATCAGAACCGCAGTCCCAGTGGCAGCGCGCTCGGCGACGAGTTCCAGGATGCGCTCCCGACCAGCAGCGTCGACGGCATTGGTCGGTTCGTCGAGGAGGAGTACCTCGGTGCCGCCGCACAGCGCAAGAGCCAAGCTCAAGCGCTGCTGCTCGCCCCCTGAGAGCTTTCGCCACCGTTGCTTGCGCAGCGAGCTGAGGCCGGTGGCTTCGGTGATCGCCGAGACCCGCTCCTCGGCGCCGTGTAGGGCGGCGAAGAGTTGAATCGCTTCGATGACCGTGGCTCCCATCGGGAAGCCGACGCTCTGCGGCATGACGCCCCAACGGTTGGCGATGGCATGTCGCTCGGTGGCGGGATCGTGACCGAGGACGCGTACGGAACCGGCTGTCGGCCGGACATAGCCTTCGATCGCATGCAACATGGTGGTCTTCCCGGCACCGTTGGGCCCGAGCAGGGCAACGATGTCGCCGGGATCGACCCGCATCGTCACCCCATTGACGGCTGCCGTCCCCGAATCGGTGTAGCGAATGACGAGATCGTTCACCTCGATCGACATGATCGCACGCTATCGCCGCGGATCGGCTTGACTGGAGGGCGTGGATCTGGCACGAATGCGCGCAGAGTACGAGAATCGTGGACTCGACGTCACCGATGTCGACCCCGATCCGATCACTCAGTTCGAGATCTGGCTGGCAGCAGCAATCGAAGCCGAGCTGACCGAGCCCAATGCGATGGTGCTTGCCACTGTCGACCACGCCGGCCGTCCCCACACCCGCAACCTGTTGCTGAAGGGCATGACCGACGGCGGGTTCGAGTTCTTCACCAACTACCAGAGCAGCAAAGCCGAGCATTTGGCAACCAATCCTGCCGCAGCGCTGACGTTCAGCTGGCTCGGGTTGCATCGCCAGGTCAACGTGGTCGGGACGGTTACGAAAGTGGCGTCAGGTGAGTCCGATGCGTACTTCGATGTGCGGCCGCGCGGCTCGCAGATAGGGGCTTGGGCGTCGCTGCAAAGCACCGAGTTACCTGACCGTGCCACCCTGCTCGCCCGCTACGCCGCAGCCGAATCAGGGTTCGAAGGCGGTGACGTCCCTCGTCCTGACCACTGGGGCGGCTATCGACTCGATCCCACCGAGATCGAATTCTGGCAAGGCCAACCCAGCCGTCTGCACGATCGAGTCCGGTTCCGTCGTATTGGCGATGACTGGGCGCGGGTCCGCCTCTCGCCTTGACCGGCCGAACCCGTGGAGGAGGTCAGAGCAGCTGCTCGCCGGCGAAGCCGACATGGTCGAGATCAGCGAGGTCGAGCACCTGGAGGTAGACCCGTGAGATACCGAGGTCGGCGTACTGGCCAAGACGATCTTTGACTTCTTCCACCGTGCCAGCGGCGGAGTCCTCACGCATCTGGCGGAGGTCTCGACCGATGTTCTCGGCTCGGCGCTCGGCGTCCGCTTCGGTCTCGCCGAGGCACATCACCATGGCCGACGAGAACACCAGCTCATCAGGTTCGCGATCGATCGCCTCGCAAGCAGCGCGAACGCGATCGATGATCGCCGGCAGTTCAGCCAGGGGGACGAATGGTGTATTGAATTCGCTGGCGTAGCGGGCTGTCAAGGCTGGGGTTCGCTTGGGCCCGCGCCCGCCGATGATGATCGGAGGGCCCGGCCGTTGTGCTGGCTTGGGAAGACCGGGGGAGCCACTGAAGGTGTGGAAGGTCCCCTCGTGCTCGAATGCCTCCCCCTCGGGCGTGGCCCAGAGTCCGGTGATTTGTTCGAGATACTCACTCAGTCGGTCCATGCGTTCCCCGAGTTCGGGAAACGCCAGCCCGTACGCCTGGTGCTCGGCTTCGTACCAGCCGGCCCCGATACCGAGCTCGACTCGCCCGCCGCTCATCTGGTCGACTTGGGCCACCGTGATGGCCAACGGGCCGGGCTGGTAGAACGTGATCGGACTCACGAGTGTGCCGAGACGGATCCGACTGGTTTCGCGGGCGAGTCCCGCCAGTGTCGTCCACGCCTGGGTTGGACCGGGCAGACCGGTGCCATCACCCATCTTGAGGTAGTGGTCTGACCGGAAGAACGCGTCGAACCCGGCAGCTTCGGTGGCCTTGGCCACCGCCAAGAGATCGTCGTAGGAGGCGCCCTGCTGGGGTTCGGTGAAGATTCTGAGCTGCATACGACCAACGTACCGGTGATGCGCCATGCTCAAGGTATGCAGAAGGTCAACCATGATGCGATCGACTTCGCCAGCCTTCTCGCGATGCCAGGGGTGATCGAACACTGCGATCTTCGCAGCACATTTGGTTTCATGGCCTTTCATGGCGGCAATCTCGAACGTCTGACCGATCAGATCGCCAGCGAAGCGGCTGCACGTTCTGGCGCCTCGTTCTACGGAGTCCTCCAGCCACCCGGGATGCGTCATCACATCCCCTCGGCCAAGGTCGGCCCCGAGCAGTCCGATTCGCTCGCACGCTTCCTCGATCACTGTGATGTCGTGGTGGCGATTCACGGCTTCGGTAGCAACAAGCGCTGGACTGACCTCTTGTTCGGCGGGGGCAATCGCGACCTCGCGCAACACTTGGCGTTCCACGTTCGCTCAGCGCTTCCTGCGTATCGAGTCATCGACGACATCGAGCACATTCCGCAGCGTCTGCGAGGGCTTCACCCCGCCAATCCCTGTAACCGCACCTCTGGTGGCGGTGTGCAGATCGAGCTCTCCCCCCGGGTCAGGGGCTTGTCGCCGCTCGCTCTGTACTACCCGGGATCACATGGCGAGCGAGTGCCGGGGCCTTCCAACGGTGCACTGACCCGATTCAGCCACACCCAACACCTGATCGATGGGTTGGTCGATGGTGCTCAGGCCTGGGCCGGCTGACCGCCGGAGGGCCTTCCCCGGCGCGCGGCGGCGCCCGCCACCACCAAGACGGCGTTGATGACGAGGAATCCCCAACCCAGGGCCGTCGAGCGAGTATTGATCCAGGAGGCGAACGACCCTTGCCACTGTTCGGCGTTGGTCACGATCGAGTTCCCAACAGCAGCGAGGCCAGTTGGTTCTTCGAGGAACGGAACCGACAGCGACCACCAGCCGTAGATGCCGACGTAGATGCCAACCACCACGAGCACGATTGCGGAGATCAGGTTGATCTTCGGCGACAATTGCCGGAACCGGTTGACGAGTCCTCGTTTGCCGAAGGCAACAGCAAGGGTGAGAGTCGTTGCGAGCAGGCCCATCCCGAGGCCGTAGGACAAGAATCCGCCGAGTCGCTCGGTGAAGCCCTTTCCTGAGCTCGACGTGCCAACGACACCGAGGAACAGCCCGATGGTGCACGACAGCGAGGCGATCGCATACGAGACACCAAAGACGAACATCGATGCAACCGATCGGCTGCCGGTGCCTTTTCCGAGCTTGGGGAGCTTCAGGGCGAGGTCGAACCCACGCAGCATGGCGATCCCGAGGCTGATCAAGCCAAAGCCGATCACGATGGTGACATAGGGGAGAGCGCCTCGGATCGAGGAGTAGAAGCCGGCGAAGACCACGCCGAGGAGCCCGAACACGACCATGAAACCAGCCGACAAGGACAGCCCGACCATTTGTGCGCGGTTCAACGCAACGATGCGCGACTCGTCGATGTCGTCGTCGAGACCGAGGAAGTAGCTGAGGTAGGCAGGCAGCAGCGCGAACCCACAGGGATTGACCAGCGCGACCATGCCGATGGCGAATGCGTACGGTTGGAATAGTTCACCCATTGGTCACCCCAAGAGTTTCGAGTTGATGAGTTCCCGCAACGAGTCTTCGGTTTGCAGGCCTGCGACGGTGTGGACGAGCTGCCCTTCGGCGTCAAGAAAGATCGTGGTCGGCATGAACCGACCGTCGACCGTTTCGAACATCGTGCCCGCGGCGCCTTCGAAGACAGTGGGGAAGGTCACGCCGGTCTCTTCGACCATGCCCTTCCATGAGGATTCGTCCAGATCCCGGCTGATGCCAACGACGTCGATCTCGCCTTCGAACTCGAGGCTGATTGCTTCGAGGTCAGGCATCTCGGCTCGACATGGGCTGCAGTAGGCGGCAAAGAAGTTCACGATGGTCGGGGTGCCGGCGAAGGCGGCGAGGGTGGTCGTTCCACCATCGGGGGTGGTCAACGCGATGCTCGAAAGGTCAACCGGTGCTTCGGCTGCATCGGTCGATTCTCCTGAGCAGGAAGCAAGCAACGCAGTGAGCGCGACCAACGCCACCCCGAAACGGAGCAGCGTTGGCAGGCGGTAACGATCGTGGCTGGCTGGTGGGGTGATCATGGCGATTCCGTGGGGAGGGGAGCGGTGGCTCCTGGGTACGACAAACCGTTCCCAGGATGCCAGCATTCCCCTCCCCATCACCTTCGCCCGTCGACTGGCAGAAGCTCGCATGTGTCCTCGTTCAGGAAATGCTGCTGGCAAAGCAGCCCTGTTCTGGACGGCCGTTGCTTCTGCTGCGATGGGTCGATCTCGGCCCGGCGCTCTGAACCAACGCATTCAACGTGTGCGCTGGGGTCAGGCGATGAGCCGTTGGAGATGTTCCGGGACCGGGAGCATCGGCAACTGGTCCTCGGGACGGGGGTGCTTCGGGGGGCGACCACGCCTGCGCTTGAGGAGCACGATGCGTCCAGAATCAAAGAGTTGGCCGCCCCAAACGCCGCACGGCTCGGCGCGACGCACGGCCTCTTCGAGGCACGGAACAATGGCAACACAGTCAGCGCAGATGCGCTTGGCGGCTGCCATGTCGGACAGTTCCTCGGAGAAGAACAGATCCTTGGCCTCGGGGACGGAGCGACACGCTGCTGTCACCCACCAGTCTTGGGCAAAGGGACTGGACTCGGTCTCAGCAGTCGCCGCGGTGGTTGTGGCCATTGCCGCCGGGCGGGCGAGCGGGGCAAAGGCTTCGAGTGCACTCGGTAAAGGAGGAACGGGTGTTTGTTCGATCAGGAGTGGTGTGGTCAACATGGTCATTCCGTTGGTTCGATGTGATCATCAGGTGGAGGGCGAGCCGTCGGGTGGTCGATGGAGCCCGAAAAGCAAAGAAGCCGCTGGGAGCGGTTGCTCCCAGCGGCTTCGAGTTCGACCTGATCGATGTTCGTCAGGTCAGTCTCGTGCGTTGGGAGTGGTCCGTGGCCGTGAAGGCGGCGTTCTTGGAGTTCTGGAACGACGGCTTCACGATGGACGGGCCATAGGCCCACGTGCCGGTGGCGCAGAGGTGGCGACCGGTGACGGTGTCACAGCTACCGCCGCGCATCGCGTCAGCAATGGCGAACGACGCGTGGGACACGAGTTCGGCAGAGGCAGCGAGTGGTGAGTGCATCATCTTCATCGGGCCTCTCCCTTCGTGATCACAGCGAGGCGGGGGTGTGCCGGGCGGCACTGACTGGGTGCAACGCTCCTATGGATCGCTGAGCGTGTCAATCGAATTATCGGCCAATACCGTCGAATCGTGATCTATGACCCGCGCCCGTTGACGCCAGTACCGGAAACAGGTCGTACATACTCCCAGGTCAGAAAGGTGCGGCTCGGTGATGTGCGCCCTGACGGAAAACTTCGTTTTGATTCGCTCGTTCGCTATGCCCAAGACGTGTCGAACGACGACACCACCGATGCCGAATTGCTCGACGATCTTGCCTGGGTGGTGCGAAAGACAACGGTGGATGTCGTGGTGGAGGCGGAGTTCGGAGAGACGCTCCACTTCGTCACGTTCTGTTCCGGGTTGGGCGGTCGATGGGCCGAACGTCGGCTCCACGTGGTGGGCGATCGCGGCGCATCGATCGAAATCGCCACGCTTTGGGTGCATCTCGACGCCGACACCGGGCGCCCGACTCATTTGTCGAACCAGTTCATCGACCTCTACGGCGAGGCAGCCCAGGGGCGCAAGGTCAGCGCCCGTCTCGAGCACGGGGAACCGGGCCCAGCCGCACAGGAGCGATCGTGGCCGGTGCGCTTCGTCGACTTCGACATCTTCGACCACATGAACAACGCGGCATACTGGGCTGCTGTCGAAGAACTCATCGCCGAGCGCGCCGTGTCACCCGTTGGGTGCCGCGCTGCGTTGGAATACGGGCACGGGATCGATCATGGCGACGATGTCACGCTGGTCGTCGACGACTACGCTTCGCCGCTCGACCCACGTGCCGATGGCTTTGCGCTCTGGTGGTCGGCTGCGGGGGCCGACAAGGCGGCGGCGTCCGGCGTCGTGCATCCGATTCCTGCTAGCTGGTACGCCTGATCACACCGTATAGACGGCGGGAGGCTCGGGCGTCTTGAACAAGGCTTCGCGGTAGTACACCAGCTCGTTGATGCTTTCCTTGATGTCATCGAGCGCTCGGTGCGAACCGGTCTTCTTGGGGGCACCACTGACCGCTTTGGGGTCCCAGCGCTTACCGAGCTCCTTGATGGTCGACACATCGATGGATCGATAGTGGAGGAACTCCTCGATCTCGGGTAGGTACGCGGCAAGGAACCGTCGGTCCATACCGATCGAGTTGCCGCAGAGCGGCGTCGACCGAGCGTCCATGTGCTTCTGCAGGAAGGCAAGCGTCTGGTTTCCTGCCTCCTCGAGGGTGACAGTCGAGGCGCGGATGTTGTCGAGGAGGCCGGACTTGGTATGCATGTCGACCACGACCTTGTCCATGAGCGCCAGTTCGCCGTCGGTCGCATGCACGACCAGTTCGGGTCCCTCGGCAATGATCCTCAGCTCATCGTCGGTGATCAACGTGGCGATCTCGACGATCACGTGTCGAGTGGGGTCGAGGCCCGTCATTTCGAGATCCATCCAAGCAAGCACGCGACGAGCCTACCCCTGCCCCTTAGGGTGCAGCCGTGGTTGATGTTCCTCTGCTCCGTCTTGACCCCGATCTCGAAGCGCCTCGCCGAATGCGCGCCGGTGATGCTGCGGCCGATCTTCCCGCTGCTGAGTCGGTCACGATTCCAGCCGGGGGGCGAGCGCTGGTGCCAACCGGTTTCGCCATCGCTGTTCCCGATGGGTACGCAGCGCTGGTGCTGCCTCGTTCGGGACTTGCATTGCATCATGGCGTCACCGTGGCGAACTCGCCTGGTCTCGTCGACTCGGGCTACCGCGGCGAACTGAAGGTCGTGTTGTTGAACACGTCCGACTCGGCGGTCGAGATCGAGCGAGGTCAACGCATCGCCCAATTGCTGATCCTCGCCGTGCCGGCTTTTCAACTCGTGGCAACCACCGTGCTTCCCGAGGCGTCTGATGACCGTGGAACTGCGGGATTCGGCTCGTCAGGCTCCTGAATCAGGATTCGTCTTCGAGGATCAGCGCCACGTGGGAAGCGCCAATGCTGGCCTCGTCGACGAGGCCGCCGAGAATGCCGGCGAGCTCCTCCTGTCGCTCGCTTGCGAGGTTGGCGGCGGTGTTGGTGATGTCGATGTGCATATGGCCAGGCTCCCACCGAGCCTCGATGGTCACCGTTCCCTCGCCGGCGAGCGAGGCGACCGCTTCATCGACTGCCAGGCGGAGTTGCTCGACCTGCTGTACATCGATCTCGAGACGGAGCGCGAGACCTGCCATGGCGACGCGGCCGACTCGAGCGAATCGCTCAGCCGCAGGAAAGGCGACCCTCATCGTGTCGCTGGTCCCGTCGTTCATCCAACAACTATTCCACGAAGCGCGGGCAATGTGCCTAACGGAATTTCCCGAGGCCTCGTTGAGTCGCCTACCGACCAGTAGGTAGGCTCCTCGCCATGGTCATCGACGCCGACATAGCCTTCCTCGCTGAACTCGAATCCACCGCCGAGTCGTTGCTCGAACGACACCTCGAGCAGACCAAAGAATGGCATCCACACACGCTGGTTCCCTGGAGTCGCGGCCGTGACTTCGATGAGGACTACGAATGGTCGCCCGAAGAAGCAAACATCCCGGCTGATGTCCGCAGCGCCCTCTTCGTCAACTTGTTGACCGAGGACAACCTCCCGTACTACTTCCGCGATATCGAGCGTATGTTCGGCGCCGATGGTGCTTGGGGCGAATGGGTGCGGCGGTGGACGGCCGAAGAAGGTCGCCATGCCACGGCCATCCGAGACTACCTGACGGTCACCCGTGCGATCGATCCTGTTGCCCTCGAACGAGGGCGTATGGCCCAGATGAGCGGTGGCAAGGTGCCACAGCCGCCAAACGCGGCATCGGGCATGCTGTACGTGACGATGCAAGAACTCGCCACGCGGATCTCGCACCGCAACACCGGCAAGCTGCTCGAAAACATCGACCGCGCTGGTTACGACATCATGCGTCGCGTCGCCATCGACGAGAACTTCCACTTCCTCTTCTACCGAGACATCGCCTCGGCAGGGTTCGAGATCGATCCGTCGTTGATGATGATCGCGCTCGAACCACAGGTGACCGACTTCGCCATGCCGGGCACCGGCATCCCCGACTTCACCGCCCACTCGAAGAACATCGCCAACGCGGGTATCTACGACTTCGCGTTGCACCACGAACTGATTCTGGTTCCGGTCGTCTTGCAGCACTGGAAGATCGCCGAGATCGAAGGACTCAGCGCCGAGGCCGAGCAGGCTCGCGAACGAATCCTCACCTACATCGAGAAGGTGGGGCGGGTGGCGCTGCGGATGAAGTCCAAGCGCGAGGCCGCAGCGGCCAAGGCTGCGATCATGGTCTGATTCGGCATGGTCTGATTCGGCATGGTCTGATTCGGCACGGTCTGATTCGGCACGGTCTGGATTTTCATGGTCTGATTCGGCACGAGCGGGAGCGGACGGGCGGGTCGACCTACCCGCCGGTGCGGGTTGAATGACTCGTTGTGTGACCGCGGTTGGTCGGCCAGCATGAGACCTTCGGTGTGCGGTCGGCGAGGGTCTACAGAATGCGAGGCGAAGATGAAGCAGAAGCTTTTGGTCAGTCAGCGGACGTCGAGGCGGTTCGTCGCCTTCGTTGCGGCGATGGCCGTAGGAGTACTCGGGATCCCGAATGTCAGCGGAGCGCACTCTGCGAGCGAACCGTTGCTCTACCTCGATTTCACCGACATTTCCGTTGGTGGTCGTGTCGAGTTCCCGACGCCGATGATCGAGGAACTCCTTGGCCTGCCACTGGAAGGCAAGGGTCAGGAGCTCATCCCCCAACTCGAGGCTGATCTGCCCATTCTGCAAGCCTTTGCCGATGAGCACTTCGACTTCATCGTCGATGGTGAGTCGAAGCCGCTCGTATGGGAAGGACTCGACATCTTGTTCGAGGAGGGCATCGACAGCGACCTGAACTTCGTCGACCTCGGCTTCACGGTCGAGGGTCTCGATGGCGAGATTCCGCGCACTTTCCAGGTGCGGTTCGATCCCTTCTTCGACGTGACCGACGATTCGAAGGCACTGCTGCTGATCGGCAACGACATCAAGGGCGGGATCTTCGAAAACGGCGAAGACTGGCTCATCGACTTCGACGATGACAATCGGGTGCGAGACATCGACCTCGGCAACGCAAGCCAATGGAACAACTTCTCCTCGAGCGTCTCGCTCGGTGTCGACCACATCAAGACCGGACCTGATCACATCCTGTTCATCCTGGTGCTGCTGCTGCCGTCGGTGCTGGTGTTCCGCAACGGCTGGCTGCCGGGAGATTCGTTCGGATCCTCGCTTTGGCGCATTCTCAAGATCGTGACGATGTTCACGGTTGCTCACACGATCACCTTCAGCTTGGCCGGTCTTGGTTTCTTGCCCCTGCCGCCATCGAAGATCGTGGAGTCGATCATTGCCGTCTCGATCGCGTTGGCTGCGCTGCACAACATCAGGCCGATCGCCCCCAACAAGGAATGGGTCATTGCGTTTGGTTTCGGACTCTTCCACGGCATGGGCTTCGCCAGTCTCGTCGAGGGTCTCGACGTCTCGCGTCAGACCCAACTGGTCTCGCTCCTCGGACGGAACATCGGTATCGAGATCGGCCAGTCCGTCGTGGTGTTGCTGTCGTTCAGCGCTCTGTTCCTCGTGCGGCGCACGCGCCTCTACCAGCCGCTCTTCATTGCCGCCTCACTTGTCCTGGCAGTCATCGCCCTCGGATGGATGTACGAGCGAGTCTTCGAGGTCGACCTCGGTATCAATGGGATCGTCGACCCATTCTTCAAGTTCCCACGCATCGTGGTCCTCGTTGCGATCGGGACGGTCGTTGCCGTCGGTCTCCGGCAAATGGAAGCGGCCAAGAACCGACTCCTCCCCACGGCCAGAATGGCGATGGTCACCGACGTCGATGAAGACCCGAAGGAACGGGTGACGGTCGAGGTCTAGGTCTTCGAGCGAGGGTCTTCGAGCGAGGGTCTTCGATTTGAGATCAGCGAGAGAAGCGCTGCTCGACCTGGCCAAGCCAGGCCTCGAAGTCGCCCTGCGACAGGCGATCGACGTCGTAGAGAGCGGTGAACGAGGTGCGACACAGCGGATGGCACATGAGCCGCAACGTTCGGAACACGATGAGTCGGCCGCCGTTTCCCTGGACGAAGTTGACCAACCTCGATGAGCCATGCGAGGTGACGACGTCGATTCGCTTGACGTTGCGCAACTTGGCGTAGATCCGCGTTGCGCCGTCGGGGAAGTGGAAGGCGACATCGTGCATCCACACTCGGTCGAACCAACCCTTCAGACGCGCCGGTTGTCCGCTGAACCACGTGGGATACACGAGGACGATGCGTTCGGCCCACTGCAGTGCGGCAACGTGTTCGATCAGGTCGGGTCGATCTGCCGGACTCCCGAAATGCTGCGTGTGCTCGTGCGCCGTCAGCCTGGGGTCAAACTCCTCAGCATCGAGATCGATCACCCGCATCTCGTGCCCGGCGGCAGCCAAGCCTCGTGTCACGCGCTCGAAAGCCGAACGCGTGAGGGCATCAGATCGTGGGTGATGCACGACGACGAGGCATCGGGTCATTGCGTGCTCGCCTTGTTGGTCGAGACCGAAACCGAATCGAGATTGGCGAAGGTCGACTCGACTTCGGCGAGGAATGCGGAGCGTTCGGCTTCGGTCCGGCCATCGAGCTTGTGCAGGCCGAGAAACGTGGTCTTGGTGGATCGCCCACAGATCATCCTCAAGGTCCGGGTGACGGTCCGGCGTCCCGCATCACCGACGAAGTAGAGATACCAGCGAGGCGAGCCGTAGGTGGTGACGCCGACGAGATGGCGCAGTTCGAGTGACCCCTTGACCTTGTTGGTGCGTTCGTCGAGACGAAAAGCAACGCCGGGCAGCATGGTGCGATCGAGCCAGCCCTTCATGATGGCGGGAAAGCCCGACCACCAGGTGGGATAGACCAGCACCAATACATCGGCCCACGCCATCAATTCGATATGGCGCGAGACGTCAGGGTCTGGATGATCGGCACCGATCGTGTCGTAGTCGCGATGCTCGTCGCTCGTCATCCACGGTCGATAGTCGATTCCGTACAAGTCGATGATTTCGATCTCATGGCCCGCCCTCGACAATCCGGCAACGACGGCGTCGCGCAGCGCATGGGAATAGGAGCCGGCAACCGGATGAGCGTGGACTACCAGAGCGTGCACGACGTCAGGGTACGGGTGTGTCCCACCAGATCACATGGGGTGGGGTGCGCTCGATCGGGTGCTCGGTGAGGAAGGCCGCGACCTCGTCGAGTCGCTCGGGCCCGAGGCAACACATACGAGCGACTTGGGTTGCTTGGGCCAGGTGAGGTCGAGGCGCCCGTTGACTGCTCATCTCGGTGTCGTGCTCGAGCGTGGCATCGATACCCGCTTCGGCGAGGACGGCGAGCGCATCGACCGAGGCTGGCCCATCGGGTCGGTCGATGCCCCAGAAGTGCTGCCAGACCGCATGATTCCTGGTTTGGGGATGCCGCGAGGTCAGCTCGATGACGATCCGATTCCTTGCTGCCCCGCCCAGCGCAAGGGCGAAGTCGGCGAGGTCGGGAACGTTGTAGACAACATGGTGGCAGACCACGACGTCGGCTTCCTCGACCTGCGTGGCGGCGTCGGGCCAGCGTCCGTTCACGGTGCGATACGTGACGCCACGGTCGATGGCCGAGGAAGCGAAGCGTGCGAGCATGCCCGGCGACTCATCGATCCCAACGATCGCCGTCGCCGGCGGAACCAGCGCGAGGGCCGCCGCACCCCCGCCGCAGCCAACGTCGAGGACTGACCCGCCGGGGGCAAGTACCTCGAGCGCTTGCCGTGTTGCCAGGCCTGGTGGGGGAGCGGACGCAGCGTCTACCGCTGCGAACAGTTGCGGGTCGAGCTCCCACGGATCGTTCCCTTGTGCTGCGTCGAGAATGGCCGCTGGGATCGCCCACGCCTCGAGTGCTGCCTGCCACCGTTGGAGCGCTGTCATGTGCCGAGTCTGACAACGCTCGCTACACGAGGCAAAGTGGCGTATGACCGAGGAACCTTCGTCGATCGATCAACGCTCTCCTCTCGACAAGCTCGAGCTGATGGCGATGCAAACGGCTCGAATGGGGCCCGACCTCGACCATCTCGAGCTCTACACGATGCGCGGGTTGCTCAGCGTGTTGTGGCACGGCGACGCCGCACTCGAGAATGTCGTGATCTGCGTTGGCGGGGCGATGGGCGGTCTCCTCGGGCCCGACGGCGGGCTGTACCAAAAGCTCGGCGATGCGCTACCCGCGTTGGGCATCGGCGTCGTCCGTATCGACTACCGCAAACCCAATGATCTCGATCGATGCGTCCATGACACGTTGGCCATCATGGAGCTCGTTGCCCGCTACGGCGGGCGTCGGTTCGTCACCCTTGGGCATTCCTTTGGCGGTGCCGTTGCCGTGCAGGCCGCTGCCCACCTCGAGCGCGAGTCGGTGCCGGGTGTCGTCACCTTCGCCACGCAGTCGGCCGGTTGCGAAGCAGCTGACCGACTGGGGGATCGCAACCTCTTGTTCTTCCACGGAACTGCCGACACGATCCTTCCCTCGTTCGCCAGCGAGATGGTGCAGATGATGGCGGGAACCGGCGAGCTCGTGATGCTCGACGGCGCCGACCACCTGCTCTCGCCGGCCGGCGGCGAGGTGCTCGAACGCCTTCTCGAACACCTCCCCGCCGTCTTCGCCTCGGACAGCTAGGCCTCGGTGTTGGCGCGGACAGTGACGACGTACCCGGTCAGTCAGCGACGAATTCGACCTCGTAGAGGACTGGCCAGTACTTGCCGGTGAGGAACCAACGGCCTGCCTCTGGTTGATAGGCCATGCCGTTGAGCACGAAGTCGAGATCGTCGGCCGACAACTCGGCCGGACGCAGGCTCGAGGCGTCGATCACCGCGACGACGATGCCCGAGCGTGGATCGATGGCCACGATCTGGTCGAGTCCGTAGACATTGGCGAATACCTGATCGCCGACGCATTCGAGTTCATTGAGCAGAGCAACCGGTTCCCCGTTGGCGGTGACCTCGAAGGCCGAGGTGGCCTCGAACGTCGTCGTGTTGCGCTTCGTCAATGTGCTCGACCCGTCGCTCATGAAGAACGCATCACCGTCGTGGCACAGACCCCAGCCCTCGCCCTCGTAGCGCTGTGTCGTGCGAGTCTCGAGGTCATCGACGCCGCTTCGTTGCAGTTCACCCTCCCGCCAGGTCAGTTGGAGGACTTCGTCGTCGACGATCGTCAAGCCTTCGCCGAACAGCTCGTCGGCGAGTGGAACGAGCAGATCGATCTCCCCGGTTGCCGGGTCGATGCGGCGACGATCTGATGCCCCGTACTGTCCGGTGCTCTCATAGAGCCAGCCCTCGTGCCACTCGAGTCCCTGGGTGTAGGCGAGCGGATCATGGGGGAACTTGGCAAAGACTCGGGCAACGTAATTGCCCTGTAAGGACACCACCGGTGGCGTCGTCGAGCTCGTCGACGTCTCCGACGGACCCGAGGTGGCCGAATTCTCCAGCAGTGTCGACGGCATGCTCGTCGCGACGGGCTCGAGAATCAGTGCATCAGACGCCTCGCTCGATGAGCATCCGGTGGTGACCGCGAGCAACAGCACTCCGACCACCGCAAACGAGGGCTTGCGACGAGCGGGCGAGATCTGCTGAGTCAAGCTGGCGAGATTACCGCACTGCTGTCTCGAAGCGGTTTCGCGTCGAGGCCGGGAGCGAGACGCTGGCGCTAACGTCGGACCCATGTCTGGCGCTACCGATCTCGACGAAATGCTGGCGACGCTGAGCATTTCGCGGCGACCAGCAATCTATGCGGTGGTGTCGGTAGGCAGTGACGATGCCGAGCCGCTGATGATCGGCGATGGCATCGAAGCACTCCTGCAGGAGTCGGAAGGACTCACGGTGGTTTGCAGCTTGGCGGTCGCCAATGACCGGGGCTGGCCAGTCGAGTTCGAAGCCGCGTGGTTGACCCTCGAGGTGCACAGTGCGCTCGATGCAGTCGGACTCACCGCTGCCTTCGCTGTTGCTTTGGGTGCGGAATCGATTCCCTGCAACGTTCTCGCCGGCTTTTATCACGATCACATCCTCGTGCCTGCGGATCGAGCGTCTAAGGCCATCGTCTGCCTCGAGGGCCTTCGCTCTCGCTGATCACGGCGTTGGTCGTCAGCGGCGAGCGCCGCTCGGCCTCGCCACCAGCGGTCGTGCTGCGATGAACGTACGAGGATTGCGTTGCCCGACCATGAGCGTTGCGTACGTTGCCAGGAGGTCGCAGCGCTCCCAGTCGTCGACGAGGGGGTGGTGCATCCTGCGGGTCAGTGTGCTCAGTTCGCTGGCACGAAGCGAACTTCGTAGAGCGTGTTCCAGCGTTTTCCGGTGACGAAGAAGGTGTCGGTGTTTGCTCGGAAGGCGATCCCGTTCAGTACGTCTTCCTGCCCCAGGGTCTGATCGGCAGGGACCAGCGACCGGGCATCGACAATGCCAGTGACTGCCCCGGTTGCCGGGTCGATTCGAAGGATCTCAGTGGTGAGCCAGCGGTTCGCCCAGAGCAAGCCATCGACACATTCGAGTTCGTTGAGGTTCGACACTGCCTGACCGTCGAAGGTGACGTCGATGGTGCCGATCGGCACGAACGTGACGGGATCGCGAAATGTCAGCCGGTTCGATCCATTGCTCGTGATGATCCGGTCGTCTTCGGCGCAGATACCCCAACCCTCGCCCTCGAGATCGAACTGGCCGATGGTCTCGAGTGTGGCGGGGTCGGCAATGATCGCTCGGCCGGCCTTCCATGTCAGCTGGATCAGCCGGTCGTTCGAGATCGTGAGTCCGTTGCCGAACTGTTCGAGTGGAAGCGCGACCTCGGCGGTGATCGCTCCGGTCGTTGGGTCGACGATTCGTCGAGCCGAGCGCCCGTATTCGCCAATGCTCTCGACGAGGAGATCGCCGTGGAACTCGAGGCCTTGGGTGAAGGCCAATGGGTCGTGTGGAAAGGTGTTCACGATCTCGGGCTCCAAGACCTCGACGCCGATGGGCGCAGCGAGGGTGGTGGTGACCTCGAGCGAGGTCGGTGTGGTGTCGTCGCCCGTGGTGACCTCGACCACCGTCGTGGTGCTCTGCGCTGACGCCGCCGTGGTGGTCGAGGTCGACGAGGCGGGCAGACTCGGGTCGGCTGCACTCGAACTCGGGTCGATACGCGAACACGAAACAACCATGACTGACAGGGCCAAGACGCTGGCGAGTCGAGCCATGTTGACGACCCCTGCCAGGGGGAAGGGCCGGCTGGCGAACAAGCTCAGCTCCCGAGGAGGCGAGCCTTGGCAGCCTTGGAACGCTCGAGGATTGTTGCCGGAATCTGGCTGGCAATGCCGTCGCCGGCGCCGCCACCTGACGCCGCTTCTGGAGCGGCGGTTGCCGACGCCGTCTCGCTACGTAGGGCAGCTTCTGCCTTCGCGATGTTTCGAGCTTCCCAGGCCTCGACCTGGGCGGGCCGTACGAGATCCTCGTGGCTGACCTGGCCCATCATCTCGCCATCGGCGAATCGAACCCAGTAGCGGACCCAGGTATCGAACCCGTTGATGAGCTTGACCTTGCCCTGCGAGCCTTGCGGCCGTTGGCCGAAGGCACGGGTGGTCAACACCTTCTCGCCTCGCCGAAACGGCGTGTCGAGTGTTGGTGCAGACTTGGCCATGGAATTGGCTCCTGAGAGAAACGAACGCTGCGGTGATGAGTTCACCGTCAGTGATGGACTGTTCGGGCAGGCTAGTCGCTCGAAAATCGCACAACGAACCACGCAGAGTGCCCCCGGTGGGATTCGAACCCACGACCAATGGATTAAAAGTCCACTGCGCTAACCAGGCTGCGCCACAGGGGCGAGTCGAGGCTACTTGTGTCACGGCCCGACGGCACGCTTTTTGCTGGGCCGGTCGTCGGTACC
>JBBQUN010000029.1:0-27039 GCA_038212405.1 Acidimicrobiales bacterium | reverse complement strand
CCGGATGGAATCGGGAGTCTGCACCGTTATCCTTCACCGTTCGTGCCCGCCGGCCGGTGGGTGCATTGGATCGAAACGTTCAGGACTTCAGCCATGGCCGTACCGAAGAAGAAGAAGTCGAAGTCCAAGACCCGCAGTCGTCGGGCCGGAGCCTGGAAGCTCAGTGCGCCAGCGATGAGCAACTGCTCTCGCTGTGGCACCTCCAAGCTGCCGCACCGAGTCTGTGGTTCTTGTGGCTGGTATAAAGGCCGGCAGGCGCTCGACGTCGGCTGAGGAATTCTCGGTTCTGGCATCTCATCTGCCATAGCGAGAGGACACGTACATGGTTGAACGACTCCCCGTTGCTCTTGACGCAATGGGTAGCGACGGTGGGCCGGCGGTACTCGTTGAAGGAGCACGTCTTGCCGCCGAGCGAGGCGTCGATGTGCTCCTCGTCGGCGATCCAGACCAGCTCGGCGATGTTGGTGACCTGCGGGTGAAGCCGGCGTCAGAAGTCGTCGAAATGGGAGCCGAGCCGGCGGCGAGCGTTCGCCGACTCAAGGACTCCTCGATCGTTCGGGCCGCCGAGGCCGTCCGGGATGGCGAGGCGTCGGCGCTGGTGAGCGCCGGCAACACCGGTGCGGCCATGGCGGCGTCGTTGTTGCGTATGGGCCGGATCAAGGGCCTCACCCGACCGGCAATTGCGGTTCCTTTTCCCGTGTTCGGATCGACCGAGACCACGCTCCTCGACTGTGGCGCGAATGCCGAATGTCAGCCCGAGTGGTTGGTGCAGTTCGCCGAGATGGGAGCGGTCTACAACCGAGTTCGTTTCGGTGTCGAACGTCCACGAATCGGCCTGCTCACCATTGGCGAAGAGGCGGGCAAGGGCAATCAACTCGTGAAAGACGCAGCAAAGCTGCTCGAAGACCCGGGCTGGGCCAACGATGTTGGTGCCGAGTACATCGGCAATGTCGAGGGCCGCGATCTCATGCTCGGCGTGTGTGATGTGATCGTCTGCGACGGATTCACCGGCAATGTCGTGCTCAAATCGATCGAAGGCGCGATGCTCGTCGCTCGGACCCAAATACGAGCGGCCATGGCCTCGACCGCTGAGGGCGAGCGTGCCAGTGCCGTCGTCGCGCCATTGATCGATCCCATCATCGACAGGCTCGATACTGAGCAGACCGGCACGGCGTTGCTCCTCGGTGTTCGAGGCGTGTCGTGTATTTCGCACGGATCTTCTGATGCTGCGACCATCTGCCGCTCGATCATGACCGCCTCTGCGATTGCCGATGACCACATCGTCGATCGGCTTCGCGACATGATCGACGCCCGTTCCTGACCACCAGTGCCCCCAGTCGTGCGGAAACCGGCTACACTCTCGGCGTTCTGGCCCCTCATCAGGAGCACGAATGCCTGCCGAGACTCATATGGAGCAATCCCCCATGACCCGTGCCGAAGTCCTAGAACTGGTGCGCGACCGTTTGGCGGACATCCTGGAAATCGACCCCGAAGACATCCGCGAGGGCGCCTCCTTCGCCGATGATCTCGAAGCCGATTCTCTGGCGTTGATCGAACTGGTCGAAGCGCTCGAAGAAGAACTTGCGGATCGAACCGTCGGATTCCGCATCGACGATGAAGACTTGCAAGATCTCAAGTCCGTCCGCGACGCCGTCGACTACGTCTACGCCAAGGCGGGGGCTGAGTCCTGATCACTGCCGGCAGCGAGAACTCCCTGGTCGAGCGGTTGGGCTACGCCTTTCGAGACGACGCGTTGATCACGCTCGCGCTCACTCACCGGAGCTACTGCGCCGAAAACGAAGACGCCGAATCGAACGAGCGGCTCGAGTTCCTGGGCGATGCTGTTGTTGGCCTGGCCGTCACGGGATTCATCCACGACGCCTACCCCGATCTTCCCGAGGGACAGCTGGCCAAGCTGCGGGCTTCGGTGGTCAACACCACCACGCTGGCCGAGGTGGCCAAGAAGATGGGGTTGGGCGAAGATCTGCGACTTGGTCGGGGCGAAGAGATGTCGGGGGGTCGCACCAAGGAGTCGATTCTCGCCGATGCGTTCGAGGCCGTCATCGGTGCCGTCTTCGTCGACAGCGACTGGGACCGAGCCAACGACGTCGTCCTCGAATGTCTGGGTGAACGGATCGCTCACGGCGCCCAGCGTCCAGGCCGGCTCGACTACAAGACCCGATTGCAAGAACTGACAGCCCACCTCGAGCTGGGCTCGCCGGTCTATCGGATCACCGGTTCCGGGCCGGATCACGACAAGAGCTTTGTTGCTATCGCCCTCGTGCAGGGAGTGGCGCAAGGTGAGGGATCGGGAACATCCAAGAAACGGGCTGAACAGGCAGCGGCAAGCGCAGCATGGTCGGCCCTCAATGCCTCACACGCAGGGGAAATGGGCGAGTGCAATGCTTGAACTGCCAGAGATCGAAACGCTGAAGCGCGATCTTGAACGCGATACTGCGGGTCGCAAGATCAAGAGTGTCGATATCAAGGTCCTCAAGACCATGCCTCGCCACCGGACCAAGAAGAGCTTCACCGATCTGGTCGAGGGGGCCAAGATCGTTGTCGTCGAACGCGTTGACCTTGCCATCATCATGCAGCTCAACAACGAGCATTCGATCGTGATCGAACTGATGGGCGATGCCTCGCTGGCTCGGGTGGCGAGCAAGGAATCGACAGCGTCAGGAACAGCGGTCGTGATCACCTTTACCCAGGGCGGCGATCTGCGGGTCATCGACGCCGAGGCCGTGTCGCAGATTGCGGTTGTGCCGACCGAGGAACTCAACGACGTGCTGCCGAATGCCGGTGGTCTCGATCTGCTGGTCAAGCCGATCTCATGGGTGATCTTCGAGCGCTACATGAAGTCGTTCTCGTCGCCGCTGAAAACGGTACTCACCGACCCGCGAGCGTTCGTCGGCATTGGTGACATCTACTCCGACGAAATCCTCTTCGATGCTGGACTTCGCTATGACCGCCCGGCAAACCAGCTCTCCACGCAGGAACTGCGTCGTCTGTATCGATCGGTCGTCGGCATTCTCTTCGACGCCATCAAGTATCGCGGCGTGTCCCTCGAGAGCCGGCCGTTCATCGATCTCACCGGAGCACCGGGTGAGTACGGCGATCACCTGGCGGTCTACGGCAAAGACGGCGACCTCAGTCCCCGTTCGCGTCTGCCAATCGAGAAGGCCCAGTTCAAGGGCCGGACGGTCTACTACTGCAACACCCAGGTCTAGGGGAACTCTTCGGCCCGGTAGGCTCTGCCGCTCATGGGCGGACGACGAGGTGATTCGTGTATCTGAAATCCTTGGCGATCAAGGGATTCAAGTCGTTTGCCGATCCGGCCACGCTCGAACTCGAGCCCGGCGTGACGGTGGTCGTTGGACCGAACGGATCTGGTAAGTCCAACGTCGTCGATGCCATGGCCTGGGTGCTGGGCGCCCAGGCACCGAAGGCGGTCCGGTCCCAGAAGATGGACGATGTCATCTTCGCCGGCACGGCCAAGCGGCCGGCGCTCGGCCGCGCCGAAGTGTCGATCACGATCGACAACGCCGATGGGACGCTTCCCATCGAGTTCTCCGAGGTCCGAATCACCCGAACGTTGTTTCGCACCGGCGAATCGGAGTACGCCATCAACGGCGTGTCGTGCCGATTGCTCGACGTGCAGGATCTGCTTTCGGATTCAGGCGTCGGCCGTCAGCAGCACATCATCGTGTCGCAGGGGCAAATCGATGCGGTGCTCAACGCTCGACCTGAGGAGCGTCGCCAGATCATCGAGGAAGCGGCCGGCGTCCTCAAGTACCGCAAGCGCAAGGAGCGTTCCGAGCGGCGCTTGGCCTCCACCGATGACAACCTCACTCGCCTCGCCGACGTGGTTCGTGAGGTCAAGCGTCAGCTCAAGCCGCTCGAGAAGCAGGCAAATGCTGCCCGTCGCCACGGCGACCTCGTCGCCGAACTCACTGCGCTCAAGCTTCACCTGGTGGGTCGCGAACTGAAGGCGATCACGATTGCGCTCGAGTCAGCGAAGCGCCAGCACCACGCATTCGATGCTCGTGAATTCGATCTCAAGACCAATTTGGCCCGACTCGATGCGGTGGTGATCGACGCCGAGGCCGAATTGCGGGCCCTCGGTGGTTCCGATGTCACTGACATCCTGAGTCGAGCTCGCAGCTTGCGGGAACGCATTCGCGGCCAGGTCAATGTGGTGGCCGAACGCCATCGTCGGTTGACGGGCGAACGGCAATCCTCGGTCGACGAGGGCGTCGTCTCGAGTCTCGAGGCCGAGTCGGTTCGGCTTGCCGAAGACCTCGAAGCCACCCTGGCCGACAAGGCAGCGATGGCCCCCGAGTTCGAGTCACTCCAAGCACGGGCACAGGCCATTGCCGGTGAGCTCGCCGACTTCGAGGCCGAGTGGGGTGAGGGGGTGGGTCCAACGCCGGTTGCGGCTGCCGAGGCACGGGCGCAGCTGAATGCGCTCCGATCCGCCGCTGAGCGGGATCGGCAGGAGAGCAATCGCATTCTCGAGCAACTCGAATCCATCTCTGAGCGTCGTGATCGCATCGCCCGAGACGGTGCGGCTGCGGCCGCTGATGCGTCCCGGCTCGAAGCCGACGAACTTCCTGCGCTCCAATCGGCTCTTGCGCTGGCGCAAAACGACCGTGACCGGGCCGAGGCCCGGCTGGAGGCGGCGACCGAAGATCGCCGCAATGCCGATGCCGACGTGAACCGCTGGCAGGCCAGAGCCGACGCACTCGAGCAGGCATTGGCGTCGGCTCGTAGTGCGGCAGGCGCCGATGCGCTCGCCGGCGCTCATGGCGTGCTGGGCATTCTCCTCGATCTCGTCGACATCGACGACGGCTGGGATGCTGCGGTGGAGGCGGCGGCAGGCGAAGCGTTGCAAGCCGTGGTCGTCGACGACGCAGCCAACGGCCGAGCCGCCCTCGCTGCGCTGGCGGCAAATGATCTCAGTGGCGCGGTGTTGGCGCTGTCGTCGCAGCGACCAGCGGCAGCGAGCCCCGGTTTCGGTCAGTCCGTTCGGGTCCATGTGCGCCCAACCAGGTCAGATGTCGAGCCGTTGCTCGACGCGCTGTTTGCCAATGCCGTTGCGGTCGATGGCGACTGGCGTACCGCCGTCGACGTAGCGCTCGAGCACCCAGAGGTCACCGTTGTCACCAGAAGTGGCGATCGGTTCTCGGGCTCGGGCTGGCGCATTGGTCAGGCCGGAACGGGTGCCACCGGTGCCGCGCTCGATGAAGCCAAGCACGAGGCGGACGTTGCGGGTCGACGGGCGAGCGAGGCTGCGGCCTCGGTCGAGGAATGTCGTACCGAGCTCGAACGAGCAAAACAGCAGCGTCGCCAACTCGACGAACAACACCGAGCAAGCGCACGCGAGCTCGAGAATGCAACAGCGGCAGCGGAACGGGCAAAGGTCGAGGTCGAGCGGGTCTCGACCGACCGAGCCCGGCTCCAGCATCAACAAAGTGAGATCGCTGCCCGCCAAGATCGGGATCGTTCCGAGCTCGACAACCTCCAGCTTCAGCTCCCCGGGCTCGAAGCCGACGAGGCTGCCCATCTCGATCGCACCCAGCAGATGGGGCGCCTCCGCGCCTCCCTCGAGGAGCGCAATCGTGCGCTGTCGTCGGTGCGCACCAATCTCGAGGTGAAAGCGGCCGGCATCACCGAGCGAGAAGAGATCCTGCGTCGTCGAGCTGGCGAAGTCGAGCAGCGACTCGAGCGCCTCGTCGTCGAACGCGAACAGGCTCGGGTTCGTCGCGAGAAGCTCGAAGTCCAGCTCGGCATCGTGCAGGGTCTCGGGCAGCAACTCGACGACGACGGTCGGCGTTTGGCCGATTGGCTCGTTGCTCTCGAAGCCGAGCAGCAAGAGCAGTCAGCAGCAGTCAAGGATGTGTCGCGACATCTGTCGGCGCGTCGCGGTGAACGCAAACAGGCCGAGCACGAACTCGTCGAGGTACGCGAGCGTCGCTCCAAGGTCGAGCTCGGCGAGACCGAGGCACGTGTTCGGCTCGAAACGCTCACCGATGCGATGCGGCGAGAGCTCGACGTCGAGCCAGATGTCGCCATGAACGCGCCATTGCCCGAGGTGCCAGCTAACTCGACCCCCGAGAGTCGCGTCCGCGAACTCGAGCGTGAACTCAAGCTGCTCGGTCCGATCAATCCATTGGCGCTCGAGGAGTACGCCGAGATCCAGGAGCGGCATGAGTTCCTCACTGGACAGCTCGAGGACATCAAGACGAGTAGGCGCGAACTTCAGCGGTTGATCCGTGAAATCGATGAGCGAATCATCACGGTGTTCTCCGAGGCCTACGCCGACGTTGCCACCAACTTCACCGAACTGTTCGACACGCTCTTCCCCGGTGGCAAGGGCACGGTGCAGCTGACCAACCCCGAAGACCTCCTCAATTGCGGTGTCGAGATCGAAGCAAAACCTGGTGGCAAGAACGTCAAGAAGCTGTCGCTGCTTTCTGGCGGTGAGCGATCCTTGACGGCGTTGGGCTTCTTGTTTGCGGTGTTCCGAAGCCGCCCCTCACCCTTCTACGTGATGGACGAGGTCGAGGCCGCGCTCGACGACATGAACATCAGCCGGTTCCTGTCGCTTGTCGATGAGTTCCGCAAGGATGCGCAGCTCATCATCGTGAGCCATCAGAAGCGCACGATGGAGGCGGCCGACGTTCTCTATGGCGTCTCGATGAAGCCAGGTGGCTCATCGAAGGTCGTCAGCGAGAAGGTCGAGAAGAAGCGAGCCCAGATCGACCTCAGGACCGACGAACACGATCTCGACATCAAATCAGACGCTGGAACCACCACGCACTGAGGAGCGACGAAACCAGGAGCAGGGCCAGTCCGCCGCCGACGAACCAGTCGGTGACCTCGCCAAGCTCGGTCTCGTAGCCGATCGCTGACCCAATGTCTTGGTAGACCGCTTCGAGCTCGCTCAGGTTCTCCGCTGCGAAGAAGCTGCCGCCGGTGGCATCGGCGATGGCCCGAAGGTTGTCGTCACGAACCGGCACCGGGATGAGCTCCTGCTCGACCTGCGGAGTCGATGGATCGTCGTAGGCAATGGAGCCGTTGCGTGTGCCGAAGGCGATCGTCGAGACTTGCACGTCGTCGGCGATGGCCTGGGCGACGGCCTCGGCGTCGGGGCGCCCAACCGTGGTCTCACCATCGGAGAGCAGCACGATACGAGCCGGCGGGATCTCACCGGTTTCGTCGGCGCCAGGTGCTGCTGCCAGTGCATCGAGCGAGGTGAAGATGGCCTCACCGATTGCGGTCGACTCAGCGAGTTGGAGGCGGTCGATTGCCCGTCGGGCGGCTGCTCGGTCGGTGGTGGGCGGCACGAGGACGCTGGCCTGCCCAGCGAAGGCGACGATACCGACGTTGAGGGTGGAGGGCAGCTGGTCGACGAACCGGTTCGCGGCCTCTTGAGCGGCGAGGAGCCGGGTGGGGTCGACATCGGCCGCTTCCATCGACAAGGAGACGTCGATGGCAACGATCACCGTCGCCCGTTCTCGCGGCACCTCGCGTTCGGTTGCTGGTTGAGCGAACGCCGTGACAAGTGTGGTCAACGCTGCGATGAAGACCGCAGTGACGCCGTGTCGGCGCCAACCCGGGCGGTTCGGCATGACCGAGTCGAGCATGTGGGCAGAAGCCAGGCGAGCGGCGTAGGTCTTGCGCCTGCGTTGAGCCAGGACGTACACGACAACGAGAAGGGCGACGCCGAGCAGTAGCCAGAGGCGGATGGGGGAGAGGAAGCTCATCGTCGGGCCCCTGGAGCGTTCATCCGCAGTCGACGGTTGGCCATGAAGGTCACGACGTCATCGAGCCACGGCCGGTCGGTCGAGAGGCGCAGGTGTTCGATGCGGTTCTTGGCAAAGGTCGATGCAAGATGCTCGCGATGCTGGACGGCGGCGGCGGCATAGGCGTCGCGCACCGACGCCTTGTTGGTGGCGAGCTCGCGAAGGCGACCGGTTCCAGGATCGACAACGGTGAGGAGCCCAACGTTCGGAAGCTCGGCTTCGCGTGGGTCGCTGACTTCGATGGCCAACACGTCATGGCGCACCGAAGCAACGGCGAGCGCGTTCTCCCAACCTTCACCAACTCGGAAGTCAGAAACCACGGCAACGAGGCCGCGGCGTTTGGCGACACCGTTGAGTCGGTGGAGTGCACTCGTGAGATCGGTGATGCCTGCTGCCTCGTGTCGTGGGGTGCTGGCGAGTGTGTGGAGAATGTGGAGCAGGTGCTTGCGTGATCCCTTGGCCGGAATGACGGTGTGGTTGGCAGTGCCGCCGGACGCGGCGTCGCTGCCGGTGAGCACCGCGCCAATGCGGTTGCCGTCGCGGTTGGTGAGAAACCCGACGGCCGCAGTTCCTGCGAGAACGAGGTCTCTCTTCTCGACGTCAGCGGTGCCGAAATCGAGGCGCGGCGACCGGTCGGCGAGGATCCAGGTCTCGAGCTCTCGGTCGGCGATGGTTTGGCGAATATAGGGTTCGGAAAGACGGGCCGTGACGTTCCAGTCCATGCGACGAACGTCGTCGCCGGCGGCATAGCGGCGCGTCTCGCCGAGTTCGCTCCCGTGGCCAGGCACGAGGCCCCGGTGATCACCATGCAAGAGGCCATCGAGTCGAACCGTGACATCGAGCTCGAGACGACGAAGGAGTTCCCGAGTGCGTCCGTCGGAGACGTCGGACGCGTCGATCACGACCCGCCCTCGTTGTGTGTCGGCGCCGGCGTGTTATTCGGTGTCCAACTCGGCGGTGGCGCAGGAGCGGCGTTCGATTCCCCGGGCATCGGCGGCGTTGCACCAACCGTTGGTGCCGGCGGTGGAACCGGGAATGCCTCACCAGTGGGAAGGGGTGGAAGATTCATTGGTGTGGTTGCGTCAGTTGGTGCAGGAGCGGTCGGTGCGTCGATGCTGGCCGCCCCGGCACTTGGCCACCCACCGCTGCCGTTCGTTGGCGTTCCCGACACCGGGGCTCCGGGTGCGGGCGTGAACGACCGGGCAGTGGCCGCCGGCACGACCGAGAGCAATCGGTTCAGGACGTCGTCGGAAGACAGGCCCTTGGCCAACGCCTCGTAGGAGAGCATGAGGCGGTGTCGTAGGACATCGCGGGCAACGTCGAACACGTCTTGGGGCACGACGTAGCTGCGACCACGAAGGAGTGCGAGCGCTCGGCCTGCGGCGACGAGCCCCAGCGATGCTCGAGGGCTGACGCCGAATTCGATCAGTGAGTCGAGTTCGGGGAGTCCGCGCAGTGATGGCTCGCGTGTCGCCAGCACGACGTCGACGGCATATTGCGCAACCGACACATCCACATACACACGGTCGGCCATGGTCTGGAGTTCTTCGAGCTGGTCGAGCGACATCACGCCCTTGGCACTCGGGGTCGAGGTTCCCATTCGCCGTACGATCTCGAGTTCCTCAGACGGTGATGGATAGCCAACGGTGACCTTCATGAGGAATCGGTCGCGCTGCGCCTCGGGCAGTGTGTAGACGCCTTCGGACTCGATTGGGTTCTGCGTGGCGAGTACGAGGAACGGTTTCGGCAGCGGTCGAGTTTCGCCGCCAATCGAAACCTGGCGTTCCGCCATGACTTCCAGCAGGGCCGACTGAACCTTTGCCGGGGCTCGGTTGATCTCGTCGGTGAGGAGCAGGTTTGCGAAAACCGGGCCCCATTCGATGTCGAAGCGCTGCTCGTCTGCTCGCCAGATACGAGTGCCGACCAGGTCAGACGGCAGCAGATCGGGGGTGAATTGCAAGCGAACAAAGCTGCCGCCGATGGCTTGGGCCAATGTGGAAACCGCAAGCGTCTTGGCCAAGCCGGGCAAGCCCTCCAGCAGGATGTGGCCGCGCGCCAACAGCGAAACCAGGAGACGTTCGACCATGTGATCCTGGCCGACGATGACCTTCTTGACCTCGAACATGACTCGTTCGAGTTGCTCAGCTGCCAGTTGGGGCGTGCCGAACTCTGGATGTTTCGCCGAGGCATCGCCGCTTTGTCCAGCGCCGTTTTGTTCAGCTGAGACGTACTCATTCATGCAACCAGTCAACCGGACGCGGGCGAAAGCGCGACGAAAGCACGAAATTGACCGCCTAACGTTGGACCATGCGGATTCTTGTGGTGGATGACGAACCCGAGTTGGCCAGCGCCATTGCCGAATCACTTCGGCGAGAGGGGTACGCCGTCGATGTTGCCCATGATGCTCACGGTGCACTCGATCGGCTGATGTTGAATCCCTACGACCTGGTCACCCTCGACCTCACGCTGCCCGACCTCGACGGGCGCGAAGTCTGTCGGCTGATTCGCACCGATGCTCGCTATGACCCCTCGACCCGCGTGCTGATGGTGACCGCACGAGACGAGATCGCAGATCGCGTCGCTGGACTCGACGATGGCGCCGATGACTATCTGGTCAAACCGTTTGCGCTTGCTGAGCTCTCGGCGCGGGTCCGCAGCCTGCTGCGCCGAGAAGTCACCGGCGAAGACGCGATTCTCGATGTTGCCGATCTACGGCTCGATACAGCAAAACGAACGGTCACCTGGGCGGGAACACCGATTGACCTCACGACCAAAGAGTTCGCTCTGCTGCGTTACTTCATGACCAATCTCGGTTCCGTGCTCAGTCAAGAACGCCTGCTCGAACACGTGTGGGACGAGATGGTCGACCCGTTCACCAACACGGTCCGGGTCACGGTCGGTACGTTGCGCCGCAAACTTGCGGTCGCCACCGATGAGGCGCTGATCGAGACGGTCATCGGTGCCGGCTATCGCTTGGTCGATCCGTCGGAGGCGTCCCCCGGGGCCACCGGTGATGCCGGTTCGAACGACCCCACCAGAAGGTGAGGCGTTCACCTCGTTGGACGCGAACCATTCGCTTCCGACTCGCCCTGAACTATGGCCTGGTCGTGTTTGCGTTCGGCAGTTTGCTGGTCGGTGGCCTCTACGTGTTCCAGGCCCGTCAGCTGAACGATCCCGTGGTTGCCGAGGGGATCATCGTCGACCGTCAAGGTCAGCGGTTCGCGATCCTCACCGACGGCGAAAGTCGGCGAGCCCAGTTGGAGTTGTTCGAGCGTGAGGTCAATCGGCGGTCGCTCGAACAATTGCGCCGCAACAGCCTGATCGGCGTTGCCGCCCTCGCCCTGATCAGCTCCGGAGCTGGGTGGTCACTCGCCGGGACGGCGTTGCGCCCGGTGAAGGCGATCGGTGCGGTTGCCAAGGACATCAGCGGGTCGGACTTGTCGCGTCGAATCGAAATGGTCGGGCCTTCCGATGAGCTCAAGGATCTCGCCGACACCTTCGATGGCATGCTCGACCGTGTGCAAGACGCGTTCGAGGAGCAGCGTCGTTTCGTTCACGAGGCATCGCATGAGTTGCGCAATCCCTTGGCCATCGCCCGCTCCAACCTCGAACTCGCCTTGACCGCTGACGGCCGAGTCCCAGAGGCGACCGATGACGATGATGACCTTCGCCGCGCGGCGGTGATCGCCTACCGCTCGACCGGTCGGATGAGCGTGCTGGTCGACGACCTCCTCGAACAGGCGCGCCATGGCATCAGTGAGTTGAAGCAGTCGTCGGTCGACGTCAACCGTTTGCTGCTCGGTTTGGCCACGGAGTACCGGGCTGCCGCATCGGCGGCGGGTGTCGCGCTCGACGTGTCCGGCGTTGCTGCCGATCCGCTCGAGGTCGTTGGCGATGAGCCAGCGTTGCGCCGCGCCGTGGTGAATCTCGTTGCGAATGCGCTGCGGCTTGCCCCCTTCGGTTCGACGATCAGACTTGCGAGCGGCGTCGCCGAGGGCTGGATCGAGCTTCGTGTGAGCGATGAAGGGCCTGGCATCGATCCCGCCGATCACGAGTCAGTGTTCCAACGGTTCTGGCGGGGCAACGACGTCGGCGCCGGCAGCGGTCTCGGGCTCAGCATCGTCCGACGGATCGCGGAACGTCATGGCGGGTCGGTCAGAGTCGACTCGTCGATGGGCAATGGTGCACGATTCGTCATCCGACTTCCCGATCAACGTGCTTCCTCGGCCAAACTCGGTGCATGAGTGATCGATGCACGGCACGGGCTTGGTGGCGGACGTCGAGCTTTACCTCGACTTTTCGGGCCGATCTCTATGGTCATGGCACCGCTTGATGGAGTCGACCGATGGCGGATCGTTCTGGGTCTCGGCCCGGTCGAGTTCGCTGGACGACGAAGGAGTACACCATGACTGAACGCAACTGGGATTTCGATCCGACGCCGTCGGCGACTCCTCCTGTGCGTCATCGTTCCGTCGCTGCCAGCGCCTCGACCTTCGACCCCGGTGCGGGCGCACCACCCGCCCCGCCCGAGCCCTTCGCCGGCTTTGGCTCCTCACCCTCGCCAGGGTTGTGGAATCAACAGGGAATGGGGACGCCTCCGTCGGTCGGCGTGCCCGGTACAGCACCGGCGTGGACCGGTGTCACCTCGGATGCGACGGAGAACCGCTCGGCAAAGGGTAGTGGCCCACGTTGGGGATGGCGGGCCATGGCGGCCTTCGTCGCCGGTGGTGCAATGACAGCGGTTGGTTTCGGTGTCGGCATGAACGCCAACGACAGTGACGAGGTGGCCGTTGCTGCTAGCGCCACGGTGCCGGCGGTTGTCTCCGGTGGCGACATCGTGGTGACGCCGCCCGATCTCGACACGAGCGAGCCGGCGGCCTTCGTCGCCTCGTTGCTCGGGCCGTCGGTCGTACAGATCGACACCGAAATCGGGCTGGGGTCCGGCGTCATCTTCGACGACGGCCTCATCATGACCAACAACCACGTGATCGCCAATGCGAAACGACTGAGTGTCAGACTCAGCGACGGCAGGTCACTTCCCGCAACCCTGATCGGCACTGACCCCCGCACCGATATCGCCGTCGTTTCGGTGGGGGCCGGACACAGCATCGTGCCTGCCACTCTGGCTCTCGACGGTGTGCTCGAGGTGGGTCAATACACCGTCGCCATCGGTAGCCCATTCGATCTTCAACAAACCGTGACGTCGGGCATCGTCTCAGCCGTCAATCGACCGGTCTACAACGGTGCGGGTTGGAACGCGATGGTGCAGACCGACGCTGCCATCAATCCTGGCAACTCCGGCGGTGCACTGGCTGACCGCGAAGGCCGAGTGATCGGCATCAACACCGCAATCCAAACCGATGGCGTGAGTTCGACCAACGCCGGCATCGGCTTTGCCATGCCGATCACGACCGCCTATGACATTGCGACTCGAATTCTCGCTGGCGAGACCCTTTCGCCCGGCTTTCTCGGGATCGCCGGCGAACCGCCGGGAGAGGATCTCCTCGGTGTCGCGGTCGCAACGGTCACCCCGGGGGCGGCTGCCGATGTGGCTGGTGTGCGTGTGGGGGACCGCGTGCTGAGTATCGACGGTGCGCCGGTTGCGAGTTTCGAACAGCTCGCAGGACTGATTCAGACCAGCTTCCCCGGTGACGAAGTGGTGCTCGACGTCGTGCGCGGGGACGAGGCAGTGCAGATCACGGTGGTGCTGGGGGAGAAGTAAAGCCTCCAACAGGGCGGGCCCGTTAGAATCGTTGCTCGTGACAACTGTATGGATCATCCTCATCGCCGCCGTCGCTCTGGCGCTGCTGGCTCTCCTGGCTACCAGATTTCTCTCCGGCGGTGGCAGCGAGCTTCCCCAAAGCCCGGCTTCGGGTGGCCTTGCTGGCGGATCGAGCGTTGCGCTCGAGGAACGCGAAGATGACCTTGGCGAAGTCCTGGAGCGGCTCGACCGAGACGACTCGGTCACCGTCGACACCGACGCTGCGATTGACGAACTCGAAGCAGCACTCGCCGAGGAGGCCCTGGTCGAGGAAGCCCTGGTCGAGGAGCTGGTCAAGCCGTCGTTCTTCGATCGACTCGGCAAGGCGCGCACCGCACTCAGCGGCTACCTCGGTGGTCTCGTCGGTCTCGGCCAGGTCAACGACGAGGATTGGGAAGACCTCGAGGAGGCCCTGATCCGGGCCGATGTCGGTGTTGGCGTCACGATGAAGCTCATCGCCACGGTGCAGGAAAAGGCGAAGGCGGCCGGGGTCGATGACGGCGAGGCCATCCTCGGGCTCCTCAAAGAAGAGATGCGCGCCGAGATTGCCGATCAGGACCGATCGCTCACGATCGACGCTGACAAGACCAACGTATGGCTCTTCGTCGGGGTCAACGGGGTCGGGAAGACCACCACGATCGGCAAGCTCGGTCGACGCTTGGCCGACGAGGGCAACACCGTGTTGATGGCAGCCGGTGACACGTTCCGTGCTGCGGCCGCCGAGCAGTTGACCATGTGGGCCGAGCGTTCTGGGGCCGAAATCGTGCGCGGTAACGAGGGCGGCGACCCGTCGTCGGTGATCTTCGACGGCATCAAGGCAGCAGAAGCCCGGGGCTGCAACATCGTGCTTGCCGATACTGCCGGTCGACTCCAGAACAAGACCAACCTGATGGACGAGTTGTCAAAGGTTCGTCGAGTGGCAGCGAAGGATCCGGGCCACGTCTCCGAAGTGCTCCTGGTGATCGATGCCACGACCGGCCAGAACGGTATGACCCAGGCCAAGGTCTTCGCTGACGCAGTCGACGTCACCGGAGTGGTACTCACCAAACTCGACGGTTCGGCCAAGGGTGGCATCGTGTTTGCGATCGAGAGTGAACTTGGGTTGCCGGTGAAGCTGGTTGGCCTGGGCGAGGGGGTTGGCGATCTGGTCGACTTCGACCCTGACGCCTTCATCGACGCCCTCTTTGAATAGGCTGGAGGTCTCATGTTCCAGAATCTGACCGACAAGTTCGAAGGCGTCTTCTCGAAGCTCTCCAAGAAGGGGATGCTGTCCGAGGCCGACGTCGACGAGGCCCTCAAAGAGATCCGGATCGCCCTGCTCGAGGCCGATGTCAATTCGTCGGTCGTGCGCAGCCTCCGTGACCGGATCAAGGAGCGAGCTGTCGGCGAAGAGGTCCACAAGGCCCTCAACCCGGCGAACATGGTCATCAAGATCGTCAACGAAGAGCTGACCGCCAGCCTCGGCGGCGAGACGTTCAACCTGCGCTACAACGCCAAACCCCCAACCGTCATCATGATGGCGGGCCTTCAGGGCTCGGGCAAGACCACCACGTCGGGCAAGCTCGCCAAGTGGATCAAGGCTCAGGGGCGCAATCCGCTCTTGGTCGGTGCCGACCTCCAGCGCCCCGCCGCGGTCGAACAGCTCCGCACGCTTGGCCGCCAGGTCGATGTGCCGGTCTTCTCCGAAGCGTCCGACCCGGTCACCGTGGCTCGCAACTCGATCGCCGAGGCCAAGCGGCTCGGTCGAGACGTCGTGATCGTCGATACCGCCGGTCGTCTGGCCATCGACGAAGCGCTGATGGAAGAGGTCCGCCAGATCTCCGAAGCCATCTCGCCCGACTACACCTTCCTCGTGGTCGATGCCATGACTGGCCAAGACGCCGTCAGTGTCGCCGAGGCGTTCCACGAAAAGCTCGAGCTCGACGGTGTCATCCTCACCAAGCTCGACGGCGATGCTCGCGGTGGTGCGGCACTTTCGGTGAAAGAGGTCGTCGGGCGCCCGATCGCCTTTGCCGCCACCGGCGAGAAACTCGATGAGTTCGAGCTGTTCCATCCCGATCGTATGGCCAGCCGCATCCTCGGCATGGGCGATGTCCTCACGCTCATCGAAAAGGCCGAGCAGACCTACGAGAAGGAAGAGGCCGAAAAGGCTGCCGAGTCCCTCATGGACGGCACCTTCACCCTCGACGACTTCCTCGACCAGATGCAGCAGCTCAAGAAGATGGGACCGCTCGGCGGTCTGGTCAAGATGCTGCCAGGTCTTCCGAAGGAGATGCGAGACGTCGATGTCGACGACCGCGAACTCGCTCGGGTCGAAGCCATCATCAAGTCGATGACCAAAGAGGAGCGGGCCAATCCCGACGCCATCGATGCCTCTCGTCGTGGTCGCATCGCCACCGGCTCGGGTACCAACCCCAACCAGGTCGCCATGCTCGTGAAGCAATTCTCCGAGATGCAAAAGATGATGAAGCGCATGGGCGGCTTCGGCACCAAGAAGGCGGCCAAGAAGAACCGCAAGAACAAAAAAGGTGTGAAGAGCGGCGGTCGGGTGACCGCCAAGCAGACCGCTCGCATCTCCGAACCCGGAGCGAAGGCCACGAAGACGCCGCTGATGCTGCCAGGACTCGATCGTTTGAACAACGAGGATTTCGAACAGCTCGCCACCGAACTCGACGAGCTCGGGAAGAAGGCCTGAGCCTTCCTCGGCCTGGCACGAATCGTTGCTCCGCCGCCATCGGCCCGACGTCACGTGGATCGGGAGTGGATGCAATCCCCGGCGACGGTAGGCTCATCCGTCGTTTGTCTGTTCGCTCCATCTGCGACGATCGGTGGTCATGTGACCATGGTCGCCACGCTGAGGGCAGACATCACCAGCCAGTCCTATCACTGAAGAGAGAATCCTGTGGCCGTTCGACTCCGTCTCATGCGAATGGGTAAGAAGAAGCAGCCGACCTACCGCGTGGTCGCTGCTGATGCTCGTTCCCCCCGCGACGGTCGGTTCATCGAGATCGTTGGAACCTACAACCCTCGTACCGAACCCTCCGAGATCACCATCGACAAGGCGAAGGCAGTTCGTTGGCTTGCCGTTGGTGCTCAACCAACCGAGCGGGTGCAAAAGCTCCTCGAAGTGTCTGGCGCATGGGAAGCCTGGAAGGCGGGCACGACGCCAGAGGAACTGGTCGCAGCTGCAGCCGCCGAAAAGGCCGCTGCCGCCGAAAGCGCTGCGGTTCAAGCGTGAGCGACACTCTTGCCCCCACCGCTGAAGCGGTGCTCCTCCACCTGTGCCGATCGGTCGTCAGCACCCCTGACGACGTCTCGGTCGCAGCGTCGAGCGTCGATGACAAGCGGATCCGCTTCGACGTCACCGTCAACAAAGACGACATGGGTCGTGTCATTGGGCGTCGTGGCCGAGTCGCATCGGCCATCCGAACTGTCGTCGGTGCCGCTGGCGCCAAAGATGGCGTCACCACCGAGGTAGAGTTCGTCGAGTGACCGACCGGCTCGAGGTTGGTCGGGTGGCAAAGTCCCACGGACTGCGCGGCGATGTCCTCATCAAGTTCACCACCGACCGTCTGGCAGAACGCACGGCGGTCGGCTCGCGTCTCGGCATTGGCGATCATGACTACACCGTGTCTCGTGCCCAGCCCTATCAGCAGCAGTGGCTCGTCCACCTCGAAGGTGTCGACAGTCGCGATGCTGCCGATCGACTGCGGGGCAAGCTGATCGTCGCTGATCCGCTCGACGACGCCGATGCGATGTTCGTCCATGAGCTCATCGGGCAGCGCGTGGTCGATCAGCATGGGATCGATCACGGCAAGGTCACCTCCGTTGTTGCCAACCCGGCGAGCGACCTTCTCGAACTCGTTGATGGGCGACTGATCCCGATGGTGTTCGTGCAGACCGCGGTCGACGGCATCATCTCGGTCGAGGTGCCTGCGGGCTTGCTTGACGACGCCGACGCCTGATCGGCATCGCGGTGCGAGTCGACATCATCACGATCTTTCCCGAGGTCGTCGCGCTGTATGGCGCAACTAGCATCTTGGGTCGAGCCCAAGATGCAGGGCACCTCGATCTGCGGGTGCATGACCTGCGTGATGCTGCCGACGATCCTCATCGGTCAGTCGATGATTCCCCGTTTGGCGGCGGGGCCGGCATGGTGCTCAAGCCCGACCCGATCTTTCGCACGGTCGAGTCAGCGAGTGTGCCTCGACCGATCCTCTACCTCTCGCCGACCGGGCGGACACTCGACCAGGCGTATGCAGCAGAGCTGTCGACCCTGTCGGGGTTCACGCTGTTGTGTGGCCGCTACGAGGGCATCGACGAGCGGGTTCGCACCCACTTGATCGATGGCGAGGTGTCGATCGGCGACTACGTGCTTGCCGGGGGCGAACTGGGGGCGCTGGTCGTGCTCGAATCCGTGGCCAGGCTGCTCCCGGGTGTGCTCGGAAACAACGAGTCGGCGACCGAAGAGTCCTTCAGCGACGGGCTGCTCGAGTATCCCCACTACACCCGGCCAGCGGAGTACCGCGGGATCGAAGTGCCAGCGGTCCTTCGATCCGGGAATCACGCCCTGATCGAGCGCTGGCGGCGAGCCCAGTCGCTACGGCGAACCGTGCTTCGTCGGCCGGACCTGATCGCTGCTCGCGGTGGTCTCGATGCGAACGACCGCAAGCTTCTGGCCGAGTTCGACCTGGAGTGATGGGTTCGGTTGGTCAGGCGCCACCGCTCGCAAGAGGAATTGCCTGCCCGATCCCATATCCTCATGTGCTGCGCCATTCCGGCCTCCGCTCGCCACGAGGCACCTATGCCACGGGAAATCTCATGAACCTGACTGACATCGTTGAACAAACACAACTCCGGGACGACGTCCCGAGTTTCGACCCCGGTGACACCGTCAAGGTGCACGTGAAGGTGGTCGAGGGTACGCGTGAGCGTGTCCAGATCTTCCAGGGTGTCGTCATTGGTCGCCAGGGTGCGGGTTCCCGCGAGACCTTCAAGGTCCGCAAGCTCAGCTTCGGCGTCGGCGTCGAACGCACCTTCCCCGTGCACTCACCGATCATCGAAAAGATCGAAGTCGTCACCCGTGGCGACGTCCGCCGAGCCAAGCTCTACTACCTGCGTGATCGCGTTGGTAAGGCGGCCAAGGTCAAGGAAAAGCGTTTCAACTGAGTTCGGCACGCGACCAAGCGTGACCCCTTGCCACCCATGAACCCATGAGCACCGACGATCTCGAACGCTACGAAGCAGAGATCGAACTGGAGCTGTATCGGGAGTATCGAGACGTCATCAAGATGTTTCGCTTCGTGGTCGAGTCCGACCGCCGTTTCTACCTCGCAAACGAGGTCGTGCGACTTTCCGCACCGGGCGCTGCCTTCGTGGAATACGAGCTGACTGACGCATGGGTGTGGGATATGTATCGACAGACGCGATTCTTGCATCGGGTCACCGTTGCCAGTTCCCGTGGCATCGCCGTCGAGGAGCTGCCGGCTTCAGAACTCTGAGGCGAGCCGTCGTTCGACTGGTAGAGCGATGAGCGCCGGCAAGGCGAACGCAGAACTCGGACGGTTCGGCGAGAACTGCGCGGCCGATTGGTACCTCCAGCAAGGCTTCGAGGTCCTCGCACAGAACTGGTTCTGTCCCCCTACTCATGGCCGGGGCGAACTCGATCTGATCCTGCGGCGGGCATCGCTCGTCGTGGTGTGTGAGGTCAAGACGCGCAGCTCGAAGCGGTTCGGGAGCGGTTTCGAAGCCGTTGGGTGGTCAAAACAACAGCAGGTCCGCAAGCTCGCAGCGATCTGGATCCACGAGGTGGCCCGAGAGGATTCGGCGCTTGGCTACGTCGAACTCCGGTTCGATGTCGCCGATGTCGACGCTCGAGGCACGGTTCGGATCTACGAGCAGGCCTTCTGACCTATCGCCGCCTGCTGGGCTGATGGGCGACGTCGCAGAACCGAAGCTGCCCGAGCCGAGGTAGTGGTGGAGGAAGCTCGTCCCCACTGGGGGCGCACCGCCGTCCTTCGCCACTACTGAGGCACTTCAGGTGAACAGCGCCGGTACTCGATCTCGTGGCCGGCCGATGATGGCCGTGGTCGCGGTCTCGATCACCGGGCGCTGCATCAATTTGGCGTGCTTGAGCAGGAGTTCGATGACGACGTCGGGATCGGCGAGCGTCTCGGGGTCGAATCCATCGCGTGCGACGACGGTGTCTTTGAAGAACTTGTCCCGGCGTACCAGGTCGCCTGGTGGGTCTTCGAGTTTGGCGATCACCCGCTCGAGCGTTGCCCGATCGGGTGAGTCCTTCATGTAGAGGACGATTTCGTGCTCAACACCTGCGTTCTGCAGCACATCCAGTGCTGCGGTCGAGGTGCTTCAATGCGGGTTGTGGAACAGGATGACATCGGCCATCGAAGCACCCTAGCCGAGCGGGCTACGCCGGTGGTCGGTTGGTCCAACAGCCGCGGTGCCAGTGGCGGCGAAGATCAGGCTCGCTCGGGGGTACCACCACCATGTGTCCCAGACCAGCGGGGATGGTCCGATTGCAGCCGGGGCAGACGTAGTCCTTCACGGCGTCGTAGGGCTGGATGAAGCGAACCTCGGCGTCGGGGACGTCGGAAGGATCGGCCCGACGCATGGGGCGAGTCTTGCCCCCCGATGCGCGTCGTCGCTTCCTTGCGGCCGAGCCCTTTCGTTTGGCGTTCGCCGGCTTGGGGCGATGCCGCTTCTCTTTGGCGTTCGGGCCCTTGCTCTGCCCCGGCTCTCGTGACGATGACGGTCGAGACATCAGGCAAACAGCGCCCACAACAGCAGCGCAATCACGGCGACGACGCTCGCAGCGACGAAGAAGTAGTCGAAGCTGGTGCGTTTGTGCTGGCGCCTCGGATCGAATCCCACCCAGCCATTATGGGTGCTGTTCGCCACATTCGGTGTGGTTCGCCAGAGTCGCTGACATCATCAACCCATGGGATTCGCATCGACTCTTTGCCCCACCCGCAGCCGTTTGACGATGGCCGTTGTTGGGATCATGGTGATCGTGGCGAGTGGCTGCTCGGCAGGGACGGCGCCAGAAGTCACCAGTGGCGATCCGGTTCTCGAGCAGGGTCGTGATGTCTATGTTCGCCAGTGTGCGTCGTGTCACGGGGCCGACGGTGGTGGTGGCCGCGGCAGCAAGCTCAACGAGGGAGCGGTGTTGGCTGCCTATCCCGAGATGGCCGATCAGGTCGTCCTGGTGAGTGAGGGCAAGAACGCCATGCCCGGCTTTGGTGGACGCCTCGAGGCTGCCGATCTGGACGCGGTGATTCGCTACACCCGAGAGGTGCTCACCGAATCTGGCGGATCGCAGGGTTAGGAAGGCAGGGTTAGGACGACCCTGAAGAACTGCGGTCCAACTCGATCGTCACGCTGTCGAGGTTGCGTTGGTGCGCTGCCACTCGAGACAGGATCGATGGTCTGGCCATCGACTGTTCGTACGAGTCGAGCAGCGCCCTGATCGTTGGGTCGATCGGTCCCAGGAACTCCGACAATGCTGGTGCGTCGCGTTCGAGATCGGTCCACATCGAACCGTTCCAGAACCGCTCGCGCGATGGCATGTCATTGCGGAGATACCAGCCGGGGAGCATCGGTCGGGAGTTGGGCTGCAGCGTCATGGGAACGATGACGGCGCGTCGGTGGAAGGGGTTGACGAATTGGTGAGCTCTACCCAGCCAGCGGCTCTCGAGGTTGAATCGAACGACTCATCGCTTCGTCCTCGGCGAGGGGGGCGCCAATGCGCCCCAGGCACCTGATCGGTGGCGCATTGTCAGAGGTCGCCGCTACGGTGTGAGTTCCTCGGTGGGTTCGCCCCCTTTTCGTTGCCAACGAATCGGGACAACCTCGTGTTTGCGTGTATATCAACCGCTGTAGTCGAAGGCGTCGACGGCCTGGCCGTTCACGTCGAAGTCAAATCAGGACCCGGCATGCCGGGGATGACCATCATCGGCATGCCCGACGCCTCGTGCCGAGAAGCGACCGATCGAGTGCGAGCCGCAGTCTTGTCGTCTCGGTTGTCGTGGCCCTCGACCAAGCTCACCGTCAACCTCTCGCCGAGCGGCGTTCGCAAGACCGGAGCCGGTTTCGATCTCGCCATCGCACTCGGCATTCTGGTGGTCACCGAACAGCTGGCCCCGGAGTCGGTTCGCGGCCTCGGCGCCCTCGGCGAATTGGGGCTCGATGGCTCGCTTCGCGCGGTCACCGGCATCGTGGCGTTGGCGCACGCTGTGCCCGCCGGGCGCGTCATCGTGCCCGACTCGCAAGGTTCGAGTGTCGCCGCGGTTCGTCCCGGCGAGGCGATCTCGGCGCGATCACTCCGCGAAGTCTTCGATGCGCTGTCGGGTGAAGGTGCGCCGCTGGCGCTGGCGAGCACCAACCCCCACGATCCGCTCGACGACGACCCTCGACTCGAACTCGGCGAGGTTCGGGGCCAGATGTTGGCGAGGCGAGCACTCGAGATCGCGGCCGCCGGAGGCCACCATCTGCTCATGGTCGGCCCGGCCGGTGCCGGCAAGAGCATGCTCGCTTCTCGCCTGCCTTCGCTCCTGCCCGACCTCGACCTCGATGAGTCGGTTGCCGTCACCAAGGTTCACTCGGTTGCGGGCCAACGCATTCCCGACAGCGGGCTCCTGCGGCGGCCGCCATTTCGAGCACCTCACCACGGAGCCTCCGCCGTTGCCCTCATCGGCGGAGGCTCCCAAACCATTCGGCCTGGCGAGATCTCACTTGCCAGCGGCGGCGTCCTCTTCCTCGACGAAATGGGTGAGTTTCCGGTGGCGGTGCTCGAAGCGCTCCGCCAGCCCCTCGAAGAGGGCGTCGTTCGGGTGGCCAGAGCACACGCCAGCGCCGTCATGCCCGCCCGCTTCCAGTTGATCGGGGCGATGAATCCATGCCCATGCGGCGAGGCCCGCCCAGGGCATTCGTGTCGCTGCAACGACGTCGCTCGGGCCCGCTATGCCCGACGCCTGAGCGGCCCGCTTCTCGATCGGTTCGATCTGCGAATAGAGGTCGAACCCCCCGATCCGCAACTCTTGATCGGCACGTCACCGCATGAAACCACCGAGGTGGTCGCCAGGCGAGTGATGACCGCACGAGAGATCGCCCGGGCACGTGGCCTGCGATGCAACGCAGAACTGGCGGCCCGCGACCTCGACGCAATGGCACCGCTCACGTCCGATGCCCGAGCCTTGCTCGAAGCAACGCTCCTTCGCGGGCTACTCAGCGGGCGCGGTGTGCGACGAGTTCGAACCGTTGCTCGGACGGTCGTTGACCTTTCGGGTTGCGATGGTCCGATCGACGAAGCCGCCATCGCAACGGCACTGGCGCTTCGAGCAACCCCATTCTCAGTGGTGGGCGTGTGATGTCGGCGCCATTCGTGGAGCGACCGTCTGACAATGAGCGTGGTGCTCGGGTTGCGCTCTCCCATATCGAGGGGGTCGGGCCAGCGCGACTTCGTTGGCTGATGGCCGAGCGATCCGCCGAGGCAACGTTCGAGGGGCTCCGTTCTGGAACGATCCCGGCCGACGACGGTGCCGCACCTCGCGGGGTCAGTGTCGCCGCAGTGCAGGCGTGGCAGTCTGCAGCTCGCGCCTTCGATCCGATCGGGCTCGTGGAGCGTCACCGAGACGCTGGGATCGAGGTGCTGATTCCCGGCGATGACCGCTGGCCGTTCGTCGACGACCCCGAGCCGCCATCGGTGCTCTACGTATGGGGTGATCCTGGTCGATTGCGTGCTCGGCCGGCGGTCGCCATCATCGGCACTCGGCGCTGCACCGACCTCGGTCGCAGCATCGCCAGTGACCTCGGTGCAGATCTCGCCGCGGCGGGGGTCGACGTGGTCAGCGGCCTTGCTCTCGGAATCGATGGCGCTGCGCACGCGGGAACAGTTCGCGCCGCTCAACGGGGAAGTGTTGGCGCTCATGGCGTTCCCATCGCTGTGGTCGCCAATGGGCTCGATCGGGTGTCGCCGCGGTTTCATCGAGCGCTCACCGAACGGGTGGCGTCGCTTGGTGCGGTGATCAGCGAGGCGCCACTCGGTACCAACGGCGATCGATGGCGGTTTCCGGCCAGGAACCGATTGATCGCCGGTCTGAGCGATGTGGTCATCGTCGTCGAGAGTCGCACAAAGGGAGGCGCTTTGATCACCGTCGACGAAGCAATCGAGCGCGGCGTGCCGGTGATGGCCGTGCCGGGCTCCATTCGCTCCGCATCCTCAGCTGGCACGAATCGACTGCTCGCCGAGGGGGCCATTCCACTCTGCAACGTGGATGACGTTCTCGCCGTGCTGAATCTGACCGGCTCGATGGTTGGGCAACAGCAGCTCCACGACGACTCGGGCTCGACGAGCAAGGTGCCCGATGCCCGTGATGATCCGCTCACACGGGCCGTGCTCGCTGAACTGTCGACCGGATCGGTGTCGATCGACTCATTGGTGCGAGTGAGTGGAGGCTCGCTCGCTGAGGTGATGGTGGTCGTGCAACGCCTCGCGGCCCATGGCCGAGTTTCGCAGGTGGGTTCCACGATCTTGCTCGCAGCCGAAGCCTGGCCGCAGCCCAGATAGGTTGCTTACCGTGACGACCGCTGCCCATGCCCGCTATCTCGAAGCTCTTGGATTCACCCTCGTTGGTGCCGACACACCAAGAGAGCGGCCCGAAATCGAGGTCGTCGTTGATCGCCAAGCAGGAGAGCAGCAAAAGAACCGCAGAAACCTTTCGCCAAACACTCACAAAGAGTGGTCAAGTACCGACGGAGAGTGGGAGCGATTGCTTCCGGGTGCAGCCCGGGGCAACGCAACGACATCTGGAGGTCCACACACCTTGGCGGGAGACGTGGCGAGTATCGAAACCGAAACCGATCTGGCAGCAGTCTGGCAGCGGTACAAACAAACAAACAAACAGGTGGAACGCGATCAGCTGATCGTGTACTACGCACCGTTGGTCAAATTCGTTGCCTCGCGCATTGCTGCGGGTCTACCTCAAAACGTCGACCAGGCTGACCTCGTCAGCTACGGGATGTTCGGGTTGATCGACGCAATCACGAAGTTCGACCTCGAACGCGGCTTCAAGTTCGAGACGTATGCGATTTCGCGCATCAAGGGAGCGGTGCTCGACGAGCTCCGCTCGATCGACTGGGTGCCGCGTTCGGTGCGAGCGAAGGCAAAGTCGGTCGAACGAGCGATGGCCAAACTCGAATCAGAGTTCCATCGAGCGCCAACCGATGAAGAGATCGCTGCCGAACTCGGTATGAGCGATCAGCAGCTGACCAATATCTACAACCAAATCTCCAGCCTCGGCCTCGTCGCTCTCGACGAGATGCTCGGTGGCGGTGGCGATTCGATGACCTTCGGCGACACTCTTGCTGATCGCCACGACGGCCCGGGCGGTGTCTACGAGCGAGTCGAGATGCGCCAAACGCTCGCCGACGCGGTCAACCGTATGGGTGAGCGAGAGAAGATCGTGCTCACGCTGTACTACTACGAGAGCCTCACCTTGGCCGAGATCGGTCGAGTTCTCGGGGTCACCGAGAGCCGCGTCTGTCAGATTCACACCAAGGCCGTTCTCCAGTTGCGTTCGAAACTGGCAGCGACTGACCGCGAATCAGTCTGATAGCCGAGCGCTTCGGCGCTCGAGTCGTCGTCGGCGGCCAGTGGCAGTAGCGGTCGCCTCATCCTCAACACCCTTCCCCCAGTGAGAACGAGTTCGGTCATCGGCCGAACCGATCGAGGTGGGTCGAATGGGTGTTCTTCGAGTTGATGGTTGGCGCCGAGCGGTCGGCGTGGTCGCGTTGTTCGTGGCCGCTTCGTCGTGCGTTGCGGTGGGAGTCGTTGGTGCCGCGGAGGGCGATGGGTGGGCGGTGCCCGTTGACGCTGTCGTAGTCGATGGATTTCGACCCCCCGCCAATCGCTACGCCGCCGGCAATCGTGGCATCGAGTACGCAACGAGCTCGGGAGATCCGGTCAGAGCAGTCGATGCCGGTCGCGTCGTTTTCGCCGGCACCGTTGGTCGATCGAACCATGTCACGATCGACCACGGCAATGGATTGCGCTCGACCGCAGCCTTCGTCGAAGCCGTGCTGGTGGTGCGAGGCCAACCGGTCGAACGGGGCGATCTGATCGCACGTGCCGGGCCAGGGTTCCACCTGACCGCGCGGCTCGGCGACGTCTATGTCGACCCGGCGCTGCTGTTTGCTGGAGCTGAGGTCGTGTTGGCATTGGTCGGTGACCCCTCTGGGACAGCAGCTGGCGTCGCAGCCGAGGCGACACGCAACTGGGGTGGAGTCGGGCCGTTGGGTGTCCTCGGTATGGCCATCGACGCCGTGAGCTTTCACCACGTCGTTGCCCTTGGCAGTGAGGCGGGGGAGCGCTGGAAGACCCAGGATTGCGAGTCGAGCCCGGCTGGGGCAACCAACAGCGCAGCGGACAGTGGTGGCGAAACTGTGCCAACGGGGGAGCAGTGGTCGGGTGCTGGTCGAACACTCATCCAAGTCGGCGGCCTCGGATCATCGAGCAGTGAAGCATCGATCGGTGACCTTGATGTGCTCGCTCTCGGCTATGACCCCAACGAGGTGATTGGCTTCTCCTACGCCGGGGGTTGCACCCCGGTGCCCTTTGGTCTCGGCAGTACTGGCGCCGAGGGCTCGCTCACGGCTGAGCTCGGTAGCCAGCCCTATCAGCCGGCGCACACCTACGCCGATATCGATCGGTCCGCCGTCTACCTTGCCGACCTGATCGAGGTGGCGGCAGCGCTACGACCGGGTCAGCCAATCGACATTGCTGCTCACAGCCTTGGTGGCGTCGTGACTCGCCGGGCCTTGGAGATCCTGGACAGCCGTCCCGGGGCGACGCTGCCAGCAACAGTGGTCACGATCGGTTCGCCGCACCAGGGCGTGAACCTGGCTGACGCTGCTGTTGCTGCCGCGCCCGGATCACTGGCAGCTTCAGCACTCGATCGACTCGGTCCAACCGAGGAGGTGTGGGATGCGATCTCCGTTGCGCAGGTGGCGACGACGGGACCATTGGCGCTCGCTGAGCCAGATCCGCCGCCTGCGGGGGTGCGAGTGGTCTCGATTGGTGGGGCGACCGACCCGATCGTGCCGTTGTCATCGACGTGGTGGGAAGGAGCGGTCAATGTCGTGGTGCCGGCTGGATTCGGCGATGCACCAGGGTTCCATGGCGACTTGCCAGGGCTGGCTCTCGTGGAAGTCGAGTTCGCACGAGCGGTCGCTGGCCGTCGACCGGTGTGTCAGTCGCTCGCCGCGCTACTCCTCGGGGTAGGTCGATCCGGTGTCATTCAACAAGCCGAGGACCTGGTTGCTCTTGGTGTTGGTGTCCTCTCGCTGATCGAGTAGCCGAGTCGATAGGGTAACGACTCGGTCTGGAACCTCCAGATCGTGTTCGATTCGCAGTCGGTGCACATCCACGGTCACGCCTCGGCGTGCAACACCGAC
>JBBQUN010000028.1:0-27130 GCA_038212405.1 Acidimicrobiales bacterium | reverse complement strand
CTTTGCTGATGAGCGACTTCTTGGCCCGAGCCTCGGTCGCCAGGGCCTGACCGGCCTTGGAACGGATCGCTCCGACCAGGCCCATCACGATGATGCCTCCACCGATCAGGTGGACCCAGGTGATGCCCTCGCCGAGGAAGATCCATGCCATCGACCCCGACACCACCGGACCGGCCAAGCGCATCAGCGGCGGCACATTGGCCGGCACGTAGCGCAATGGCCAGGTCATCACGACGTGGCCGAGCGTTCCCGGCACGACCGCCATGGCCAAGGCGCGCCACAGATCGGTGCTGCTGACGCTTCCCGGGTCGTCGCCGATGGCGAGCACGAACACGGTCACCAAGATCGCCGCCGTGCCCATGACGGTTGCCAAGAAGGCGACGACAGACAGGTGCTCGCGACTGATCTTGGAGATCAGGAAGAAGATGGCGAAGAACGCCGTGCTGATCATGGCCATGACCATGCCGAGCGGGTCACCCTCGGGGCCTTGCGAGCTCCCGAGCACCACGAAGATGGCGCCCGCCATGGCGACGAACGACCAGATCCGAAAGGCCGGTGCCGGCCGCTCGCCAAACAGCGGAATGGCGGCAAAACCGACCACGATTGGCGACAACGTACTCATCAGGCTGGCGTCGACGACGCTGGTTCGCTTGATGGCGGTGAAGAAGAAGACCTGATTGAGCGAGAATGCCGCTCCTGCCAGCACCGCCCACTTCAGCCCCGTCGTGGTCGCAAGTGAACGCCCGCTCAAGCGTTGAGCCAGCGCACCAACCACGAGAACGCCGAATCCGAACCAAAGCCGCCAGAACGACAGCAACACGCCGCTCGTATCGGCCGACCGGGCCAGCACGGGACCAGCGCCATAGAGCAACACACCAAGGCCAATGAGGTGATAGGGGAATCGCTCGGCGATCCGATCCCCCAGTGGAGCGGTGACAGTCACTGGAGGCGGTTTATCCCGACAGCAACCCCAGTGTCCAAACGCGCCCTCAACCCGCCAACGGCTGACACCGTTGCAACCGTCGACACTGAAGCCCAGCCCACCCATCTGTTTTCACTGAAACCCAAACGGGGGCCTCAGTCACGACAGTTCGACGAGCAGGCCCTGAGCTTTGGGACCAGCGTTCGCGGATCGGGGGTGGTGTGGGCCACAATGTCGGCCATGACGCTGCGACGGCTCGAGATCATTCCCATCGACGGTTTGCCCGAGATCCGTCCCGGGGACGATCTGGCGGGAATGATCATGTCGGCCTGCGCCTCTTCGCTTGGCGATCACGAACAATTGCAGGACAACGACGTGCTGATCGTCAGCCAAAAGGTGATCTCGAAGGCCGAGGATCGGCTGGTGAAGGTGGATCCGAACGATCCCCAGTCGCACAAGCCCCTGGTGTTGGCGGAATCACATCGGGTGATCCGCCGCCGAGGTGATCTGATCATCACCGAGACCAAGCATGGCTTCATCTGCGCCAACTCGGGGATCGACCGCTCGAACGTCGATGCCGACGTCGCCTGCCTCCTGCCGGAAGACTCCGATCGCTCCGCTCGCCGATTGCGGGATGCGATCAAGGGGCGCCTCGGCGTCGAGATCGGCATCGTGGTGGCCGACACCTTCGGTCGGCCGTGGCGGCGGGGTCTCACCGACATCGCCATAGGCTGCGCCGGGATCCTGCCGATCCTCGATCTGCGCGGCACAGAAGATGCCACCGGCCGGGAGCTGCACGTGACCGAGGTGTGCCTGGTCGACGAATTGGCAGGTGCGGCCGAACTGGTGCGAGGCAAGTCCACTGGCATTGCCGTTGCTCTGATCCGCGGTATCGATCCGGCGTGGATGGGCGAGGGCTCGGTGGTCGGCGAGATCGTCCGTCACCCCAACGAAGACCTCTTCCGCTAGGGACCAGCCCTCGGGTTCGATCCACCGGAGCAAGTCGCTCGTGAACGAGCGTTGCAGAACTCGGGCTTCAGCCCCCTCAGCCTTCGCCGAAGCCCCGGGGTTCGAGTTGGGACGGGCCGACGTGGGTGTCGAGCCACTGGTTCATCGGTGTGAGGTCGCTCCACATCTCGCGCACGCGCTTGGCCACCGCCTTGGTGAAGATCCACCTCGGCGTCCCGTACTCCTTGGACGCGATGAGACCCTTGCGGCGCAGGAGCCCGATTCGCGGATGATCCTTGGCGTAACCCCGGGGCGCCGTCTTGAGTTCGTCGATCGCCGTGATCGTGTACTTCTTGGCCACGGTCTCGACGATGCCGGCGATCTCTTCGCCGCGGGCATCGTCGTCGACTGCCTCACGAAAACGCTCGAGCTGATCCTTGGCCATGGCGTAGTAGCCAGCCCCAACCATCAAACCCTCAGCCGAGAAGTGGAAGTAGTACCCGGTCCCACCATCTCCCTCGGTGTAGGCACCCTGCGCCGACTTGTAGAGCGGCTTGCCCTTGGAGAAGCGGACGTCGTTGTAGGGGCGGAACAAGCGAAACGGTCCGAAATCCGACAGCTCTTCACCCAACGCCGCCATTGGCACCTTGACCTCGGCGTCGTAGCGGTGCTTGTTCGCGGTCCAAAACGCCTTGTCGTTGTTGAGTTCCAGCTCGTCGTAGAACTCGATACCGGCTGGAGAGAGACCGTTGAACGCCATTCGACCAACGTACCTGCCAGTGACCAGTGGCGTTAGGTTGAACACATGTCGAGCCTGCCGCCACTCATCAAGCATCTGCCGCCGGCCCCCGATCCCGATGCGCTGGTCGACGGGTTCATCGACTTCGTCGCCGAGCAGGGTCTGTCGTTGTACGACGCGCAGGAGGAAGCGATCCTCGAACTGCTCGCCGGCAACAACGTCATCCTCAACACCCCAACCGGTTCGGGCAAATCACTCGTCGCTGCTGCCGCCCACTTTGCTGCGCTGGCTGGCAACAAACGCAGCGTCTATACCGCGCCGATCAAGGCACTGGTGTCGGAGAAGTTCTTCGCCTTACGCCGGGACTTCGGCGAGGAGCGTGTCGGCATGATCACCGGCGATGCCCGGATCAACCCCGACGCCCCGATCATCTGTTGCACCGCCGAGATCCTCGCCAACTGGGCGTTGCGTGACGGCGCCGAAGCCGACGTCGATGTGGTCATCGCCGACGAGTTCCATTATTACGCCGACCCGCAGCGGGGTTGGGCCTGGCAAATCCCTCTGCTCGAACTCCCCGACGTTCAGTTCCTGCTGATCTCGGCAACGCTCGGCAAGACCGAGTTCTTCGAAAAAGACCTCACCCGCCGAACCGGGCGCACAACGGTCACGGTGTCGTCAGAGACCAGACCGGTGCCGCTCGACTTCGAGTACCGGCGCACCACGTTGCACGCGTCGATCGAGGAGCTGTTGGCCAGCGGGCGAGCACCGATCTACCTCGTGCACTTCACCCAGCGAGAGGCAACCGAAGCCGCCCAGGGCTACCTGTCGCTCGACGTACTGACCAAAGACGAGAAGGCGCACATCAAGCACGCCATCGGCGGCTTCCGCTTCGACACACCGATCGGCAAAGATCTGCGCCGCTACCTGACCGGCGGTATCGGCGTGCATCACGCCGGTCTGCTGCCCAAATACCGACTGCTGGTCGAGAAACTGGCCCAGGACGGACTCCTCAAGATCATCTGCGGGACTGACACACTCGGCGTTGGCGTCAACGTGCCGATCCGCACCGTGTTGTTCACCCAGTTGTGCAAGTACGACGGTACGAGCGTACGAACCCTGTCGAACCGGGAGTTCGCCCAGATCGCCGGTCGAGCCGGGCGCAAGGGATTCGACGACGAGGGCACCGTGTGGGTGCAAGCGCCCGAGCACGTGGTCGACAATCTGCGGGCCGAAGAGAAGGCATCGGCCAAAGACGGCAAGAAATCCAAGAAGGTCGTCAAGAAGAAGCCGCCAGAGCGGGGCTACTCACACTGGAACGAAGACACCTACAACCGGATCATCAACGGGGCACCCGAGCCGCTGATCTCCAGCTTCTCGGTCAACCATCAGATGGTGATGAGCCTGCTCGACCGGCCCGGCGACGGCTGCGCCGCAGTGAAGCAGTTGATGACCGACAACCACGAGACCAAGCGTCGTGGCCGCAATCACATTCGTCGCTCGATCGCCATCTATCGGTCATTGGTCGAGGCAAACCTGCTGGAATTTCCCGACGAGCCCGACGAATGGGGCCGACGGGTTCGGGTGAACTTCGACCTCCAAGACGAGTTCGCGCTCCATCAGCCGCTCTCGCTGTGGGCCATCGAGGCGATCGGTCAGGTCGACGAACCGGTCGAGGGGCTCGAGTTGATGCATGCGCTCGACATCGTCACCATCGTCGAAGCGCTCATGGAGAACCCAGGGGTCATCGTCGCCGCGCAACTCAACAAGGCCAAAGATGCCGCAATGGCCGACATGAAGTCGAGCGGAGTCGAGTACGACGAGCGCATGGCCAAGTTGGCCGAGGTCGAACCGCCACGACCCAACAAGCGCTGGCTCTACGACAGCTTCGATGCGTTCCGTGAGCATCACCCGTGGGTCGGGTCCGACAACGTACGGCCGAAGTCGATCGTGCGCGAGATGTTCGAGGAAGGCATGACCTTCACCGAATACGTGCAGCACTACGGGCTCAAGCGGTCCGAAGGTGTGGTGCTGCGCTACCTGTCCGACGTCTACAAGGGCCTCGTCCAGAACGTGCCAGAGGATTCCAAGACAGACGAACTCGACGACGTGATCGCCTGGCTCGGCGCCGTCATCCGCCAGGTCGACTCCAGTCTGATCGACGAATGGGACGCTCTCATCTCTGGCGATGCCTACGTCGAGGCCGAGATCCGCTCGGTCGACGAGAACGACGTGACGGCGAACGTTCGAGGCTTCCGAGTCCTGGTCCGTAACGAGATCTTCCGCTGGGTGCAGGCGCTGGCAATGAAACGCCACGCCCCCATCCTCGGCTCGATCACCAACCCCGACGAGTGGACCCTCGACGACACCGTCGAAGCGATCGCTCCATATTGGCTGGAGCATGACGAGCTCCTCACCGATGGCGACGCTCGATCGGCCGGTCGCTTCATCATCGACGGCGACTCGGTCACCCAGATCCTGCACGACCCCGAAGACTTCGACGAGTGGCGCATCAAGGCAACCATCGATCGAGCACTGTCGAAGGAGGAAGGCCGAGCCCGTCTGCGACTCGACTCGATCGAACGTCTCTGACGGTCGAACGCCGCTAAAGCAGGTGATCCCACTCGCCGGATTCGCGTAGGGCCGTCACGATGGCTTTCACGTCTTGGGCTCGATCCTTCGGGCAGATCAGCGTTGCTTCGTCGGTGTGGACGACGATCAGGTCGTCGACGCCGATCAGTGCGGTCAGGCGGCCCTCGGAGATCACGACGTTGTTCTTGGCGTCGAGCACGTGCAAATTGCCGCGGATGGCATTGCCGTGATCGTCGGTGGGGAGATGGTCAGCGACCTCGGGCCAACTACCAACATCGTCCCAAGCGAACGTACCGATACCCATCACGATGTTGTCGGCCTTCTCCATGAGGGCGTAATCGATCGAAATCTTCTCGATTGGTTCGAAGGCTTCGGCGAGCGCAGAGGCGAACTCGTCGGTATCGACATGAGGAATCAGGGCATCGATCATCGTGCCCAACTGCGGCGTGTGCTGGGCGAACGAACGATGCAATGCATCGACCGACCAGATGAACATGCCGGAGTTCCACGAGAACGAACCGGTGTCGATGTATCGCTGCGCGGTTTCGCGATCGGGCTTCTCGACGAACCGCTCGACGCTACGGAACGCCACCTCGCCGGATGAATCGAACGCACCACCGGCCTCGATGTAGCCGAACGCAGTGCTCGGTCTGGTCGGCGCGATACCGATGGTGACGAGCACATCGTTGGCCGCTGCCAGTTCGAACCCCTCACGCAGCGTGTTGCGGAACACGTCGAGATCGCCCATCACGTGGTCGGCAGTGACGATGCAGAACACCCCCTGTGGGTCACGGGCCTTCACCACGGCGCAAGCCAGCGCAACCGCAGCCGCGGTATCGCGGCGCATGGGTTCGCCGATCACGTTCTCGGGCGAGAGGTCTGGTGAACAGGCAATGGTGGCACCGACCAGATCGGCACTGGTGAGCACGAGTACCCGGTTGGCGGGGATCAGACCATCGAGACGATCGACCGCCATCTCCAGCATCGTGCGTTCGCCCAGCAACGACAGGAGCTGCTTCGGCCGAGCCATCGTGCTCGCCGGCCAGAATCGCTCGCCGTAGCCGCCGGCGAGAATGACGGCATAGAAATGGGCGGAGTGATCCTGATTGGGCATGCTCACTGTCTCCGATCGGAATGCTGCTGGAAGGCTCGGCTTGCTGCTCGCCGGGAAGCGTCCATTCGCCGAATCGGCCGATACGCCCGACCCTCTCCCGAGATGTCGATCATCTCGGTGAACAGCTGCTCGTACGCCGCTGCCTGGGTTTCAGGGGTGAGAAGTTCTTCGACGTAGTTGCGCGCACGTTGTCCCATGGCTTGCATCTCCATCGGCTGAGCGAGCAGCGCATTGAGCGCGTCGAGAAAGGCGTCGGGATCGTCTGGCGGCACGGTTCGGCCGGCGTCGGCGTTGCCAACGATCACGTCGACTTCGGAGCCAATGTCGATCGACGCCAGAATCGGACGACCGGCAGCCATGATGCCGTAGAGCTTCGAAGGAGTCGACGATCGCGACAGACCGGTCTTGAGCAGGATCAGGTGCAGGTCGGCAGCGCCAAGCAAATCACTGACACCCTCTCGCCCGACGAAGTCGAAGACGCTGACGTTGTCGTGCCGAGCAGCCCAGGCGTCGACTGCCGGGCGGCCTGCCCCCTCGCCGTTGATCACGAAGTGCACCTCGGGACGATCGGCGTAGGCAGTGGCGACGTGCTCGATCAGGTCGAAGGACTGTGACATGCCAATGTTGCCGGCGTACATCACGATGGTCTTGCCCTCGAGGCCCCGCTCGACTCGCCACGGATTCTCCCGATCGGTGACTCGAACCCGACCGAGGTCGACGAAGTTCGCAATGATTCGTACCTTGTCGACGTCGTCAGGGTCGACCTTGGCCCGCACGTTGGCCGCTTGGTCTTCGCTCAGAACGGTCACCGCCGCTGCCTGACGATAGAGACTGCGCTCGAGCTTCTGCGCTCCCGCGATCACCTTGGGGTTGTTGAGCGCACCCAGTTCGATCGCGACGTCGGGGAAGATGTCTTGCACGTTGAAGACGAACGGGACCTTCCAACGACGAGCAACCACCGCCGCTGCGTTACCGAGGAAGATCGGCGGCGACATGGCGAGCGCGGCGTCTGGCTTCTTCAACGTGAGCGCGGCCGAGGTGGCGATTGCGGTGAACCCGGCGAAGGCAGCGGCACGAGCAGGCACGTTGGACTTGTCGGTCGGGAACGGCCATACGCGAATGATGTCGCCGGCCGGGGTGGTCGAGCGCTGCCACGGCTTGCCTCGCCAGTCCGGCTCGACATCATGCAGGCGATACCACGGGAGGCTCGTGACCACGTCGACGGTATGACCGCGATCGGCAAGGGCATAGACCAGCTTGGTCATCACCTCGCCGGTAGCGGCATGGAGATCGGGTTCGAAATGGGGGCAAAGGAACAGGAGCCTCATGGGAGCCCTCACGATAGAGCCGACGCGTCCTTCTGTGGTGAAGCTGGTTTGCCGGCTGTGCTGCTTCTCTGCTCGTGGTGCTTCTATGGTGGGGCGGTGCGTGTGGCGGTGACTCTTACCCAGTGTTGGCATGGCGTTCCCGGTGGCACCGCAACGGCGGCAGTCCACCTCGTCGAAGCACTCCGCATGCTCGACGAGGTCGAACTCATCGGCATTGGACCGGTAGGGCTCCGCCGACCCGCTGCGGCGTTCGATCCACCCATTCCCATCAAGCGGCTCCATCTTCCCTACCAGCTGCTCTACGAGGCCTGGCATCGAGGCTTCGAGGCACCCGAGTGGGTCAGCGGGCCGGTCGACCTCGTGCACGCAACGGCGCCTATGAGTCCGCCGGTTCGCAAGGTGCCGCTGGTGGCGACGCTGCACGACCTCTTCCCTGTTCTCGAACCAGCGAACCTGACCCCTCGGGGTGTAAGGATGATGACGAGGGCGTTCGAGCTGATGCGCCGGGATGCGACGCTCGTGATGTGTTCGTCCCAACAGACACTCGATGATTGCACCGCCGGCGGATTCGACCCAGAACGGCTGCGCCTCGTTCCTCTCGGCGCCACTCCCGCCACGGTCGACAGCGCTGATCGGCACCGGGTTGGACTCTCCTACCAACTCGACAAGCCCTACCTGTTGTGGGTCGGAACTGCTGAACCTCGCAAGAATCTGCCAACGCTGATCGAGGCCTATCGTCGAGCGGCACCGGCGAACCTCGAACTGCTGCTCGTCGGGCCGGATGGGTGGGGCCCTGAGGTTGCCTCGCTGTTCGGCCCCAACGATGGCATCCGTCACCTCGGGTTCGTTCCCCCCGAAGACCTTCCCGTGCTGCTCGATGGCGCCGAGGCGCTCGTGTTTCCCAGCCGGCGCGAAGGCTTCGGGCTGCCTGCCATCGAAGCGATGGCTCAGGGCACACCGGTGGTCGGCGCGATCGGCACCGCGGTCGCCGAGGTCGTTGGCGACACCGGCCTCCTGCTCGATCCGTCGGTGGCGGGCGATTGGGCCGAGGCCATTCGCCGCATCGACGACGAACCGGACTGGAAGCACGAGCGAGGTGACGCCGCTCGATCTCGCTCCGAACAATTCACCTGGAAGCGGACAGCCGAACTGACCGTGGCCGTTTACCGCGAAGCCATCGAGATGGGTTCGAGATGACGCAGGTCGTGGCCGTCGTTGCCATGCCACCGCCGATCACCGGCCAGGCAACGGCAGCGCGCATGATCATCGACGCACTCGACGGATCAGGCGTTGGCTACGAGGTCTTCGACACGGCCAGCCCTGTCAATTCGGCCGGACTGCGCCACTCTCTCCGCACGCTCAGCCGAACCCTCCTGCTGGCCGGCCGGATGGCCACCAAACGCAGCAGCGATCACCAAACGATTGCGTACTTCCAGCTCGGACAAGGACCGACCTCGATCTTGCGCGACGTCCCGTTGCTCGCGGTCGCCGTCGCCCGCCGCTGGCGGATCGTTGGCCATCTCCATGGTGGGGGCTGGCGGGTGGGGCTCGATCGACTGCCCGCTCCCCTCCGCCGGCTGTATCTCGGCCTCCTGCGTCGCGCCGATGCCATCGTGGTCCTCACCCCGCGGCTGGCGTCGATGTTCGACGGGCTCGGGATGGATGATCGCCTGCGGGTCATCGGCAACGGCGTCGAGCAGCACATTGCCGACGCGTCGAGCGATCGCCCGGCTCAGTGGTCGGCCGAGCCGACCGTGGTCTTCCTCGCCAACCTCATGCCCGCGAAAGGCATCGACACATTGCTCGACGCTGCTCGCCTCGCCGTCGAGGACCATCCCGAGCTTCGATTCGTCATTGCAGGCGGCTCGGATGGGCCAGTCGACACGTCGGGTTGGCCTGCCAACGTCGAGTATCTCGGAGTCGTCCATGGCGAAGCCAAGGAAGCGTTGCTGGCTGCGGCTCAGGTGCTGGCCCTTCCAACGACGTACTGGGTCGAAGGCGAACCGATCTCGATCCTCGAGGCTTTCCACTTCGGCCTACCGGTGGTGTCCTGTGACCAAGGCGGGATCGCCGATCTGGTCGGACCCGACAACGGTGCGATCGTTCCACCTGGCAACCCGCAAGCACTGCTCGATGCCATCGCTGCCAACACGCTCGACCGGCACCGTTGGGAGGCGGTGTCGATAGCGAACCGCCGCCAGGCGATCACCCAGCATTCACTCGATGCACACCTGACGGCGATCTTCGATCTTCTCGGTTTGCCCCGCTGAAGATCAGATCGATGCTCTGATCAAATCATCAGGCGTCGCTACAGCCCGAGGACGAAAGCGAAGTGTTCGGCGGTCTTGGTGACGCCTTCGGTCAGTTGCACCTGCGCATCCCATCCGAGCTCGCGTCGAGCGACGGTGAGTTCGGGCTTGCGCTGCGTCGGGTCATCGACAGGCAAGGGCCCGAACGACAACTCACTGGATGAGTTGGTGATCTTGATGACCGCTTCCGCCAATTCGCGGATGGTGAATTCGTTCTCGTTGCCGATGTTGACCGGCAGCTGATAGTCGCTGTCGAACAGGCGAATCTGGCCTTCGATCTGGTCATCGACATAGCAGAAACTGCGGGTCTGACTGCCATCACCAAAGATCGAGATCGGTTGGTTCCGCAGCGCTTGGATGATGAACGACGAAACGACTCGGCCATCTTCGGGGCGCATCCGAGGCCCGTAGGTATTGAACGTGCGGACGATACGGATATCGATGCCGTGATAGTTGTGATACGCCATCGCCATCGCCTCGGCGAAGCGCTTGGCTTCGTCATACATCGAGCGAGGACCGATGGGATTGACGTTGCCCCAGTACGTCTCTGGCTGCGGATGCACGAGCGGATCGCCATAGACCTCGCTCGTCGAGTTCAGATGGAACTTGGCGTTCTTCTCGCGAGCCAGACCGAGACAGTTGTGGGTACCGAGGCTGCCCACCTTCAGGATCTGGATCGGGATGTGACCGAAGTCCACCGGGGAGGCCGGGCTGGCCAGATGCATGATCCCGTCGACTTCGCCGGGTACCCAAATGTGATTCGACACATCGTGCTTGACGAAGGTGAACCGATCGTTGGTGAACAAGTGCTCGATGTTGACCATGCGGCCGGTGGCCAGGTTGTCGAGGCAGACGACCTCGTCGCCTCGATCGAGGAGCCGCTCGCACATGTGCGAACCCAGGAAACCAGCACCACCAGTGATGACGATACGTGCCACCTAGCGGCCGATCCCGCGGTAGGTGAACCCACGACGAGTCAACTGATGCTTGTCCAACAGGTTCCGGCCATCAACCACACACGAACCCGACATGCGTTCCTTGACCTGATCGAAATCCAACCAACGGAACTGATCCCACTCCGTCATCACACACAACAGATCCGCACCATCGATCGCGTCATACGGATCCAACATCACCTCGACATCAGGCAACTCCACCAACGACGTGTGCACCGCAGGATCAAACGCCTTCACCTTCACCCCAGCAGCCGTCACCCGCTTCAACACCTCGATCGCCGGCGACATCCGCAAATCATCGGTCCCCGCCTTGAACGTCAAACCCCACACACCAATCGTGCGGCCGGCAGGCTCACCATCAGCCTGATCCGCCAACGCATCCAACACCTTCTGTGCCGTACGGTCGAACTGCTCATCATTCACACGGAGCACTTCACGCAAGAACGTGAAGTCATACCCATGATCCTCAGCAATACGAGCCAACGCAATCGTGTCCTTCGGGAAACACGAACCACCCCAACCCGGGCCCGGCTTCAAGAACTCTTTCCCGATCCGATGGTCATACCCCATACCGAGCACGACATCGTTCACATCCGCCCCGACCGCCTCACACAAATTCGCAATCGCGTTCACGAACGACAACTTCGACGCCAAAAACGCGTTCGACGCGTACTTGATCGTCTCCGCCGACACCGGATCCGTCACCATCACCGGCGCCCGAACCTTCGAATACAACGCAGCGACACGAATGGCGGCTTCCTGATCAGCCGAACCAATCACCACACGATCCGGATTCAAGAAATCATCGACCGCAGTGCCCTCACGCAAAAACTCCGGATTCGACACCACCGCAACATCATTCCGCCCCAACACCCGGGCAACCACCTCGGTCGAACCAACCGGCACCGTCGACTTGTTCACCACCACCGACCGCGGAGGCAACACCCCAGCGATCTGCGCCGCCGCGGTCTGCAAATACGACAGATCAGCGGAACCGTCCTCACCCTGCGGGGTCGGAACACACAAATAATGGAACTCGCAGTGCTTCGACGCCTCAGCAGCACCAACCACGAACGACAAATTCCCGGCCCGCAAACCCTCATCGACCAATCGCTCGAGACCAGCCTCCACGATCGGGATCTCACCCCGACGCAAACGCTCCACCTTCGCCACATCGATATCGGCACAGATCACGTCATGACCCAAATGCGCAAAACACGCACCCGTCGTCAACCCAACATAACCAGTACCAATCACCGCGATGGAAGCCAAAGCCGAGTCTCCTTCATCAAACGTTCGAACTAAGAGATTACTTCGGCCATTCGGCCCGATAGTCAAGCAAAATCGCCCTTCAACGGCAAGCGTCTGCCGGTCCGACACCAACATCGGGGGTCTCGGGCACCGGAGCAACGGTAGTTTCTGGGCCAGGAAGAGTGGGGTCGGTCTCGGGATCGTCGGTTTTGGGCAGAGGCCCGACCGAGATGATGACTTCTCGCCCCGTCAGTCCCTCGGTCTGAACGAACCCAATCGCATCACTGGTGAGCCCAAGCGTCGCCAGATCCGGATCGGCGAGCATGGCATCGAGAACGACTCGACCCGCCGCCAATCCGTCAGGTCCGTAGCGGACTTCGACGCCCGGCGGCGCATCGATCGTCTGGAGTTCGCCGGGCTCGAATCCGCTCGCTTCGAGCTCTGCCGCGATCTCGAGCGCAAGGTCGCGAGTTTCGCCATCGGCCTCGACTCGTACCATCACCGTCTCGGGGTCATCCAGCCGAGCGCCCAGGAAGATGGCGAGCATCGGAGCAGCCTGGTCGTCCATTCCTCTGACGATGCTCAGCGCTCCTTCAGATGAGATGAAGCCGGGATAGCTGTAGGTCTGGAGCTCTTCGGGTTCGAACGTGGAGTAGCGACGGCCCAGGTCGACGAGCAACTGTGGGGTGAGATTCTGGTCGACAGTGACGCTTTCGAGCGTCGAGTCGATGAGGTCGTTCAAGACGAAGGGGTTGCGAGCTCCCTGATCGATGGCGCGACGGACGAGCCGCTTGAGGAAGTCTTGCTGGCGTCGGATGCGACCGAGGTCACCGCCAGGATCGGTGCGCCAAACGCCGTCGGCGTCCATTGTCTGGTAGTGACGAGACCGAACGTAGGCAAGAGCTTCGTCGGGGTCGAGCGCAATGCAGCCTGTCTCCAACTGCTGGAAACCGGTCTGTGTTCGGTTGAGTTCGGCATTCCAGTCACGCGCCGGTTGGTCGAACGCGACGTTGACGCTGTCGACGGCTTCGACCAGGCCACGGAAGCCGGCGAAATCGACGTTGACGTAGTAGCTGATCGGGATGCCGAAGTTCAGCTCGATCGTGTCGATCAGCTCGGCGGGCCCACCGATGGCGAAGGCGCTGTTGAGCTTGGCCTCTCGCCCGGTCGCAGCGATCTCGACCCACAGGTCGCGGGGCAACGAGAGCAGCGCAACCGTGCCATCGCGTTCATCGAGATGAGCGATGATCATGACGTCGGAATTCTGTTCACCAACGCGCCCAACCGCCACCGGATCATCGGGGTCGAGCCCAGCCGAACTGTCTGATCCGACGAGCAGGATGTTCAGCACCCGGTCGCCGCTCTCGTCTCGTGCGATATCGGCAAGCGATCCTTCGAGCTGCACACGCACGATGCGCTCGGACTGGGTCTTGCCGAAGTACAGCCCGTAAGCAAGCACGAGCGCGGCGACGACCGCCACCGCGTTGACCGAGAGAAGTGCCCGCTGGCCGAACGAACGACGGGGCCGCTGGCTCACGACTCGACTCCCCCAGGCACTATCGCGACGAGTACGCCAGTTGCGACCTCGACCGAGACCGCTTCGGCCGTTGCGAGGTTCGAGATCCCTCTGGTGGATCCTGGCTCGAGCGTTTCGTGATCGAGTGGGTAGTGCAGGCCCGAGGTCGTCACACCCCCAGCGGCACCGTGCAACGGGAGGAGCGTGACCAGCTGCCCTGGTTCGACCTCGAAGCTTCGACGGCCACGAACGACGAAGAACTGGTCATCGCCTGAGATGACATCGACGAGCACCCCGCGCATTGCTGCGTTGGCGATCAGGAGCAGATTCGCCAGGAAGTGATCGGTGCGGCCTCCGCTGATGGCGGTGACCACGATTCGATCAGGCCGGTGGTCCAGAGCCCGCCGCAGCGCCAGCTCGAGATCGGACTCGTCTTTGTCTTGCTCGTGCCGTTCGATGGTCGCTCCCGCATCCCTGGCACCGGCCAGACCGGACACGCTGACCGAATCGAGATCACCAACGACCACGTCGACGTGGCGTCCGCACGCAAATGCATGATCGGTACCAGCGTCAGCGGCGATGATCGTTGTTGGCGACTCCGGTAGGCGATCGCGGTCGGTCACCGTTGGAGCGTCGCCGCCACCAAAGACCAACACGATGTTGTGGGGGTGCGTTGGCGACAGCATGGAGGGCCGAGGCTACCCGAGGAACGGTTCCCACGAAGCGCAGCGCAGCGTTAACGTGGGCATGTGCCAGTGCTGACCAGCGATGCCGTCCCTCTCGGTGTGGCCTTCGTCGGTGGCCCCGTCCTCCTTCTGCTTGGCGGACTCCTGGGCTACGTCGGCGTGATCGCGATGCGCAGTGCGCTCCCCCGCAATGGTCGCCTCGGGATTCGCACACCGAACACCCTCGCTTCTGACGCCGCCTGGGACGCGGCGCACCGGGCTGGTGGGCCGTGGATCATCGGCGCGGCGTTGGGTGCGGTCGTGCCAGGCGCCGTTGCGCTCTATCGCCCGGCGAACACCACGTTCACGCTCATCGCCATGATCGGATTCGGGTTGATGGTCGCACTCGTTGCCGTCGCCTCCTTGGCTGCGAACGCTGCGGCTGAAGCTACCGAACTAGAGTCAGATCCAAATGAACGGCCAGAAACGCAGCAGATCGACAATGGGGCCGGTGATGGCCCGAGGAGTGGGGACACACCTGCCCTCTAGAGCGGCGATCCTTGCGGTGGCCATGGGTTTCATTGGGGTTGGCTGTGGACCGAGCGATCCTCAACCCCGCGCAGAACCTGCATCGACGACATCGGCCACCACCATCGCGTCGTCGACCACCACGCTGACCCAACCGACCAACGCCACCGGCGAGGTCGTTTGTGGATCTGAGCTGCCACTTTTCCCGACGGCATCGCTGGTCAGCGGGCCGCTCGTCGATACCGAGGGAATAGCCGGGGCCGTTGACGGCGCCGATCCTGCGATGGCCGACCAGGTGGTGCGCCATTGGGTTGGTGACCCCGACTTCGCCATCGAGATTCGCTGGCCATCCGGACCGGGCCCCGACGTCGATTCGTCGATCATCGTTACCCAGCTGGTCGAAACCGGCTCACCAGCGCCATGCGATGTCGTTCGAGTTTCTGGGTACGGATCTGAAGGCTCGCTGACCGACTACTTCGATCTCTTCGTCGACAGCCTCGACGGCGCCGACGCCAAACCAGCGTTCCTCGACCAACAGACCGAGCGAGTGACCCCAGCCGTATCGGCAGAACCCGGCAACTGCGAAGACCCCATCATCACGGTTCTCGACGAACAGGGAACACCTGAACCGGCCAGGGTCAACGACCTCGTCGAGCGCTACGCGAAAGACCGCACCAACGGCTCGGGCTATGAGTCATGCATGACCATTGCCGGGCTTCGCGAACTCGACGCGCTCTTGGAGGTCGATGGGATTCCCGACGTCGTTCGCCCCTCGGCCTCGTTCGACTTCACCGCCGAGACGCTTGCCACCTACATCGACGCTGATCCGTTGCGAGTCATTCGAGAGTCGCTGCGCATTGTTGCCATCCCGGTGGATGGTGGTCACCGCTTGCTGCTCAGCGGTTTGTCGACAGGGCCCGATTCCAACGTCGGCGAGGACGAAGCAATTGCGTTCATCGATGAGTTCTTGATCCTGTTGGCCGAGCGCAACTACGAAGCGGCGTCGGTCTTCTTGATCAGTGACAGCGCTGGACCGGGTGCAAACGGAGCCGCGAGCGACGCTGTGCTTGCGGTCATGCCCACCTTCGAGGACGAACCGACGGAGTCGCTGCGACGCTACTGCCGGGCCGCGTTGTGTGACGTTACGTACAAAGTCAACGACTCGATCGATTTCGATGCGACCAGTCGGGCAATCGATGTCACGTTCTTCGGCCAATCGGACACGATCGAGTTGCCGATGACCGTCAGCGCCTTCGAGGGCAAACTCGTGCTGATGACGCCGCCACCCGCTGACTAGATGTCGGGCTCGGGCTCGGGTTCGGCGTCGGGCTCGGGCACGGGCTCGGGAGTGGCGACGCCGAGTTCGGCCTCCAACGCTGCCATGCGCGTCTCGAGCAGATCGATCCTCGCGATCAGCGCAGCGGTCGCAGAGGGGGCACTCGAGCGAGGCGCAACGCCTACCGTTGGTTCGTTGATCATCGGCTCGCCCGAGAGGAGATGAGTCCAGCGATCCTGACTCTGCCCCGGCTGCCGTCCGAGATCGACGACGAATGGATCATCGCCCTCGGCCAAGGTCACCAAAATGGCTTCGACCGCCTCGACATCGGGGAACCCGACGTAGCGCTCGGTACGAGTCCGGAGTTCGCCGGGCGTCTGGGCGCCCCGCAGCGCAAGTACGGCGAGCACCGCTTGCTGTTCTTCGTTGAAACCCCACGTCTCATCGACGATGTGGCGGTGCTTTTGCGTCCGGCCACCTCCGCTCGATGAACGGGCGAGCTGGTAGTCGTTACGCAGGGCGAAGATGGCGTCGGTGACGTCTCGCTCGGTCAGACTCATGACGGGGTCTCGACTCGACTTTTGGTTGCACGCTGTGACCAATGCATTGGTGCTGAGCGGATACTGCTCGGGGGTGGTTGCCGACTTTTCGAGCAGGCACCCGAGGACGCGAATCTGAACTGGTGTGAGGTCCATGAGACCACCACGCTAGCTACAAGATGTGCGCCGACCTGTGGCACGCTCTCGTCGTGCCAGTCGTGACCATCTCTACCACTTCGACTCTCGAACTCGTTGCCGACCATTGGCCAGGCGAACGAACGCCGGTGGTGCTCGCCCACGGTGGCGGGCAGACCCGATTCTCGTGGGGTCAGACTGCTGCGACACTGGCCGACCACGGCCACGAAGTGCTGTCGCTCGACCTACGCGGACACGGCGACAGCGGATGGGCGAGCGACGGCGATTACCAGCTCGAGGCGTTCGCCGATGACGCGATCAGCGCGATCGCATGGCTCGGTCGGCCGGTCATCTGGGTTGGCGCCTCACTCGGAGGCCTCACCGGCCTCATCGCCTCCGCTCGACCGCAGCCACAGATAGAGGCGATGGTGCTCGTCGACATCACACCGAATCCATCGCCGGACGGGGTCGATCGCATTCTGGAGTTCATGGGCTCGAACGCCATCGAAGGATTCGAGACGCTGGAAGATGCCGCCGACTCCATTGCCCGCTATCAGCCCCACCGACCTCGACGCACCGACCTGTCAGGTCTGGAGAAGAACCTGCGACGGGGCGACGACGGCCGCTGGCGCTGGCATTGGGATCCCGCCTTCCTCACCTCCCGCAGAGAGGTCAGGAGCGAGGGCGACCGCTACTCCCCCGTCGAAGCGGCGGCGCGGCGATTGACGATGCCGACGCTGCTGATCCGCGGTCGCCAGAGCGATCTGGTCACCGAGACCGAGGCCAACGCGTTCCTCGAGATGGTGCCACACGCCGACTACGTCGATGTCATCGACGCTGCCCACATGGTGGCGGGCGACAAGAACGACATTTTCACCAATGCCGTCGTCGATTTCATCGATGGCGCGTGACGGCTACCGAATGAGCGCAGCGACTCGATCGATCGAGTCGAGTGCCTCGTCCATCACCGAAGCAACCACCTCGGCGGCCGAAACGACCTCGTGGATGGCGCCGACGCCCTGGCCTGCCGGCATGAACTCGATCGAGGGGTCGATCGCTTCGCCGTCACCCGAGCTTCCCAGATGGTTTGCCCCTTCACGGGCGGCGTGCCTTGCTTGGGCCGGGAATGGTTGGAGCTCTTCGGGGTGCTTGTCGTAATGGGCCGTCCAGTCATTGGCGACGACTCGGCACGTCTTGCCGGTGAACCCTCGCGAAATCGTGGTGCCATCTTCTCGTAGCCCGATCAGCGTCTGACGGTAGGCGTCACCGACGTGCGCCTCGTTGGTGGCGATGAACCGGGTACCCAACCAAACCCCGTCGGCCCCCAGGGCCAAGCAGGCGGCCAAACCGCGACCATCGAAGAGGCCGCCGGCTGCGACGACCGGCACTCGATCACCAACCGCATCGACGACCTGGGGAACCAGCGCCATCGTTGCGATGAGACCGGTGTGACCTCCGGCCTCGGTTCCCTGCGCGACGACGAAGTCACAACCCGAGGCAACAGCTGCCTCGGCATGGCGAACCTTGCCTGCCATCGAGCCGACCAGCACGTTGTTGCGGTGCAGTTCGTCGATCGCTTCCTGCGGCACACCGAGGCCCGCGACGAACACCGTCGCGCCCCCGTCGATGATGGCAGCTAGCCCGGCCTCGAGCTGCCCGGGAATGGCGGTGAGCAGGTCGACACCGAATGGCATGTCGGTGAGCGCCCTGGTGGCGGCGATCTCGTCGATCATGCGCTCATTGCTCATCGTCGAGGCGCCCATACAACCGAACCCGCCGGCGTTCGACACCGCGGCGACGAGCTCAGAGTAACTGACGCCACCCATGCCAGCCAGCATGATCGGGTGCTCGACTTGCAGCATGTCGGTCAGCCGAGTGGTGAAGTTGCGTCGAGCTGATCGTCTTGCCGAGGATCGACCAGTTGCAGAGCCTGTTGCGGAAGATTGCGTCATGAGGGGACGTTCCCACCGTGTCCAGCATCGCGCAAGGCTGCCCTCAGCTCTTCGGCGATGGCATCGAGCTCATCGGCGATGGGTCGAGTATCGGCGTTGCGGAAGTCGAGGTTTGCCATCGACGCCAGTGGAACCACGTGGACGTGGGTGTGCGGCACCTCGAAGCCGGCGATCATCAGGCCAATGCGCTCGCATTCGATCACTGAACGTTGGGCCTGCCCGACGATCTGGGCGACGCTCATGAGGTGTGTCGCCAACTCGGGTTCGAGGTCGACCCAGTGGTCGACCTCCGCCCTCGGAATCACGAGGACGTGACCAGCGTGCAAAGGGCGGATGTCGAGCATGGCGAAACAGGAATCGTCGGCCCAGAGGATCCGACCCGGAATTTCGCCAGCAATGATTTTCGTGAAGATCGACGGCATGGCCGCTGATGGTAAATCATTGGGCCATGTCTGACCCATCTGCTGCCGTACTCGTCGCCGTTGATCGTGGTGTTGCCACACTCACCCTCAACCAACCGGAGCGCAAGAACTCCCTTGGCTCGGAGCTGGTCGACCAGCTGGCCGACGCTCTCGATGCGGCGATCGCCGACGAGGCGGTGCGGGTGATCGTGTTGACCAACGTCGGCAACACCTTCTGTGCCGGGGCGGATCTGAAAGATGCCAAGCCCGGTGTCGCCGGTAATGCTGGGCGCTCGTTCGTCGAGGTCTTCGAGATCATCCTCGGCTCGCCGAAGCCGGTGATCGGGCGAATCGATGGACACGCCACCGGCGGCGGCGTTGGCTTGGCCGCGGTCTGCGACATCTCCGTGATGCGCGACGACGCCAAGATCGGGTTCACCGAGGTGCGCCTCGGTGTCGCGCCCGCTGTCATCTCCGTGGTCTGTCTTCCGAAGATGCGCCGAGCAGATGCCAGCGAGCTGTTCCTCACCGGCGAACGGTTCACGCCCCAGCGCGCCAAAGAGGTAGGGCTGATCAACGATGCGGTTCCCGCCGAATCACTCGACGAACGAGTCGAGCACTACATCGCCATGATCGTGAAGGGCGGACCACTTGCTCTCGGCGCGGCCAAGGATCTGATCACCAAGGTCGCCGACATGGATCAAGCCGACGCATTCACCTGGACGACGAAGCGATCACGTGAGCTCTTCGAGTCCGCAGAAGCGGTCGCTGGGATCGCAGCCTTTCGCGATCGGGTCGATGCACCGTGGGTGCCCGAAGGTCGGTAACCGGTCGTCAGTCGAGGTCGGGGTAGATCGAGGGTGGAGGGCCGGGCTGGCCGGGCCCTTCGCAAACCCAACATGGCGACTCGATCGGTCCGGTCCAGGCGACATCGCACTCGTGACAACTCATCCGAACACCCGAACGGCGATGGCGGGGAAGCGTGATGGGAGCAGCAACGATCCGGTCGGCAACGACTGGGGTGGCAACGATGGACACGCTTCCATCATCGGCTCGGCTTCCGTCGTGTTGAGCGGTCAGCCGGTGAAGATGTTCGCGCCGCAATCGCGCGCCCGCGACTCGAGTGGCGCGGTGTCGACTTCGAAGCAGACGTAGCGGGCCCCGACACCGTCGATCGTCCACTCCCGCACCAGACCGGTGTCGACATCGATGGTGTAGGTGATGTTGCTGCCAGAACGCTGGGCGTCGTCGAGCGCCTCTGCAACCACCAAGGGGTCGATCATCCACAACTGGTCTCGCTCGCTCGAAGCGGTACCCCCGATCCAGACCTGGTCGACGGTGTGCACCGTGGGGTCGGGCGAGGACGGCACCAGGTAGAGCTCCGCTGAAGCAGCACACCCGGGGCAGATCGGCTCGAGTTGGACGTACTGGAACGGCGACAAGAAATTGTCCGAGGCCGCAATCGCTCCCGCCAGATCGAACGTTCCCCCGGCGTCGGCCACGTTCGGAGTGGCCTCGCCACAGTCCACCAGCTGCTCTTCTCGCCCCTGGTCGGTGGAATCGGTGACCATGATCGAATACGCCGACGCGGCGCCAACGACGGCACCGGTGTCGACGAACGGTGCGGTGACATCGCGCTCGATTTCGGCTCCGTTGCGCAGAATCGCAACCTCTTGGACCAACAAGACGCCGTCCCAGGAAACCTCGGGCAATCCAGTGTCACTCACTCGGACGCCACACACGATGTCGCTGCTCTGGGCCAGGAGCTGGCCGCTGCCGCAGGGAACAGCCTCGCTACGGTTGCCGTCGCTGTCAATGGTCTCGATCGAGTAGCGATACGCGGTACCGAGCTCGACATCGACATCGCTGAAGGCACCATCGCCGGTGAAGTCGACACCAGCGGGCTGAGTGGTGTAGATCGCTTGATCGTCGCGGCTGACGATGACCGCCAACCGCGGCACCTGCCCCTTCCAGATCGGCGTGAGGTCGACGGCGCTGGCGGTCACCAAGCATCCACTCACCGGCACCAACTCAGCGTCGATCACCTCGGCGTTTTCGGCCTCGCTGCCGTTGGCTTCGAGTTCGTCGCCACCACCAACGCCAGCACCCTCACTGTCGGAATTCTCGCCATCTGAGCCGTCGCTGCCGGAGCCGCCACACGACACCACCAGCATGAGGCCGAACGAAACAACAGCGGCTCGAAACAGAGTCATGGAGGCGTACCGTATCCACGGCGCCGCATCCCCAAACCGCTAACGTGATCGCTTCCGCCGCCCGAGGTCGTTGATGCTCTTCAACTCCATCGATTTCGCCGTTTTCTTCGCGGTCGTGCTCGTTGCCTACTGGCGTCTACCCCACCGGTACCGCAACTACCTGCTGCTGGTCGGCTCGATCTACTTCTACGGGAAGTGGAACTGGCGCTTTCTCGGGTTGCTCGGCATCTCGACCGTCGTCGATTATTCGGTCGGACGATGGCTTTCGCTCACCGACGATCAACGCACGAGAAAGCGGTTGCTGCTCCTGTCGATGGCGACCAACCTCGGCATCCTCGCCACGTTCAAATACGCCAACTTCTTCGTCGACAGTTTCGCCGACATGGTCGGCGGACTCGGCCTCGATCCGAACCGACCGTTCCTCGACGTGGTACTCCCCGTTGGCATCAGCTTCTACACCTTCCAGACGATGTCGTACACGATCGATGTCTATCGACGACGACTCGATGCGGTCAACGACATCGTGGTGTTTGCCACGTTCGTTGCGTATTTCCCTCAACTGGTTGCCGGGCCGATCGAACGGGCCAAGATTCTTCTCCCCCAGCTCCAACAGACCGAACGATCCATCAGCCGACAGCAGATCGAATCGGGCTTCGGGCTCATCCTGCTCGGCTTGTTCAAGAAGGTCGTCCTGGCCGACGGTGTTGCCGAGATCGCCGACGCGGCGTTCACCGACCCTGGCCAACAATCGTGGATCGCCGTCGTCACCGGCATTCTCGCCTTCGCTCTCCAGATCTACGGCGACTTCTCCGGCTACACCGACATTGCCCGGGGCGTATCCCGCCTGCTCGGTATCGAGCTCACCATCAACTTCGCCCAGCCATACCTCAGCCGCAACATCACCGAGTTCTGGCGACGGTGGCACATTTCTTTGTCGAATTGGTTGCGGGACTACCTTTACATCCCGCTGGGCGGCAACCGCAAGGGGCCGGTTCGCACCTACGTGAACCTGATGGCCACCATGGTGTTGGGTGGGCTCTGGCACGGGGCGTCATGGAATTTCGTGGTCTGGGGAACGCTGCACGGCTCGTTCCTGGTCGTCCATCGCCTGATGCGTGGAGGCAGAGTCAACGACGGTCCGCTCGTCATACGAGACCTGCCTGGTATTGCCACGACGTTCGCTGCGGTCTGCTTCGCCTGGGTGTTCTTCCGCGCACCCGACTTCGACACGTCGCTCGCCATCCTGCGTCAGGTTGCCCTCGGCCGAGGCCAATGGTCGTTGGCCGATACCACGTTCGTCCTCGGCGCATTCGCGGTGACGCTCACCATCGATGGACTTGCTCGGTCTCGGGTGCTCGCACCCCACATGCTCACCTCCCGCCCTGCCATGGCCGGTGCGCTCGTGTCACTCTCTGTTGTCGGCATCGCCCTGTTCTCGGGCGGAGCCCCCCGCCCCTTCGTCTACTTCCAGTTCTGATGCCCAAACCTTCTCGCCCTTCTTCTGTTCTGTGTTGCCTCGCCGTAGGGGTGATCGCTGCTTCGTGCGGGTCCTCGGCACCCGGGGGCTACGACGTCGCTGACCGCGTCATCGCCGAGGTCGGCCAGCCAGCCGTTGCGGTGACCGTCGATGAAAGCGAATGCATCCGGACCACCGTGGTCGATGGATACGGCTTCGAGGAGGAGGTCTTGGACTGCCCCAACGGAGCGACCCCGACGACGATTGCTGCCGCATCGCCGCTGGTCGAGGGTGAACCGCTCGACCTCGACGTCGTCCAGGCCCTTCCCGGCGAGCTGCCAACCTGGGTCTTCGACGAGCTGCTGTCCACCGTGCCCGACTCGGCAATGCTCGAAGAATTGGAAGGAATCCAGGCGACCATCAACTCGATCGATGCCGCCTGCGGTAGCGATTTCGCTTCCTGGCGTAGCGCCGTTGTCGAACTCGGCGACCAGGCCGAACGAGCAAGCCAACAGATCAACGACGGGGCACTTGCCGACTACGTCGGAACACCGGCGGGACGGGCGTTGGGCCGAGCGCTCTTCGAGCGGACCGTTCTCGAAACGGGCTGCGCGCAACCGGGACGTGGCGAGCCAGTCAACTACGACCAAGCCGTTGGCGACGGAACGCTTGGCGACACTTCACGCTCGCTGCTTGCCTCGGCGGAACTGTCGAGACTGCTCCAGGCCGCGATCGTGACCGATCTGTTCCACTTCTTCTCGACGCTGCCGAACTACGAGTGGTTGCGGTCCCAGCGTGACCCGATCGACCTCGTCGTCCATGGCACTTCGCAGGCGGGCGCCGCCATCGACGTCGCACTCCTCGCCGACCTGACCGGCCAGTCGGTCGGCAATGCCTTCCTTCCCGGTTCACTCGCCGAGGTCCAACAGCATTGGTTCCCCGAAGTCGATCAGTACATCCGGGCTCCTCGTGTTGTCTGGTTGATGGGAGCGATCGACCTGCTGATCGACTGCGAGCCCAATGATCGGCCCGAGCAGTTCCTCGATCGACTCGAGAACCGACGCCGAGCCTTCGCCAACTCGGGCTGGTTCCGCACCGTCGATCCCATCGCGGTCGTCCTCGGACCGCCCGGCTCGCAGCGAGTCGCTCCTGGCAGCGGCGACAAGAAGACGGCCTCTGATGCTGCCGCACTCGAGGCCCATCTCGGCGAGTACGCGCCCCGCTTCGGTGCCAGTGCGTTCTGTGTGTCGCGTGGCGAAGTGATTGCGGCCGCCGCGCAGCGGATGGTCGACAACGGCCAGGAGGTGATCATCGTCGGGATGCCACTGAACCCAGCAGCCATCGACCTCGACCCCGGTATCGTTGCCGAAACCGCAGGGGCGTTGGAAACATTGCGCTCAACACTGCCCGCTGGGGCGCGCATCGTCGATCTCAGTGCATCGATGCAAAGCGATCCTGACCGTTGGGCCGATTTGACCCACCTCACCCAATCGGGAGCCGAGGAATTCACTCGCTTGCTGGCCACTGCCATCGACGGCGAGGGCTGATGTCCGACTCATCCGATCGCTCGTTGCTCCCTCGATTCGGGCTGGCGTTCGTCGCCGTCGTCGTCATGGCGGAGGTCGCAGCGCGTCTGACCATGGGGGTGGCCGACGTGCCGGTTCTACGGTGGCACGACGAAACGACGCAGCTCAAGGTCGAGCAGATGGACCAACGAGGCCAGGTCGACATGGTCGTCATCGGCACGTCGATGGCCCAGCAGGACATCGTCCCGAGTGTGCTTGCCGACTCGATCGCTGGCGCTGGCAGCCCAACGCCATCGATCTACAACGCCGCACTCAACGGCGGTGTGCCAGTCGTCATGGAACCGTGGGTCCTCGACCAGGTGCTCGACCGGCTACAACCCGACACCGTGGTGTGGGGACTGTCGACGCTCGATCTCTCGCTCGAGTACGGCGATGCAACACTCAACGCCTACGAACAGGCGCTGGAAACCAAGTCGGGTCCCTACGCAGCCGCCGACCGTTGGGTCGCCAAGGTCTCCACGTTGATGGCCGACCGTCGGGTCTTGCGCGATCCCAATCAACTCGTCGGCGGTGGGGCCGAGGCAAACCGGCGCCGGCTCGCCGAGGCCGAGGCCGAGGTCGGGCCCGACGGCGAACGCACGAACTTCGTCGTCGATACCGGCATTCGCCAGTCGCAGGAAATCGCTCGGCGCATCACCCCCTTCCAACTCGACCGAGACGATCTGGCCTCGATTGCCCGCACCGTGACGGTGCTCCAAGCACGGGGTATCGAGGTGATCTTCGTTGAGCTCCCGGTCCCCGATCGCTTCCAGGCGCTCTATCCCGGCGGACCCGATCAACACGTGTTGGTGCAGAACACCATCGTTGCCCTCGCTGGCGAACTCGAGGTCGACGTCATAGCGTTGGACGGCTTTTCCCAGGACCAGTCGTTCATCGACTTCACCCACCTCGATGCCGCAACCGCCAACTCGTTCTCCGAGTCACTCGGCGAGGCAATGCACAGCGAGTGATCATGCTCGTTTGTTCGTCGGTGAAGACGAACGCCCGGGGAGCGTTTCGGTCTCGAGGAGCGTTTCGGTCTCGAGGAGCGTTTCGGCGCCCCAGCGCCGAAAGGCCGCAAGTGTCAAAGCCCGCCAGGGCTGAGGAACATCGTGGACCGTACAAGACTTGAACTTGTGACCTCTCGCGTGTGAGGCGAGCGCTCTAGCCAACTGAGCTAACGGTCCAGGAGCCAGCAGGATAACGGGCTACTCACACCTTTCGGCAACCCGGTCTGCCAAGCTGTACCGAATGCGCCCGTTCCTCGCCCTGCTGTTCGCCTTCGCCCTCGTCGCTGCCTCTTGCGGTGGCAGCGACACGCCCGATGGCCAGGCAACGCCAACCACGGTCGATCCGGACTCGCTTCCGGAAGACACCGTGCTGTTCGACGGCGACGACGAATCGGTCCCGACCGAGGCAACGAGCGACGGCGAGCCAGCGCCGGAAACCACGACCACCACCGCTCCGCCAGCGCCATCGGCATCACCGAGTCTGGCGATCTACCGTTTCGGCACGCTCGGCGGCTGGGACGGTACCCGCTGGTTCGATGGCTTCGCCGATACCGCTGCCGGCGTGCCAGCCTCAGCCGGCGACTCGTATCAATTGGTGGGTGTTGGCATTTCGCCGGGAACCGTGGCGGGAAGCGATCCGGTTCTCGTCTGCGATCCGATCGGCGGGTACGGCATCGAGACGTCACCAGAACTTGCTCACGGCGGCTTCGATACGCCGATCGCGATCGGCGTGACGGCCGACTGGGACGTACTGCCCCGAACCGCGTCGATCACCACTGGTGGAAGCGGTGTCTACCTCGACGAGGTGGCCAGGCTGATCAGTGAGAACGGCATCGATCCTTCGTTTGCCACGGTCGACTCGGTTGCCCGTGTCGACCTCGAGGGCGACGGTGTCGACGAGGTCGTGGTCTCGGCGAGCCGCGCACCGAACTGGCCGCTGACCAGCGTCGGCGACTATTCGTTGGTTTTCCTGCGCAAGGTGGTCGAGGAAGAGGTCCAGACCGCGATCTTGGTCGGCGCCTATCTGCCAACCGAACGTGATGATCTCTACTGGGTGCGAGGCCGTCTGGCTGGCTTTGCCGATCTGAACGGCGACGCCAAGCTCGAGATCCTCGTGAGGACCGAGTACTACGAAGGCGACGGCGTCGAGGCGTTCGAGTACGTCAACGACGACCTCGGGCCGATGCGGGTGATCAGCGGAGGCTGTGGCGCCTGACGATCAGTCGTCTTCCGGCAGTTCGCTGTCTGACGCTTCCACGTGCACTTCCGACAGTGCAACCCGCACCGAATCGCCGTCGGTGATCACGTAGCGGTAGCCGGTGGTTTCGACTTCGCCCTCCGGCCCGAGGTCGATCGACAGGAACTGCCAATGATCCCCCTCGAGTTCGAGGGTGGGCCCGGGGCCGGCATCGGCGGTGTTCTCGGCATTTTCGTGCGTCCAACGCTTGTCTCGGAACCCCACACCCTTCACTTGGCACCGAGCAACGAGTTCGGTGTCGGTTTGGAGGTACACCCAACCCTGCTCACGCAGATCCTTCGGGAGCGACGAGATCGCCAGCCATCCCTTGTCGGCTCCTTGGACGTGATGGCGCAGATTGGCGGCGGGGATCTCGTAGGCCAGGTCATTGGTACCGGTGAGCCGGGGCATCTCGTCGTCGACCGATTTCGGCAAACGGGTCGAGATTCGCGGCGTGGCCGACACGGTTTTGGTCGTGGTC
>JBBQUN010000027.1:0-27224 GCA_038212405.1 Acidimicrobiales bacterium | reverse complement strand
ATCGCCCGCGACGGAGCCGAGGCGATCACCAGCTTCGACGAACGCGAACCCGACTTGATCCTTCTCGACCTCATGCTGCCCAGAGTTTCCGGCGTCGATGTTTGCCGCTACATCCGCACCAGGTCGCGGGTACCGATCATCATGGTGACCGCCAAGTCGAGTGAGATCGATGTCGTCGTCGGGCTCGAGGTAGGCGCCGACGACTACATCACCAAGCCCTACCGAATGCGTGAACTCATCGCTCGGATGCGAGCAGTGATGCGTCGCTCTGCTGAAAACCACGATGAGCTCGATCGGGCCTCGGGGGAACTCATCGAGGTCGGCGACGTTCGAATGGATCGCGCCAGCCATGAAGTGTTCGTGCGAGGGGAACGGGTATCGCTCCCGCTCAAGGAGTACGAATTGCTGTCCCTGCTGCTCGAGAATGCTGGGCGAGTACTCGCTCGCGACACGCTGATCGATCGGGCGTGGGGTCACGACTACGTTGGCGACACCAAGACGCTCGATGTTCACATCAAGCGACTGCGAGGCAAGGTCGAGGACAATCCAAGCCAGCCGGTCAGAATCGTGACCGTGAGGGGCGTCGGCTACAAATTCGAGCGCACTCCTGGCTGAGCGACGCCCAATTCGTCGTGAAGCACCTACGATCGGGCCCGTGACGCCACCCGGCAAGAACGACGCCTCCCCGTCCAAGGGTGAAAAGCGCGGGCCCAGGCGTGCGAACCGGGAGTGGAAGTCTGTCGACCCGTCACGATCCACGAGCAAGGGTGCTCGTTCGTTCGTCGTCAGCCCGTTCGCTCGGTTCGCACGAGCCCATGGCCTCTCCGTTGCCGGTGATGCGCTCGTCACCATCTCGCTCGCCGACTCGTTCTTCTTCTCACTTGATCCCAACGACGCCCGGTACAAGGTTGCGCTCTACCTGATCCTCACCGTCGCCCCGTTCGGTTTGATTGCTCCCTGGCTCGGACCGGCCATCGACCGTCTCAAGGGTGGCCACCGTTACATGGTGATCGCCTCGGCTCTGATCCGAGCGGTACTCGCTCTGTTCATGGCCATGAACACCGACAGCCTCATCATGTTCCCGTTGGCCTTCGGGATGCTCGTGATGGGCAAGTCATATCACGTGGCCAAGAGCGCCATGATCCCCACGCTGGTTCCCGACGAGTCACGGCTGGTGCAGGCGAACTCGCGCCTGTCGATCATCTCGGCGCTGGCGGCAGCGATGGCTGGTATCCCTGGAGTGCTTCTGCTGACCATCGGCGGCGCGTCGTGGACGCTCTACTTCGATGTCGTTGTCTTCTTGGCTGCTGCTGCGCTGGCCGTGAAGATCCCCGCCACCAAGGTGGCGACCGAGAAGGCGAACGAGACCGAGCGCCATGAACTTCGTGGTAACAACATCGTCCTTGCCGCCAGCGCCATGGGCTACATGCGTGCCGTTGTCGGTTTCCTCACGATGCTCCTTGCCTTCGAGTTGCGCGGAGGGGTCGACCCGGGCCCGACCGCGAGCGGGGTCGAGCTCGGTCACCGGGTGAGGGAACTGACCGGCCTCGGCCGTCTCGACTTGACCTCGGGTGGTTCGCCAACCTGGCATTTCGGCGTCGTTCTGGCCTTCACCGGGATCGGTGGCCTGGGCGGAGCCTTCACCTCGCCAAAGCTGCGAGCAATGGTCAAGGAAGAGAAGATCCTTGCTGGGTCCCTCGCCGGCGTCGGAATTGCAGGGGTGCTTGCCTCGCTGTCGGGCGGATTGGTTGGTGCAGCCGTCATCGCCTGTGCGGTTGGTACTGCTGGAGCGATGGGCAAGCAATCGTTCGATGCGATCGTCCAACGTGATGCACCAGAGGCCAATCTCGGGCGTTCGTTCGCCAAGTTCGAAAGCCAATTCCAGTTGCTGTGGGTCTTTGGCGCCGTGATTCCCGTCCTCATTCCCATTCCCGCCCGACTCGGATTCCTCGGGCTGGGGGGCACGGCCGGTTTCGCAGCAATCAGCTACTACCTCGGACGCGACCCGGCACCGTCGGTGGCGGCGCCACGGGTCGCCACCGAGCGGCTACGCAATGCACGGTTCCGACGAGGCCCGAAGACCGAGCCCGGTGCCGATGGCGAAGCCGGTGCCGATGGCGAAGTCGATGGCGAAGTCGGTGCCGATGGCGATGGCGAGACCATCGACCTCGATGCATCCGCCAAGCGAGCCGGTCGCAAACCGCGTCGGTCGAACGTCGTCCCCGAACCCGGGTCGACCGCTGATGGCGATGCCGAACCGGGGCTGTTCGACCAAGACCTCTTTGCCGACGACCAGATCTTCGAGGCCGAGCCGACGCGCGAATACGTGCTGCCTCCGCATGCGCCGCCCACTGGACCACCGCCCTCCAGACCACCGCCCTCCAGACCACCGCCCTCCAGACCGCCGCCCTCCAGACCGCCGCCCTCCAGACCACCGCCGGGCCGAGGCGAGTAGTCCGCTCGGCTACTCACAGATCGTCGAGACCCGAGAGATCATCGGGGATCTCGATATCGGGGAGCTCCATATCGGGATCGAGGCCGACTCGGGCCAACCAGAGTCCAGGTGCGTCGAGCTCGGCCGCAGTCGGCAGATCGAGTTCGTCTCCCCAGAGCTTCTCGATACCGGCGTCGCCGATTCGTTCGATGATGCCGTCGATGAAACGACGACCGCGATCGAGGGTGCCTTCGGTGATGTTGATACCGAGGAGACGTTCCATGAAACGATCGGCGGGCGTGACATCGAGCGTACGATCTCGCATCGCACGTCGAATGGTTGCGTGACTCGGCACCAGGGTCAGGCAGACCCGCTCGACCGCAAAGTCGACCGTGCCGAGAAAGGCAGCAACGATGGCATCGAGCTGCGGCATGAGGAGATCGTGGGTGCGGGTTCGCATCATCGACAGGATGACTTCGGGGTCATTGAACTGTTCAGAGAGCTCTTGGATCCGACCGAGATCCTCCAGCCCACCGATGTGTCCGAACTGTTCCTCGATCTTGGCGGGGTCGAGCCGGAACGCCGTTGCGAAATCGATGAGGAGCGCATCGAAGTGTCGACGCACGTGGGGGATCGTGATGATGGCATGGCTCGCCAACTCGTGGACGAGCATCCACATACGGAGCTCATCGACAGGAACGCCCCATTCCGCAGCGGCAGCATCGATCGCCGAAGGCACGACGAGCACCTTGTCAGACGGGCGGGGAACTGGCAGTTCGTATTGGCCAAGTGCGTGTTGGCCGAGGTGGCCGATCATGGCGCCAGCGCTGGCGGCCACCATCATCGGAGCGAGACTCGAGAACATGGTCCCGAACATGGCGGCGAACGGATCGTTGCCGGCAGCGAGGTCGGGTGGCGCCATCTGGCCGATTGCCTCGCCGAACCGCTCGAAGAACTGCCGATAGGCATCGAGCGAGTCGGTGGTCCATTGAGCGCGGGTCACCGGTTTCACGGTGACGGAGGTGGACTGCATGGCTGGCGAGCCGGAAACGCCAGGGACCTCACTGAGGTAGAGAAGGGCCACGCGAGCGAGATCCTCGAGTGCCATACGCACCTTTGGCTCGACGTTCGGCTCGCTCTCGCCGTCAGATGCCACCGCCTGGGCGATCTGAGCTGCTTGTTGCCATGGGTCGGTGTTTCCGAAGGAACCGAAGAGCTTGCTCAGGTCACCAAAAGGAAACTCGCCCCCACCGAGTGGATCGGAACCAGTCACAAGGGCATCGTAGGGCGGTGAGAGCAATCGCGGTCACCGGGGCAGCCGGAGCAGTGGGTCGACGGACCCTTCGTCAGTTGGCAGCGCGTCCCGACATCGATCGCATCGTTGCCATCGACCGCGTCGCACAACCGGCACCGGTCACCAAGGTGGAAGTGGTGCGTCTGGATCTTCGACGGCGCTCGATCGATGAAGTCATTGCCGGTTGTACAACACTCGTGCATCTTGCTGAAGAAGCGGGTCAGCCGAACGACTCGGAGGCGACCATTGCCATGCTGGGGATGGCGCTCGACGGGGCTGACAAGGCCGGTGTCGAGCACATCGTTGCTCTGTCGTCGGCGATGGCCTACGGCGCACACGCCGACAACCCGATCCCGCTCACCGAATCCCACCCGTTGGAACCGGTGCCCGAGCTCGCCTACGCCGTCGCCAAACGCGATCTCGAAGACATGGTGTGGGCCTGGGCGACGAAGGACACCGATCGCCAAGCTGCGGTGCTGCGGCCAACCACCACGTTGTCCGAGCAGGGTTCGGCGTGGGCTGCTCGGGTCCTGCGAAGTGCAACGATCGTGCGTCCCGATCAGGTCGATCCGCCGTTGCAATTTCTCCACTACGACGATCTGGCATCAGCCATTGCCTACGTGACGAGCCGCCAGTTGGTCGGTGCCTTCAATGTGGCACCCGATGGTTGGATCGGCCCCGACGTCTTCCACGATCTCGTTGGAGGGGTGCAGTTTCGGGTCCCTGACCGAGTCAGTGAGCGCTGGGTCGCTGCGACCAGAAAGCTGGGCCTTCGGTCGGTCCCACCGGGCATCGAGGCGTACGTTCGGTTCCCGTGGGTTGTCTCCAACGATCGTCTGCGGAGTGCAGGTTGGGTTCCGACCTTCTCGAACAGTGAGGCATTCGTGATCGGTACGCCGCCCCCGCCGTGGTCGGTGTCAGCCAAGGAGCGCCAGGAAATCGCACTGGCGGCAGCAGGAATTGGGTTGGCCGGGGTCGCAGCAGTTGCGGCTGGGGTCGCCAGGCGCCTTCTACGCTGAGGTCCGGCGGGTCAGCCGATTCTGACGCCGACGATGATCGCGGCGACGAAGGTCTCGTCGTTGCGCTGCACTCCGAACTCGACCTCGCTGCCAACGCCGACCCGACGAATGGCTCGGACCACACCGGCAAGATGCTCGAGCGGTTCGCCATCGACCGAGAGCAGCACGTCGCCGGCCACGAGTCCAGCCGTTGCGGCAGGCCCATCAGCTTCGACGCTGCGTAACCGAATTCCCTCATCGGTGCTCTCGCCCTCGATACCGAGCCAACCAATATGGGCCCAGCCGGTCTCGCGAATCGACTGTGCCGAGGCTCGTAACGACTCGATCGACAGAGCGGCGGCAAGATGGCGACTGCAGGCGATGACCATGCCGATCGTGTGTCCATCCTGGTCGACCACGGCCCCGCCAGGACCGGTCACCGGGGTGCGAATCGTGGTTTGGAGGGCATCGAACACCATGGTGCCGTCGCTGGTCATCACGTCCTGGTCGAGCGCCGTCAATTCGCCTGACACCGCGTTTGGCGTTTGCTGTCCACCAGCGGAGAGAACCCAGATCGGATGCCCGGCGTCGAGCGTGATCGGCTCGGACGAGCTTGCGAGGAGAATCGGAGCCGGCAGTCGATCGGGTTCGAGCGTGGCGATGACGGTCAGGTCGCTGAAGGGATCCGTCCCGGCAACGAGACCCTCGATGACGCCGCTTTCGGTGGCGAGCAGCACTTCGGAGCGGTCGCCAAGCGCATGGGCACTGCTGATCACCATGCCATCGACGACGAGTCCGGAGGCAATGAGCGTTCGGTCGTCGACGTCGAGGATTCCGATCACTCCCGACGCGCCAGCCTCGATGATTGGTGGCATGGCTGGTGGGGTCGTGGGCGTAAGCAGTGTCGTTGCCGGCAATGTCGTCGTTGCCGGCAGTGTCGTTGGCGCGTCGTCGCCGGCAGCAGACGTACTACCGGCTGCAGATCCGCCAGACGTCGAGTCGGTATCGTCGACAAGCGAGGTGACGCCGCTGTTGGTCGACCAGTTCGCAAGCGAAGTGGCGGCCACGGCGGCATCGTCGCCGTCGCTCGCGGTGAAGGGGCGAACCAGAGCAGCGCCGAGGACGGCGACACCGAGCGCGCCGAGCGCACAGCCGCCCAGGCAGAACAATGAACGCCAACGAGATGGCTGAGCGCTGGCTTGGTCTCGCAGCGCCGCTGCGTTGGCCGAGGCGATTTCTGACGGATGACGCCACTGGCGCAGCGATGGGTCTGGCGGAGGCCCGAGGGGGACATCGTCGTTATCGCCATCGTCTGGTGCCACGGGTCCAGACAGTACAACTCCCGGTGGGTGGAACTTCCGCGACCCCCAGAATGGCAGGGAGATCGGCCTAACATAGGAAGCCGTGACCTCCTCGGATTCTTCCTCCCAACCAGCGTCTGGCGACACCTGGGTTGGTTTGTCGGAAAATCCACTGCCGGTCGACGCCGTTTCTGCTTGGGTGGTGAGACCCGACTGCGGCGCCGTCGTTGTCTTCTCCGGCACGGCTCGTGATCACTCGGCCGGACGCAAGCAGGTTGACCGTCTCGAGTACGAGGCCTATGAGGAACAGGTCATTCCCCGGCTACGGGCAATTGCCGACGCGGCCCGTGATCGCTGGCCTGATCTCGGCCGAATCGCGTTGATCCATCGGATTGGTCATGTTCCCGTCACCGAGTCGGCGGTGGTCGTCGCCGTCTCGTCACCCCATCGCAACAGCGCGTTCGAGGCGGCCCGCTTCGGTATCGACACACTGAAGTCGACCGTCCCGGTGTGGAAGAAAGAACGCTGGGCCGAGGGTGAGAGCTGGGGACTCGAGGCGCAGCACCTCGTCGAGATCGACGAGCTCGAGTCGGCCAAGGACGTGTTGTGAGTCGCGACCTTGCCATCGACCTCGGTACGGCGAACACGCTCGTGTGGGCGCGGGGCGAAGGCATCGTGCTGAATGAGCCATCGGTGATTGCGCTCAACACGCGCTCAGGTGATGTTCTGGCCATTGGTCGAGATGCCTGGCGCATGATCGGACGAACGCCAAGTCATATCGTCGCGGTCCGCCCGCTCCGCAAAGGTGCCATCACCGATTTCGAGATCACCGAACGAATGATCCGCCTCGTCTTGCACCGGGCGGGTGTGAGCCGGTTCAACCGGCCGAGAGTCATCATCTGTGTGCCCTCGGCAATCACCGCAGTCGAGCAGCGTGCGGTTCGCGAGGCGGCTCGGCGTGCTGGTGCAGCGGAAGCCCATCTTCTCGAACAGCCGATGGCGGCCGCGATCGGTGCCGGCCTACCGATCGAACAACCGGTGGGATCCATGGTGGTCGATATCGGTGGTGGGACGACCGAAACGGCGCTCATCTCCCTCGGCGGTGTTGTTGCGTTGGAAGCGGTTCGAGTCGGCAGTTTCGACATCGATGCTGCGATCCAGGCCTTCGTCCGTCGCGAACATGGCATCGCGGTTGGTGAGCAAACAGCGGAGCAGATCAAGCTCGCTGTTGGATCGGCGTGGCCCTCCGCCGACGACGAATGGGGCGCCGAGGTGCGTGGGCGAGAACTCATGAGCGGTCTCCCGCGTACGGTCACGCTCACTGCTCCTGAAGTGCGCGATGCAATCGAGGAACCGGTTTCGGCGATGGTCGACTCGGTGGTGTCGTGTTTGGGCTCGGCGCCGCCCGAGCTGGCTCAAGACCTGATCGTTCGTGGCATTCATCTCGTTGGCGGCGGCGGCATGTTGCGCGGGCTCGACACACGGATCAGCAATGCCGCTCGGGTCGATGTGAATCTCGTGAAGCAGCCGCTGGAGTCCGTCGTGCTCGGCGCCGGCCAGTGCATCGAGTCGTTCGACGAGGTCGGCGACATGTTCATGTCGAGCCGTACCCGCCGCTAGGCGTTCCTCACGCCGTTCGTAGGGTCCGCAGCCACTCGCTTCGCCCGGACGGCCCACGCTGACTAGCCTCGCTCGGTATGGAGCCAAACTCGACCACCGAAGCCAGCCCCGCCCTCGACCGTCTTGCCCTCGACAGTCTTGCCCTCGACAGTGTCCAGGTCAGCGTGGCTCCGTCCAAGACCGGCGATGTGGTCACGATCACGATGAACCGGCCCGAACGACGCAACGCCCTGTCACTCGATCACATGCACGACCTCATCGCGGCGTTCACCGCCGTTGCCCAGACCGAAGCAGTGGGTGTCGTCGTGGCCGGCAACGGCCCGGCCTTCAGCGCGGGGCACGATTTCGCCGACATGGCCGGCGCTGACTACGGCTTCACCCGAGACCTTCTTGGTGTGTGCACCGAGCTGATGTTGCTGATCCAAGACGTTCCGCAGGTCGTGATCGCCCGAGTCCACGGCATTGCCACCGCGGCCGGTTGCCAATTGGTCGCTTCGTCCGATCTTGCCATTGCCGCCGAATCCGCCACATTCGCCGCACCAGGGGGTCGCGGTGGTTGGTTCTGTCACACGCCGATGGTTGGCATCAGCCGCAACATCGGGCGTAAGCGGGCGATGGAGCTTTCGCTGACCGGGGATGCCATCGACGCCGAGACGGCACTCGAATGGGGCCTCCTCAACGCCGTCGTGCCAGCTGATTCGCTCGATGGAGCGGTTGCCGACCTCATGTTCCGGGCAACCAGGGGCAGCCGTTTCTCGAAGGCCATTGGCAAGCAGACGCTGTACCGACACCTCGACCTCAGCCTTCCTGAGGCGTACCGTCATGCGGTCGAGGTCATGGCGGCCACGAGCCAAAGCCATGATGCCCAGGAAGGCATGGCCAGCTTCGTCGAGAAGCGCCCAGCAACGTGGGAACATCGTTGAGGGGTCGTGCAGATCAGGTCAACCGCTGGGTTCGCCAGAAAACTCGTCGGCTGGCGGTGGAGCGAGCAGGTCTTCAGCGGCCTGACGAACCTGCCAATCTCGATCCTCGAGCGCTGCTTGCAGAGCGACCTCCACCTCGGGACCGTCGAACGGGGCCAGGGCAATGACCGCTCGGCGGCGCACGGTTGCCTTGTCGCCAAGTGCAGCGAGGATCGTTGCCAGGCCGCTGTGAAGAGCCCCGAGTGCGGCGACGGCAGATTCTCGGGCCAGAGCATCGTCGTGTTCGAGCGCTTGTTGCTCCAACGCGCTGACGATGGCCGGGTCGGCAACCTCGAGTTCCCCGAGCACGAAAGCCGCGAGTTCCGCCTGTTCGGCCTCACCGCCGAGAAAGCTCGCCACCTCACTCGCGAGGCTCGCACCGGAGGAATGGCGAGCAGTCAGCTCGAGCGCTCGGCGGCGCACGACGAGAGAAGGATCGTCGAACGCGGCACGAAGTTGCTCGGCCAGAAGGTGTTCGACTCGGAGCAATCCGCTGAGCGCTGCCGCCCGAAGTAGCGGGTCGTCATGGTCGGCCGCAGCCCGCAGCGTCGTGAGGTCGTCTTTGTGGCCTGCGATGATCACTGATCGAAGATCGAGCAATCGAGGGGGAGGGTGGTTATCCGGCACTAGACATGGAATGCTAGTACCGCTGTGCCAACCGGGGCGGCGAAGCCTGCACAAGCCCGCAAAGAAATCTGGGCAGGACGAAGGAGCCAATACACATGTCTCACATGGTCATCTATCGAGGGACCGACGGTAAACCCGCCTACCACGAAGTCGAAGAAATCCACGACGCCGTTCAGTATGTCGAGCAACTCCGCAATGATCAGGGCGTCGAGCACGCGACCATCCACCGGATGGAACAAGTCAACTTCGAGTATCGGCCGTACTTCCGTGTAGAACTGCGCTCGGCATCCGGCGAGCTTCTGAGCGGCGGACCCGCGCCCGCCGCAGTCCCGGCCGCTCCCGCTACTGCTGTTCCTGACGCTGCCATGGCCGCAACGATTCCGACCGAAGCGCCGGTTGCTGCTGCTCCGATGCAGGAGGCGCCAGCTCAGGTTGCCGCTTCGGCCCCGGCTGAAGCTCCCTTCGTGACCGAGGCGCCGCCGGCGTCGACCGAACCGAGCGTTTCGGGCGCTGAAGCCGACAACGGCGTTGGCGCCCGCCGAGGCCTCTTCGGTCGTTGAAGCTCGTTTACCTCGCTCGACAGTGCGGCTCTGCCCACTCAGATCGAGGACAAGCCAGAACGCACAACGTGGGGTGATGCCGGGCGGGCCGGCGTCACCCTGCGGCGCGTTCGAGGAGCAGCAGGGTGAGGAGGAACCCCAGACCGAGGGCAACGGCAAGGATGATGCCAATGATGACGACGAGCGAACCTAAGCTGATGAGCGCAGTGAGTCGTCGCCACAGCGGAGTACGGACTCGTGGGATCGATGGATTCCCTCGCTTCGATGCCGACGGTGTCTGTGACGCTAGTTCCATGCGAATGCCTCGGGTTCTTGGCCCACCGATGTGAGAAGGAAGACCTGTTGACCTCTGATCCTGGCCCGCTCGACACAGTGTCAGCCGGGCAGGCGCCCAATCTAGCTGGTTCAGCGGAGTCGCTCCGCAGGTTGCGCCGCCGTTCGTGGATGATGGTGGGATTCAGCTTCGTCTTTCTCCTCAGTCTGGTCTCTGCGGTCGGTTTCCTGATTCGCCCGTCTTATGTGGCCATCGTGCCCGGATCGGTTCGCGACACCGAGCCGCTCGTGATGGTCGATGGGGCCGCCACCTATCCGAGCGACGGCGAGATCGACTACACCACGATCCGCCTCCAACAAGACATGGATCTGTGGACCTACCTCTACACCAAGTGGCGAGACGAGGGTGAGTTCATCGATCGAGACACCTACTTCGGCACGCTCACACCTGACCAGAACCGGGAAATCAATCTCGAGCGCATGACGAGCGCGAAAGACACTGCCATTGCCGTTGCGCTCGATCAACTCGGGTTCGACACGATCAGCGACGCAGGGGTGATCGTTGCCAACTTGGTAGAGGACAGTCCGGCCGTCGGGGTGCTCGAACCGGGCGACGTGTTGTCGAGCATCGACGGTGAGCCAATCACGAGCGACGTGCAACTCATCGAGCGGCTGAGCAGCTACGGCCCCGGTGATGTTGTGACGTTCGAGGTGACCAGAGGTGAGGGAGCGCTTCAACCATTCGCCATCACGTTGGGCGTGCGACCTGACGGTGGTGAAGCCGGGTTCATCGGAATCGTCCCAGTGACGCTGGCCGATATCAGCGACCCACCTTTCGACATCGACATCGATTCAGGTTCGGTCGGCGGGCCCTCGGCCGGGCTCGCGTTCACCCTTGCCATTCTCGAGGAGCTGACACCTGGCGAACTCACGGGGGGCACAAAGGTCGCGGTCACCGGGACGATCGGCATCGACGGGACCGTCGGCCCCATCGGTGGCATCGAGCAGAAGGCGGTTGCCGTGCGAAAGTCGGGTGCGGCATATTTCTTGGTGCCGGCCAGTCAGCTACCCGAAGAGCTCGAGGTCGTGCGACAACGGGTGGGCGAGGGTGTGCAAGTGATCGAGGTCGAGAACCTCGACGCTGCGCTGGAAGCACTTCGCAGCATCGGCGGCGACGTTGGCGCTGTTGAAGAATTCGCGCTCGCTCAGAGCTGACAGCCGGCATCGTCCTCGCCTTTTGGCGGGGACGTCGACGGGCATGGTGGGTGAGCAGTTTCGATTGTCGTTCGTGACGCGAATTCGGTGATGGTCGAGGAGTTGACGCGAGGCGTTCTACTATCTAGGGATGGCCCTCGACCCTGATCAGCACCTGGATCCGACAAAGATTGCCGGCCGAGAGTTCTCTTCGTCGTTTCGAGGGTACGACGCCGACGAAGTTCGTACCTATCTTCGGCAGTTGTCCGATCAGCTCCGTAGCGAGCAATCGGGCCGCCCGGCGACTGAGCATGACGCCGTTCGGCTGAATGAACTGCTCGCCGAGCGAAAGGAACTGCTGGCCAAGGTCACACAGCTCGAGGCCGACGTCGACGCGGCAAAAGCCGACACCGCAGCGGCAATCGAGCGGGCCGGCGCAGCGGAAGCGCTGTCGGATCCAACCACGTGGGACGAATCGCGCATCGATGCCCTCGTTGGCGCCGAGACGGCGCATGTACTCGAGGCCGCCCGTACAGCAGCGTCAACGATTCGTTCCCGGGCCGAAGCTGACGCCGACGCACGTTTGACCGTGGCCGAGGAGCGCCAACGCAGCACCGAAGCCGAAATCGCCGAGAAGCGTCGTGTGACAGCGCAGGAGATGGCGACGCTGGTCGCGGACGCCGAGGCAAAGGCAAAGGCGCTCGCCGGCGATAGCGAGGCGGCCGCCGAGAAATTGCTGAGCGAAGCGAAGGCGCACGCCACGACATCAGACGAGGCTGCGATGGCTGCTGCGGACACCTTGCGGGCCGAAGCGGCAGCTGAGGCCCAGCGAGTGCGATCCGAAGCAGAAGCGGCAGCAGAGGCAATGCGAGTCGATGCCGAGGCCGATGTCGTCGACGCCCGGGATCGAGCGAGAGAAGAAACTCGGCTCATGTTGTCCGAGGCCCAATCGGTGCGAGAGAAGGTCTTGGCCGATCTCATGAAACGACGGCGCACCGGCCGTACCCAGCTCGACCAAATCAAGGCCGCACGGGACCGCATGGCTCGTTCGTTGGCGGTTGTGCGTCGCGAACTCGACGAGGCCATCGACGAATTGGCGGCCGCAGTGCCCGAAGCGAAGGCTGCGATGGAGGAGGTCGGCAGGGCAGCGCAGGCGGTTCCAGACGAGCGTGTCGTGCTCGATCTGGCGAGCGAACTCGATCGCCAGCGCGCTCGGGAAGCGGCGGAGTTCGATGCGGTTGTCGTGGTCGACGCTGTTGTTGCAAGCACCAAGCCCGCGAAGCCGAGCAGTGCTGAGCCTGCGAAGCCGAGCGAGTCGGTTGCCACGAGTGATGATGTCGAAGCACCAACTCCGGCGACTGGATCGGAGCCGGCGACCACGAGGGAGTCCACGAAACCGGCTCCCCCGGCCCCCCGTGAGGTTGTGGTGGTATCGCCGTTGGCGTCCGACGACACCGACTCCGGCATTTCGGCAGGCGACGGCGAGTCGAATTCGAAGCAAGGCGAACCGAGGCTCGGGGCGCTGTTCGCCAAGATTCGTCACGAGTCGGAGTCGGTCGAGGACCTGCCCGAGCTCGACGACGTCGTGATCGACCTCGATGACGATGATGCAGACCAGGCGGAGATCCCGCAGGTCTTCATGGAACGCGATGTTGCCATGACTCGGTTCGGACCGGCATTGCGTCGTCAGCTGAAGCGGGCGTTGGCAGACGACCAGAGTGATGTGCTCGATCGAGTGCGCCAAGCCAAGAAGCAGATCGCGCTTGCCGATCTACCCCCGATCGAGCGTCAGGTCCTCGCATTCATCGATGCGGTTTCTGACAGTTTGAACGGCGCAGCCCGGTCCGGGGCCGAGGCCGCTGGTGATTCCAGTGGCGGCGCAGTGGTCGACGCTGCGGTGAGCGACCTGATCGAGCGGTTGGCAACGTCGGTCGCCAATCCGCTCCGGGCCCGAGTCGAACGTTCGATCACCGAGGTCGGCGGCGACAAGGAAGAAGTGCTGGAGCCGATTCGAGCCAACTACCGTGACACTCGCTCCAACGACGTTCCCCAGTTGGCTGACGATGCACTCGCCGAAGCCTTTGCCATCGGCGCGTACGCTGCGATTGCCGACAACACCAAGGTGGTCTGGCTTGCCGATCCTCGGCACGACCCAAGCGCCGACTGCCACGACAACTCATTGGCAGGAGCAGTCAAGAAGCCTGCGGCCTTCCCGACAGGGCTGAAGCTTCCGCTGGGTGGACCCGGGTGTCGTTGCCTCGTCGTTTCCGAAGTGATGGCGAAAGCTCAGTTCGTCAGCTCGTAGTCCCCTTTGGGCTCGGGTTCAGTCACCGACGGGAGGGGCCACGACGTCGTGGTCTGCGAGCCGCGTCAATTTGATCGATGCTCCCGCTCTCGTCTGGCTGACTCGGTCAGGTAACCTCGGCAGGAATGCGCCCCATGATGAATCGCGATGCATCAAGCCGATCGCCCCGCTTCCGTGTGCCGATCGTGATCGGCGTCGTCCTGCTCTTCACGATCTTTTTGTCGGCAAGCGGGATCGCTCAGCTCTTCACCGATTGGCTGTGGTTCGACAACATCGGCTTGGCGTCGGTATGGCGAACGCTGATCCAGACCCAAGTCATCCTCGCCGCCATTTTCACGCTCACGTTCTTCGCCATCTTGTGGACGAATCTGTATCTGGCGGACCGGATGGCACCGCCGCTCCGACTCGGTGGTCCGGAAGAGGAACTCATCGAGCGGTATCACCAGCTGGTCGGGCCCCATGCCGGCAAGCTGCGCGTCGCGGTTGCTGCCTTCTTCGCCGGCTTCTTCGGCCTTCCGGCAGGTCGGCAATGGGAGACCTGGGTGCTGTTCCGCAATGGTGGGGACTTCGGGTTCGTTGATCCGCTCTTCCAACGAGATGCCGGCTTCTACGTTTTCCGACTGCCATTCTGGACCCTGCTGATCGATCGCCTCTTCCTGGCATTGGTCTTCACGCTGATCCTGGCCACCATCGCTCACTACATGAACGGTGGGATCAGGGCAGCGTCGCCAACGAATAGGGTCAGCCCGAACGTCAAGCGGCACCTGTCGATCTTGCTTGCGATCCTTGCGCTGCTGCGAGCTGCTGCGTACTGGTTCGATCGGTTCGAGCTCGTGACCGGCACCCGCGGTCTCTATACCGGAGCGCTCGCAACCGATGTCGAGATTCAGCTGCCTGCGCTGAACTTGCTCACCTTGGTGTCGCTCTCACTCGGCGCACTCATCGTCTACAACATTCGACGTCAGGGATTCGGATTGCCGATCGCTGCGGTCGGCATCTGGATGGTGGTTCACATTGTCGCCGGCAGCATCTTTCCTTCGCTGTATCAGCGGTTGCAGGTCGAGCCCCAGTTGTCATCGCAGGAGGCGCCCTTCATTCGCCACAACATCGATGCCACTCGTTTCGCCTACGGGCTCGATGCTGAGTCTCTCGATCGCGAGTCGTATGCCTTCGAACCGCTGATCAGCCCTGACGGCATCGCTGCTTCCGGTGAGATCTTCAGCCGCGTGCAGCTTCTCGATCCAGACCTGGCCGAAGAGTCGGTGCGCAAAGACGAGGCCCAGCGCAAGGAGTACACCTTCTCCGATCCACTCGACGCTGGTCGCTACATGGTCGACGGTGCACTCGAGCCGGTCGTGCTCTCTGCCCGTATGTTGAGCCTGAGCCAGGCCGATCCGGGTTGGGAAAACCAGCACCTCGCCTACACCCATGGGTACGCCGCAGCAATTGCTTCATCGAATGAAACCGGAGGAGGTGAGCTGGTCTATCTGATGCAGGGCATCGGACCGAACCTCCAAATTGGCAACGGCCTGGATATCGAGCTCGACCGGCCGCAGGTCTATTTCTCCGAAGGGCTTGGTGGGTTCGCTGTCGTTGGTGCTCGTCGCGACGAGATCGACTTCCCTGGTGGCAGCGGCTCGACGAACGCCAGCTACCGGTATCAGGGCGACGGTGGCGTCGCGATGGGTTCGTTCGTGCGACGCCTGGCGTTCTCGCTCCGGTTCCAGGATCTGAGCACCCTCATCTCCGGTGAGGTGACCTCGGAGTCCGAGGTCATCTTCAATCGTGACGTGGTTTCGCGAGCTCGTACCTTGGCGCCGTTCCTCGAGTTCGACAGCGATCCGTATCCCATCGTTGCCGAGGGTCGGATCCAATGGATCATCGACGCCTACACGACGACCAACCGGTTCCCGTACTCGCAGGCGAACAGAGTTGGCTCGCTCGAAAGCAGTGCCGATCTGTCGTCTCGGGGCATCAACTACGTCAGGAACTCGGTGAAGGTCGTAGTCGATGGCTACGACGGTGACGTCAAGTTCTACGTCGTCGATGATTCCGATCCCATGGTCGAGGCCTACGCCAAGGCGTTCCCCGATTTGTTCACGGTGGTCGACGAGGCGCCGAACGAGGTCAGAGAGCACTTCCGCTATCCGTCTGACTTGTTCAAGGTCCAAACGGAAGTACTCGCCACGTACCACGTCGAGGATCCCGTGCAGTTCCTCCAGGACGACCTCTCGTGGCGGGTGGCGAGTGAGCCGCTCCGCCAGGCAGAAGTGGGCACGGCAACACCGCAAGGGTTCATGGACCCGCAGTACCGACTGACTTCGCTGCCAGGCAGCGAGGAGGTCGAGTACGTCGTGCAACGGGCCTTCGTGCCGAGCTCGGGTGCCGATGAGAGCTCGAATCGACCCGAGCTCACCGGCGTCTTGGTTGGGCGCTCTGATGGCCCGAATGCCGGGAAGTTGGTGCTGTACGAGTTACCGCCGAATACTGTTGCTGCCCCTGACCTGGTGGATACCGACATTCGCAAGTACCCGCCGGTCTCGGAGTACATTACCCCGCTCGACCTCCAGGGCTCCAAGGTGCAATGGGGCGAGATGCAACTCGTCATGGTCGAGAACACCATTGTCTACATTCGGCCCCTTTACGTTGCTGGTGCTGGTGGCACCAACAACGTGCCCGAGCTTCAGCAGATCGTGGCGGTCAGCGGCGACCGCATTGGTATGGCGCCAACACTCACCGGCGCGCTGGCCAAGGTCACATCGGGGACCTCAATACCGAGCACCGAGCCCGGGGACTCGACGACCGAGCCGACAACACCCACGCCGGCGCCGACCGATCTCGACGGATTGAGTGCTGCGGAACTTCTTGGCCTTGCTGGGGAATTCTTGGACTCTGCTGATCGGTTGCAGAGCGAGGATCCCGAAGCGGCCGACCAGTTGCGTGTGCGAGCACAGGCAGCGTTGGACCAGTTGGGTGAGATTTTGGGAATACAGGCGGCAACCCCCGTTTCCGAGACAGGCTCGACCTGACCCGAAACGGGCTTCGTAGCATCTTCTGTTGGCATCACCGAAGGAACGTGAACACATGTTTTTCAGAGCAAATCGTCAGATGAGTGTCCCTGCTGCCGAGGACTGTTTGCCGGGGCGTCAGATCGAGATGCGGGTTCCCGAGCGCCATTTCGTGCTCGATGCGCCGGTTGGCGGTCCCTACCCCGAGCATCTCGAGACGCTCGTTGTCGGCATGGGTTGTTTCTGGGGGGCTGAACGATTCTTCTGGCAGATCCCCGGTGTCTACACCACCGCCGTCGGCTATGCCGGAGGCACCACCCCGAACCCGACCTACGAGGAGACGTGCACGGGGATGACCGGGCATACCGAAGCAGTGATCGTCGTGTTCGATCCGGCCAAGGTCGACCTCGACGTGCTTTTCAAGGCCTTCTGGGAAAACCACGATCCGACCCAGCACATGGGTCAGGGCAATGACGTCGGCACGCAGTATCGCTCGGCGATTCTCACGAATTCTGATGAGCAGTTCGCCGCCGCGAACGCCAGCCGAGAGGTGTACCAACAGCAGCTGACCGACGGCGGGTTCGGCGAGATCACCACCGAGATCGCGCCCGTTGGTCCGTTCTTCTATGCCGAGGAGTATCACCAGCAGTATCTGGCGAAGAACCCGGGCGGCTACTGCAACCACGGCTTCTGTCAACTTGCCTACGCAGGCGCCTCCAGCTGACCGTCACCTGGCGCAGGGTGGTCGGTCGCTGTCGCTCAGGCGCGGTCGTCAAGGTGCGGGTCGTCAAAAGCGAGCCCACATGAGGATCCGCTTGAAGGTGAACAGGTAGGGCTCCCGATACCCCTCTAGTGCAATCAGTTGTTCTCGGTAGGCCTGACAGAACTGGTCGAAGCGAGCTGTTTCGTCGGCGCTGTCGGGCCGTTCCGATCCCGGTTGCCGGTCGAGCGTGTCGAGGGCGATGCGGATTGGATTGAGTGTGGTGCTCTTCAACCACTCGACGACATCGCCAGTGCTGGGGAGCTCGTGGGTGAACACTCGCAGGGCGACGTGCTGTTCCACGGCTCCCAGGCCATGCAGTATCTGGGCGTAGTGTTCGGGTGCGAGCACTGTGTCGGAGGGGAGCGGGGGTGGGCCATCCGGGAACCAGTCGGGGTGTTGTTCTGCCACGCTGTTGGCGAGTGCGTACGCCGGATGGTCGTGGTTGGTCGGCACCTGAATGGCGAGCTGGCCCCCATCGGAGATGGTCGAGCGCCACCTCGCAATGACTTCATCGTGATGGTCGACCCAGTGGAGCGCGGCGTTGGACAGGATCAGACTCGGGCGAGGGGTGAACCGCTGCTCGCCGAACCTGGCGAGGTCACCAGCTTCGAACCGAAGATCGGCACGGTCATCGGCCAGTGAGCGTGCCTTGGCCAACATCGCTTCGCTCGAGTCGATGCCGATCACCTCCGTCGCTCCCAGGCGGCCGCCGAGTTCAGCGGTCAGCGTTCCCGTCCCGCATCCGAGGTCGACGATCAACCCGCCATCGTGAAGTGGTTCACACAAATCGACGAGCTCATCGAACGGGAGGCGTCGTTCGGCAGCGAAACGGTCGTACTGGTCGGGCTTCCATACGTCGCTGGTCATCGCCGCAGTCTTGCAGAATCACGTGCGGTCGATGTTGGACGATGACGATGGCTGAGCCAATGACGCAGTTGGACGTGCTCGGTGCTCGGTGGCTTCGCTATGGTCAGGCATGGCTCTCAACCCAGCTCCGCTCGACGCAGTCCCGGCCACCTACCTCGGCACCTTGAGTGCCGACACCACCTCGGTCGACCGGCAGGTCATCCCGGCCGGTCCTTTCGGTACCAGAGTCGTGGCAACGGTGTCGAGCGCGACATTCACCGGACCAAACCTCAATGCAACGATGCCAGCGGGAATCGCCGGTGGCGATTGGCTGACGATTCGCGAAGACGGTTCGATGGCGCTCGATGTTCGACTCAGCCTGCGCACCGATGACGGCGCCGATATCTACGTCACCTACTACGGCGTCGGCACCACGACCGACGGCGTTGCCGCCATTCGTACCGCTCCGCGCTTCGAGACCGGCGACGAGCGATACAAGTGGCTCAACAACGTCTTGGCCATTGCTCTGGGAAAGCGGACCGAGACCGGTGTCGAGTACGACATCTATCAGATCAGCTGAAGGACCACCATGACGATCACCACTCCCTCAACGACAGCGCCATCGGCGCCAGAGACCATTCATCGTGGGGTCGACGACTTGCCGTTCGTTGCCCTTCCCGATGGAACCGAGCTCCAGCTCGTGCAGGTCGATCTGGCCACCGGCATCTGGGTGCTGCGCACCAGGTTTCACCCCGGGACGACTCTGCAGCGTCATCGCCACACCGGCCAGGTCTACGCCTTCACCGAGACCGGCCACTGGTATTACCTCGAGTCACCGACCGAGCAAAACAGTGCCGGCTCCTATCTCTTCGAACCTGCTGGTTCGGTACACACGTTGCACGTGCCGGAGACCAACAGCGAAGTGACGCTCGTGTCGTTCGCCATTTGGGGAGCGAACCTCAATCTCGATGATGACGACAACGTGATCAGCGTCACCGACGCTCCCTCGGTCCTGGCTGCTTATCGACGTTTATGCCGTGAGCAGCATGGCCTTGAGAATGCTCCGGTGATTGTCGTTGGCACGTGAACCGGTGACCCACGTCATGTGTTGCCACGTTGCGGGTAGGGCTGTCGAGCGTTAACCTGATCTTTCCAAACAGCGCGGGGTGGAGCAGCCAGGTAGCTCGTCGGGCTCATAACCCGAAGGTCGCAGGTTCAAATCCTGCCCCCGCCACCAACGCACGTGTGAAGGCCCAGGTCAGCGACCTGGGCCTTCGTCGTTGGCGGGGTGTTCTCTCGGGTCAGGCTGCGTTCCTCCGGTTGTTCCCTCGACGTTCCACCGGCGTCTTCCGGCCGGTTTCGTGGTCTTCTTCTTGCCGGTCAGTGCCGGGTTCGCGAGTCTTTCGGCGACGCCGGCGGCGTCGTCTTGCATGCCGGGCAGGACGTGCTGGTAGGTCTGCAGGGTGTGGGCGATGTGGGCGTGGCCGAGCCGTTCGGACACGACCTTCACCGGGACGCCTTCCTTGATGAGGAGGCTGCCGTGGGTGTGGCGCAGGTCGTGGAACCGCATGGTCGGGATCCCGGCGTTGTGCACGATCCGGCGGAACGCCTCGTATACGGCGTGCGGGTGAATGGGTTCACCGTCGCCGTCGTTGTCGATGCCGACGGCGGCGAACTCGGCCGTTTGGTACGCCCTCCAGCCTTCGAGCACTGCGATGGTGGTGTCGTCGAGCGCGATGGCACGCCGAGCGGTCTTGGTCTTGCCGCGGGTCTGGTGGATCTCGTAGCCGACCGCGACGAGACCCCGGTTGAGATGCAGCCGCTTCTTTTCGACGTCGATGTCGGGCCATTGCAGGCCGAGGACTTCGTTGCGCCGCATCCCGGTCATGGCCGTGAGCCAGTAGATCGGGAAGAACCGGTGCCCGGCCGCGGTGCGCAGCAGTTGACGGAGTTCGTCTTCGGTCAGGGACACGCCTTCGGTCTGTTGGATCGATCGTTGTTTGGGGGCGCGGGCGAGGAGGGCGACGTTGCGGGTCACGAGTCCTCGACGGTGCGCGTCGGTGAGCGAGCCTCGGATGATGAGGTGCAGCTCGTACACGGTCTTGGGGGCGAGACCTCGGCCTTTGTCGGGGTGCAAGAGGCTGTCGTAGAGCGATTCGATCTGCTGGTACCGCAGCCGGCGGATGCTGATCCGGCCCAGGGCGGGGAGGATGTGGTTGACGACGTTGCGTTCGTATCCCCGGTAGGTGCTCGTCGCGAGGTGGAGCTTCTTCGCAGGCAGCCATTGGCTGGTGAGGTAGGCACCGAAGGTGAGCGACCGGACGGCGTCGACCTTGGCGGTTTCCTCGGCGGCGAGTTTGGCGGCGAGGCGTTCGGCTTCGGCCCGGTCGGTGCCGGCGGGATGCCAGGTGCGGCGTTCCTTGCCGGTGACGGGGTCGCGGCCCTCGTAGATCACGGCGTAGAACCGGCCTCGGCGTTGAGCGACGTATCCCTTCATGCTGTTGCCTCCTTCAGGCGTCGGTCCCGCTGGTCGGGACCTCGGAGGAACCATCGGTAGATGCCGACTCCACTGCTGGAGTGGGGGCCGGACGCGTTGACATCAGTTGCCGTCGGCGGATTGTTGAGCGCCTCAACGTTCCGCCAGCGCCGACCGCGCGTCGGCTGCTCCGTGCGCCGGTTGGTGTGCGTCGGGCGTCCCGAGCCGTCAGTCGCCAACGGCGACCTCGACCCAGCCCAACTCGTCACCCACCACTTCAACATGGACGACATCGACGAGGCCTACGACACCTTTCAACGCGCCGGCGACACCGGCGCCCTCAAGATCGTCCTCACCCCCGAAACGCCCAGCCCGTGAGACCGTGCGCGGTGGGACACGCAGGATCCGGTCCGGTACGGCCGCCCCCCGCAGCGCCTCGACCGAACGACCGGTTCCGGAGCGGGCCCTGCCATACCGGAACCGTTGGGGGGGACCAACGGCCCTGCCCGACTGGGCTGAACACGCCCACGATGAACCCAGAAGCCAGAACGTGAAGTGAGGCGAAATCCATGTCCACTACCAACGACGCCGCCAGCCAGCCGGTCGTGAACCCTGAGGAGTTCCAGTCCGACCTGACCGGACACGTCTTCGGGATCGTCGATGATCCCAAGACCAACCTCCCCGCCATCACCGCCGCCCTGCTGGCCGCTGACGTACCGGTCGACGGTATCCACCTGTACTGCTGCCAGCCAGGAGCCGACGCGTTCGACCCGTCCGGCAGCCATCACGGTCTGAAAGCGCGGATCACCCGCACGATGCAATCACTGGTCTACGAAGACCAGATGCAGGTCATCGAGGACTCACTCGAGTCGGGCCACGCCTTGGTGGGCGTTGACGCTGACGGCTCCGCTGACCGGATTGCCGCGATCCTGCGCGGCCACAGCGGTCACAACATCGTGCACTACGGCCGCTACACCTGGGAATGCATGAGCGGGACCCAACCCGCGAACACCTCGACGGGCCAAGAATCCAAGACTGTGTCATGAATCGACTGCGGGCCCGTGCCGGTCAACTCCTCATCGTCGCTGCGGTAGTAGTGTTTGCGGTCGGTGGTGCGTTGCTGGTCGGCCTCAACGTCGGCATCGCGGTGGTGCTTGCAGCCGTCACACTGTTGGCCGCCGCCATCGTGCAGTACCTTCGGACCCGTGGCACCCCGGCCGCAGCCTCCACCGGAGCGTTCCTGTTCCACACGGTGTCCGCGGGCGTGGTGGTCTTGCTTGCGATTCAGCTGATGCCTGTCGGGCGAGCCCATTCCAATCCGGCCGTGACCGGCGAACCGCAATGGGCCGACCCCCAGGCCAGAGAGCTGATGGTCCGAGCCTGCTACGGCTGCCACAGCAACGAAGTCGAATGGCCCTCGTATTCCAATGTTGCCCCCATGTCGTGGGCGATCAGTGACCATGTCGACGAGGGCCGGGAGAAGGTCAACTACTCCGAATTCGACCGACCCCAGGAGGAAGCAGGCGAAACCATCGAAGTCATCCTCGAAGGCTCGATGCCCCCCTCCTACTACACCCGATTCGGCCTCCACGCCGACGCCAACCTGTCACCAGCAGAGATCGACGCACTGGTCGCCTGGCTCCGCCAAACCCCAGGCCTCAACGAGGACGAGGGCAGCGAAGGCGACGAAATCGATGAGGTCGATGAAGCCGACTGATCTTCCGGCCCGCCAGGCGGCTGGTGTGACCCGCTACAGGGCGCTTTCGGTGCTGTCATGAGTTTGGGCGAATACGCTGCCGCACCGCTGCCTCACGTCGGGGTCGCTGCGGTCGGGTTGACCAACCAGGAGGCGCAGCAGCGTCTGGAACTTGATGGGCCGAACCAGCTCGTCACGACCTCGACTCGGAGCCGGTGGAGACGGGCGTTGGGTCCGTTCAGCGACCCGATGGTCGCTCTGTTGCTGATCGCGGCACCGACCTACCTGTTGATCGGCGAGACTGTCGATGCGATCGTGGCGCTGGTTGCGTTGGTTCCGGTTGCCGGGGTTGGGTGGCTTCTGGAGCGGCGGGCCGAGCGGACTCTTGCTCGTCTTGTCGATCTCACGGCGCCGACCGCCGCCGCAACGCGCGACGGCCAGGTCGTCACGATCGCGTCTGCCGACCTGGTCGTTGGCGATGTCGTGACGATCCAGGAGGGTGACATCATCCCGGCTGACGGCCGGGTCTTCGAATCGACCCAGTTGTTGGTCGATGAGGCCAGCCTCACCGGCGAGTCGCTGCCCATCGAGAAGTCAGGTCGTTCCGTCGGTGACGACATCGTGGTGTGGGCGGGCACCATCGTCCTGGCTGGCCAGGCGATGGTCGAGGTGACCGCCACCGGGCCACGAACCCGTTACGGCCAGATCGGTACGCTGCTGGCAGCGGCCAAGAAGCCATCGACACCGCTGCAACGCGCGCTCAGTCGTCTGGTCGGCGTGCTAGCGGTCGCAGCGGCAGTCTTCTGTGTGGGTGTGATGGCGGCCGAGTTGTGGCGGGGCAACGGTTGGGGGAACGCGATCATTGCCGGCGTCAGCCTGGCGATCGCAGCGATACCCGAGGAGTTCTCCCTCGTCTACGCCCTCTACCTGTCGATCGGCGCGTGGCGCCTCGCCCGACAAGAGGCCCTCGTCCGCACCCTCCCGGGAGCCGAAACACTGGGTTCGACCACAGTGATCTGCACCGACAAGACCGGAACACTCACCGAAGGGCGACTCACCGTCGCCGCCATCGCCACAACAACCGGGATGCACACAGCAGGCGAGGCGGGGCCACTCGGCCCCGCAATGACCGAGCTGTTGCACGAGGCAGTATTGGCGTGCGAACCGGACGCGTTCGACCCGCTGGACCTCGCCATCCTCGCGCACGCAGCACACCACGGCGTCGCCCTCGACGCCGATGAGGCCGTGCTGGTCACCGACTGGCCGTTCGACCCGGCCGACAAATACCTGACTCACCTCTGGCGACTACCCGACGGAACCCACCGGGTTGCAGCCAAAGGCGCCTACGAAGGAATCGTCGCCCACGCCGCACTCGACGCCGAGACCCGCACGGCGTTGGATCGGCTCCACCAGACCATGACCGAACAGGCCATGCGGGTCATCGCGATCGCTGCGGGCAGCGTGCCTGGGCCCAGCGATGAACGGGCCCGAGACGAGGCCGCCCTCACAGTCCTCGGACTCATCGGGTTCAACGACCCGATCCGCACCGGCGTCGAAGAGGCGCTCACCCAATGCCGCAACGCAGGCGTCAGGGTGATCATGATCACCGGCGACCACCCGGTCACCGCCCACGCCATCGCCGAAGGGCTCGGCCTTCCCCATCAACACGACGGCGCCGATCTCATCGCCACCGGCGACGATCTCGACAACGCCACCCAAGACCAGCTCGACCATCTCGTCGCCCACGCCAACGTGTTCGCACGCACCCGCCCCGACCAGAAACACCTCCTGGTCGAAGCGCTCCGCCGCCAAGGCCATGTTGTCGCCATGACCGGAGACGGCGTCAACGATGCACCCGCCCTTCGCGCCGCCGACATCGGCATCGCCATGGGCAAGCGGGGAACCCCCGTCGCCCGCGAGGCCGCGACCATCGTCCTACTCGACGACAACTTCGCCACCATCGTCGCCGCCACCCGCAACGGCCGCCGCATCTACGACAACCTCACCCGCGCCTTCGCCTACCTCATCGCGTTCCACCCGCCGCTGATGATCGCCGCCCTGTTGATCCCGATCCTCGGCAAACCCCTGCTGCTCCTCCCCGTCCACCTCGTCATCCTCGAAATCCTGCTCCACCCCATCGTGTCGCTGGTCTTCCAAGCCGAACCCGCCGACCCCGACATCATGAACCGGCCGCCACGGCTCGCCGGCTACGCCCTGTCCGCAGCAGCCCTATGGCGGCCCTACGCCATCGGCATCACCCTCGCCGCCGGCATCGTCGGTCTCTACCTCATCGTGCTGAACCAGGACTGGCCGACCGACCAAGCACGAGCGCTCGCCTTCGTCACCCTTCTCTGCGCCCAGCCGTTCCTGCTGCTCGTCGAACGACGACCGACCACACCGCTGTGGCGAGCCAGACTCGACATCACCAAAGAACTCACCGCCGCCGTCGCTGCGGTAGCCATCACCATCACCGCGCTGCTCACCGTTCCCGCGCTCGGCGACATCACCCAACTCCACCCGTTCCCCGCCCGATGGTGGATCGCCGTCCTCGCCGTCGCTGCCACCACGACCCTGTGGGCCGAACCCCTCAAGAGCCTCGGGCATCACGCCAGGAGCTGAACGGCGATAGTCCCTTCGGGAACGGCACTTCTGAACGGTGGCCGGATCAGAGCCAGGCAGGTCTTGGCCGACCCGTGGAGCGTGGCTGTCGATTTCGGTTGACACAACTGGTATGTTGTGTTGATGGTGCCAGCTCAGGTAGATGGTGTGTTGCCACCGGGGGAGTGGCACGCATCGTGGGCCGAGGTCGTCGAGGCGTTCGGAACGTCGGACTGGCGCCGGTTCCTTCTCGCCGGCTGTCAGCGAGCGTTGGAGTCGTTGCAGGCCGCTGGCTGTCGTCGGGTGTGGATCGACGGGAGCTTCGTCACCGGCAAGCCCCATCCGGGTGACATCGACGCCTGCTACGACCCGGTCGGTGTCGACGTCGAGATGCTGCATCCGGCATTGCGTGACCTGTCGCCGGGGCGGCCGGCGCAGAAGGCCGAGTTCGGGTGCGAGTTCTTCCCCAACATCGTCGAGGGCGGGTCGGGGAAGTTCTTCGTGGAGTTCTTTCAACAAGACCGCGATGGTCACCCCAAGGGCATTGTCGTCATCGACCTGGAAACCGAGGAGTTCGAATCATGATCAAGAACGAACGGCAGTACAAGATCACACGGGCCAAGGCCGACGAGGTCCGGGTCGAGCTCGCCGACGCCGAGCGAACTCCGTTGCCGGAGGGCGTGTCGGCGGAGATGCGAGCGATGCAACTCGACGCGTTGCGTGGTGTGCTCGGCGATCTCGCGGCCGAGCTGGCGGAGTACGACGCGTTGCATGACGCGACGTTGATCGAGGCGACCGGGATCGGGGAGTTCCCGTTGGCGTTGATCCGTGCCCGGATCGCCCGAGGCTTGACCCAGCGGGAGTTGGCCGAGCGTGTCGGTCTGGCGGAGCAGGCGATCCAGCGATACGAGGCCGGCGACTACGCAGGGGTGAGCTTCGCTCGGCTCGTCGAGATTGCCGATGCGCTTGACGTGACGGTGCACTACGACGTCCGACTCGCCTCGGCCGGATGACGCTCTCCTCACGCAGCGTGACCGCTGGAGGCAACTCCGTTCGGCCCCGGGTGATGCGATCGAGGTAACACACAGGTAACAGCACAACCGTAAACAGCGGGGTCGAACGGGGAGCAGAGGGGACCACCGACCCATCGCCAAACAGCCTCTGACCTGCAAGAATCTCGATATCCGCTGGTCGGACTGGGTGAGCCGGAAACTAGATCGTCTGTCTCATAACCCGAAGGGCGCAGGTTCAAATCCTGCCCCCGCCACCAACATAAGTCCAGGTCAGAGGCGGTGCCGCTCCGGTGGCACCGCCTCTCTCGTTCTCCCGCACCAGCGAGACACCAGCGGGAGAAACGGTCGGAACGGCCTTCGCTGGTGCGCCGCTGGTTTTTTGAGCGGTCGCTTGGGGATGCGGGAATCGCTATCCGGCAGGCGTTGAGCGTCGTGATGGCCGAACCTCGGCCTTGGGAGACGCGCCGCGAGGTTGACGGACAGGCGCCCATGACGGGTGTCTCAGTGCGGATCCGCCAGTATCGAGCGCGAGATAGGGGCCGAGGTGTTGCGGTTGATGCGCTCTACGGACTGTGATTCTGCGTTGCTGATAGTCGGCGGCGTCGAAACTGAAGTGCGCGGCGCTCGAGGAGTCCGACAAGCGTGCCTCCGGCGGGAACATCCTGATCGCGCGACCTGTTCTCAACGGCATGTCCGATGAAGAGAACAAATCGAACGTTGTTGCCTTCTACGACCTGATGTTCAACTAGAGGCATCGAGGATGTCGAGGCCGGCCGAGCCGACCGAGAACGTCGCAGCGACCAGTAGCACGACGAGGACGATGCGGCACGCCTTCGCCGCGACAGGCCCGTGCCATGCCTCGACGAAGCCGTGGTGTCGGTGCAAGAGAACGACGAGCCCGACCGCAATAACGATCCCGAGACCCATCGGGGCGACGACGAGGGCGAGCAACAGTGGTGAGTAGGCGAGGATCGCACGGCGCTTCGTGCTGAGCCGTGGCCAGGTGCGGTCGAGGCGCTCGACCACTGATGCCGTCGTCATCCCGTAGAGCGGAAACAGACCTGCGATAAGCAACACCGCAAGCCAACTCGGGCGAAGAATCGAGAAGTCCGTGTTGTCCGGATTGAGGGCGTCGAGCGGCGCGAGACCTAACAGCGCGACGCCGTAGACCAATCCGCCGAGCCACGGGCGAGAAGGTAGCCAGCTCCGCAAGAGCACGTACCCGACACCGCCGATCGCCCCGAAGAAGATTCCGT
>JBBQUN010000026.1:0-27594 GCA_038212405.1 Acidimicrobiales bacterium | reverse complement strand
CCGTATTACCAGCAACCCGATCCGCCAACACCTTCGTAATCGCCGCAGTCAACGTCGTCTTCCCATGATCAATATGACCCATGGTCCCCACATTCACGTGAGGCTTATTACGCTCAAACTTTGCTTTTGCCATTGGGGCGTGCTTCCTTTCAGGTGGTTGGGGTCACTCGCCCCGGACTCGCTTCACGATCTCTTCTTGGACGTTGCCAGGAGTCTGCTGGTAACTGTCGAACTGCATGGTGTAGCTCGCTCGACCTTGGGTCTTGGACCGAAGGTCGTTGACGTAGCCGAACATCTCTGACAATGGAACCTGCGCCGTAACCACCTTGTTGGTGCCACGTGCTTCCATTTGGCCAACCCGACCACGTCGGGAGTTGAGGTCGCCGATGACATCGCCCATGTAATCTTCGGGCGTGACGACCTCGACCGACATGATCGGCTCGAGGAGAATGGGTTGCGCCTTGCGGGCGGCTTCACGGAACGCCATGGTTCCGGCAATCTTGAATGCCATTTCCGACGAGTCGACGTCGTGATACTTGCCATCGAGAAGGGTGAGGCGGACGTCGACGGTCTGGAAGCCGGCGAGAACACCATTGGTCATGGCCTCCTTGGCACCGGCATCGACTGAGGGGATGTATTCCTTGGGAATACGACCACCGGTCACCTTGTCGACGAACTCATACCCGCCACCAGGGCCGGTCGGCTCCAGGGCAATGCGAACCTCGGCGTACTGGCCAGTACCGCCGGTCTGCTTCTTGTGGGTGTAGGTGTGGACATCCACAGTGCCGTTGATGGTCTCGCGGTAGGCGACCTGCGGCTTACCGACGCTGGCATCGACCTTGAACTCGCGAAGCATGCGGTCAACGAGGATGTCGAGGTGGAGTTCACCCATACCGGCGATGATGGTCTGACCGGTCTCTTCGTCGGTGCGGACCGTGAAGGTGGGATCTTCCTCGGCAAGTGCCATGAGCGCCTTGCCCATCTTCTCCTGGTCGGCCTTGGTCTTTGGCTCTACCGCCACATGGATGACCGGGTCAGGGAAGACCAGCGACTCGAGGACGACGGCGTTCGTTGGATCGGTCAGGGTGTCCCCGGTTCGCACGTTCTTGAGCCCGATTGCCGCCATGATGTCGCCGGTCATCGCGATGTCGCGATCTTCCTGCTTGTTGGCATGCATCTCGAGGAGGCGGCCCATCCGCTCCTTGTTTCCGGTCCGGGCGTTGAGAATCTGGGTGCCCTTCTCGAGGGAGCCAGAATACACCCGGAAGTAGGTGAGCTTGCCAACGTTGGGCGCCGTCATGATCTTGAAGGCCAGTGCCGAGAACGGGGCATCATCGGCGGGTGGGCGTTCGATATCGGACCCACCCTTGAGAGCAGTGCCATGGACCGGCGGCAGGTCGATCGGCGACGGCAGGTAACGCACAACGGCGTCGAGGAGCGGCTGCACGCCCTTGTTCTTGAAGGCCGAGCCACAGAGCACGGGGACGACCTCGTTGGCGATACAGGCCCGACGAATGCCCGAGTACAGCTGGTCCGCGGTGAGATCTTCGTTCTCGAGGTAGGACTCCATGAGTTCCTCGTCGGTGGAGGCAATCGCTTCCACCAGGAGTAGGCGGTACTCAGCAGCCTTCTCGGCGTATTCAGCAGGAATGTCCACGACGTCCCAGGTCGCCCCGAGGTCTTCGTTGTGGTACACGAGCGCGTTCATCTCGACCAAGTCGATGATCCCGGCGAAGTCGGACTCGATACCGATCGGCAACTGCAGAATCGCGATATTCGGAGTCAGGCGCTCCTTGATGGTGTCGACCACGAAATAGAAGTCGCCGCCTGTGCGATCCAGTTTGTTGACGAAACACATGCGGGGAACGCCGTACTTGTCGGCCTGGCGCCACACGGTTTCGGTCTGCGGTTCCACGCCGGCAACCCCGTCGAACACGGCAACGGCACCGTCGAGGACGCGGAGTGACCGCTCCACTTCGACGGTGAAGTCGACGTGACCGGGGGTGTCGATGATGTTGATGCGGTGGTTGTCCCAGAAACAGGTAGTAGCAGCCGAGGTGATGGTGATCCCTCGCTCCTGCTCCTGCTCCATCCAGTCCATCGTCGCACCACCGTCGTGGACCTCGCCGATTTTGTAGTTCTTACCGGTGTAGTAGAGGATGCGCTCGGTCGTGGTGGTCTTGCCGGCATCGATGTGCGCCATGATGCCGATGTTGCGGTACTTGTCGAGTGGTGTGATTCGCGAAGACATGAAGTGGGCCTCTTCGGCTCTGGTGGAAAAGAGCAGTGGTGGAGAAGGGGAGCTTCCGGAGAGCGGAGGTTCCGATCGGGGGTTGTCCGAGACGATTCACCCGGACGGGTGGCGGTGGTGGCGTACACCCCCGCTGCGTACTGATTGTCGGTGTCGCCGACATCGCCGGCAGGAATCTGTGTGCCCACTCAAGCGAGCGGGCGCCGCTGCCCACTCACGACGAGCAAGCGTCAGAGGCGATGCAGCGTGAGATGGTTGCGAAGGCAACCGTCTCGAAGAGCGGGGCTCTACCAGCGGTAGTGGGCGTAGGCCTTGTTGGACTCGGCCATCTTGTGGAGATCTTCACGACGCTTGACCGATGCGCCGATGCCATTGGAGGCGTCGAGAATCTCGTTTGCCAGACGCTCGGCGATGGAACGCTCACGTCGCTGACGTGAGAAGCCAACGAGCCAACGAACCGCAAGCGTGGTCGCCCGGCGGGGCCGAACCTCGACCGGCACCTGATAGGTGGCGCCACCAACTCGGCGAGAGCGAACCTCGAGCTGGGGGCGAACGTTGTCGATCGCACGCTTGAGTGCAGCCACGGGATCGCCGCCGGTCTTTTCGGCCACGATGTCGAGGGCGGTATAGACGATGCGCTCGGCCGTGGTCTTCTTGCCGTGCAGGAGCACCTTGTTGACGATCTGGGTCACCAGAACCGAGCCGTGCACGGGATCCGGCACGAGTTCACGACGGGGTGCGGGGCCTTTACGAGGCATTCTCAGCCTTCCTTCTTCACGCCGTAGCGTGATCGTGCCTGCTTGCGGTCACGCACACCAGCAGTGTCGAGCGTGCCTCGGATGATCTTGTACCGAACACCAGGAAGGTCCTTCACACGTCCACCGCGGACGAGCACGATCGAGTGCTCCTGAAGGTTGTGACCTTCACCGGGAATGTACGCCGTGACCTCGACACCACTGGTGAGACGCACACGCGCCACCTTGCGAAGCGCCGAGTTCGGCTTCTTCGGCGTGGCGGTGTACACGCGGGTGCAAACACCACGACGCTGGGGAGAGCCGACGAGCGCCGGAGTCTTCCCCTTCTTGGACTTGGACTGACGGCCCTTACGGACCAACTGGTTAATCGTGGGCACAGGAGACCTCTGGGTGCGGAAAGCGAGGTGGCGTTCCGGGCATGCGAACTCATCGGCCGGAATGCCGACGGTCCATGCTACGGGGGCGGTCATGGGATCACAACGAACCCGGTGAGTGAACACCTGAGGATCCCCCAAAGCGGTGGCTCGAGACGCTATGGACACAGCCGGTGCCGCGCGAGCTAGAGCGACCAACCGTTCGCCATCATGACCGGCAACACCGCAACGATCATGGCCGTCAACGGAACGCCGAGACGGAGGTAGTCGGTGAACCGGTAGCGGCCTGGTCCGTAGACCATCGTGTTGGTCTGGTAGCCGATTGGCGTGAGGAACGAGGCCGACGCCGCCAAGGTCGCTCCGAGAGCAAACAACCGTGGATCGTTCCCGGAGTCGTTGGCTACTTGCACAGCGATAGGCACCACGATTGCGACTGCCGCAGCATTCGTGACCAACTCGGTCAGAGCCACCGAGGCCAACACGACGGCAAGGGCGATTCCCCACGCCCCGCCCCAACCCAGCGCAGAGATGAGGAGGTCGGCAATCGATCCAGCGACGCCGGTGGATTCAGCGGCCGCGCCCACGCCGATGGCTGCGGCAATCAACACCACGACGCTGAGATCCACACTGTCGCGGGCTTGGCGTGGAGAAAGGAGGCCGAAGACGACGGTTGCTGCCGCACCGAGCACGGCCGATCGCAGCACGTCTGCCACTCCGACAAGGGGCAGGACCGCGACCATCACCATGATCAGCAGCGCGATCGGCGCCCGCTTCGATGCCGTCGGAGGCGCCTCAGAGCGAGAGGCAATGAGGAGGAAATCGCTCCGGTTCTTCCAGCGTGCTCGAAATTGGGAGTCGGCCACCAGCAGCAACGAGTCACCAACCTGAAGGCGCACGTCACCGAGTCGACCCTCGACCGGCTCACCGGAGCGGTGCAATGCGACGACCGCAGCCTGATACCGACCTCGGAAGCCTGCGGCCTTGATCGTCGAGCCGACGAGCGCCGACGAGGCACCGATCACCGCCTCGAACCATGCGTGTTCGCCGTCTTCGAGCGCCATCAGATGTTTGTGACCATCGACCTCGAGCCCGGGCGTTCGTTCGAGCTCGACCACTTGGTCGACTTGCCCGGCGAAGGTGAGCTGATCGCCACCGCGCAGCAGGTGCTCGGGGTGAACCGGCGCCGTCAGTTCCCCCCGACGTTCCACGCCGACCAAGAACACGCCGGGAAGGTTGCGGAGTCCGCCAGAGTGGATCGTGGCTCCATCCAGCGGCCCATTTCTTTCGACCAGCAGGTTGACCGTGAACGGGCGTTCGACGTTGGCATCAACGGCGCCGCCGCGGTCGGGCAGCACCCTAGGGCCGAGCAAGATGACCATCAACAATCCAATGCATGCGATGGGCAGCCCCAGCTTCGCCGGTTCCACGATGCTGAACGGCTCACCGCCAAGCGAGGCAACAACGCCCGAACCGACCAAGTTGGTCGACGTTCCGATGAGCGTGACCATCCCACCGAAAAGCGTTGCGTAGCTCAGCGGAATCAACGCTTTGGAGGGTGACTGACGCTGACGCCCTGACCACGACACGAGCGGGTTGATCAGCATCGCAACGACCGGCGTGTTGGCGACCACGGTCGAGATGCCGGCCGATACGGCAATGACGCGCACGAGGCCAGCAGCAGCCGATCGGGTGCCGGTGAGTGATCGCACGATCGGGTTCAACGCACCGGTCCGATCGATTGCCCCGGCAACCACGTACATGCAGGCGATCGTGACCGGAGCGGGGTTCGAGAAGCCCTGCAAGGCCTGCTCTGCGTCGACCACACCGACCAGGAAGAGGGCCATCAACCCACCGACCACACCAACTGCAGGAGAGACGCGGCGCGATACCAAGGCCGCGAACATTGCTGCAATCACAACGATGAAGATCAAGCTGTCGGCGTTCATGAACTTCCCGGGTGACAAGGGGTGCCGATACGTCCTCGATGCGGCGCACGGACTTCTGGAGTTCTATCGGCACCGCCGCAATGACGTGGAGGCTTCACCCAGGCCGATGGCGGCGAGGCAGCTGACCCCGAGCGTCAGCGGAGGGTCGGGTCGGTCGCTCCGGCGATGATCGCGGCGAGATCTTCCAGACTCCGATAGGAGTTGCCGGCGACGAAGGTGTCGATGTGAGGAAGCGCCGCCGCCATTCCTGCCGCCAGGGGCGCATAGCCCGGCGTCGCCTTCAGAGGATTCACCCAAATGAGTCGGTGTGTGACGCGGTGGAGGCGCTCCATCTGTCGTCCGAGCACATCGGCTTCACCTCGGTCCCAACCATCGGAGAGCATGACGACCACGCTCCCCCGGGCCATGCCTCTGATGCCCCATCGATCGTTGAAGTCACCGATCACTTCACCGAGCCGCGTACCGCCAGACCAATCAGCCACTTCGGGGGTGACCGCTCGAAGCGCAGCATCTGGGTCTCGATTGCCGAGTTGACGGGTGACTCGAGTCAGTCGAGTGCCGAGTGTGAAGACCTCGACCCGGTTGCGAGCAACGACCGCGGCGTGGGCGAATCGCAGTAGCGCTCTGGCATAGCTCTCCATCGAACCCGATACATCGAGGATCATCACGAGTCGCCGAGGGCGCCAGGCGTTGGTCGTATGGGCCCACTGCATCGGCTCGCCATGATTGCGCAGAGCCAGACGAACGGTGCGCTCGAGATCATGGCGACTCGTCGTGCTCTTCGTTGCGACCTGGCGCCGGCTTTGGCGCCGATGCGAGGTGAACGACAATCGACTCATGAGCACGGACAACTCGGCGAGCTCTCCCTCGGTGCACTCACCAAAATCCTTCTCGGCGAGGATCTCGACGCGACTGAAGCGGACCGCTTCGATCTCGTCGGCCTCGTCGGGCTCGTCGCCCTCGTCGGGGTCATCGCCGGCAGGGTCGTCGCTATCGAGCAGCATGGTCACGTCTTGAGCGACGGTCTCGATGCTGAGTCCCGTGCCGATGACCTGTTGCCAATACGATCGAAAAGCGTGGTCGTACAGTGCGATGTCTTCGGGTCGGTTGACCAGCGTGGCCCTTCCGGACCAGTACACCCGCTCGGCGTCGTCAAGGCCAACGACGCCGAGGGCCTGGGCGTAGTTGATCGTGGCGCTCGCCGGCACCCGCATCCCGCCCTGACGCAGGACCCGACTGAAACCGACGGCGAGTCGCTCGCCTTCGGGCATCATCAATGCCCGCGCACCCGCGTCGAAGGAGCCAACGATGGTCCCCTCACTTGGCGCGAGCGATGGCGGCTCGCACCAGGTCGTGAACCCCACGTTCTGCGACACGGTCATGGTCTTCGCGGTACTTGAGTACGGTGCCCAGCGTTGCCCTCACCGCGGCGTCGTCGAGCTCACTTCGACCCAGGGCCGCGAGCGACATGGCCCAATCGATGGTCTCGGCAACGCCTGGCGGCTTGTAGAGGCCATAGCCACGCACGGCTTCGGTGGCCGCTGCCACTTGACGAGCCAACTGTTCACCGACGTGAGGCGCTCGAAGCCGAACGATGTCGACCTCTCGCTGAAAATCAGGGTGCTCGACCCAGTGATACAGACAGCGACGCTTCAGTGCATCGTGGACGTCACGCGTGCGGTTCGAGGTGAGGATCACCAGCGGGGGGTTCGCTGCGGTGATCGTGCCCAGCTGCGGCACGGTGACTGAATAGTCGGACAACGCTTCGAGAAGGAAGGCTTCGAACTCGTCGTCGGCACGATCGACCTCGTCGATCAGGAGCACCGGCACCGATCCGTCAGCGGTTGGACTCAGCGCCTCCAGCAGCGGACGTCTGATGAGGAACTGCTCGCCGTACAGCTCTGATTCGAGAACTCCGGCGTTCTTGGCATCGATGCGTCCGGACGCCTCGGCGGTACGCAAATGCAGCAACTGACGAGCGTGGTCCCACTCGAACACCGCTTGGTTTGCGTCGATGCCCTCGTAGCACTGCAAGCGGATGAACGGGCCTCCGAGCCATCGGCTCAGCACTTTCGCAACCTCGGTCTTTCCCACTCCAGCCTCGCCTTCGAGGAAGAGCGGCCGACGCAACGCAATCGCCAGAAAGATCGATGTGGCGAGTCCCTCGTCGGCGAGGTAGTCGTTTGCAGCCAGAGCCGCCGTCACGTCGTGGACTGATCCCGCCAATGTTTCGAGTGATGTCGTCACGCAGTGAACACTACTGGTCAGCCTGGCTGCGAACCGACTCACGCCCTTCCCGGTTCGCCGAGATCATCGACGCCAGAGCTCGGTGTCGGGATGGAACTGGCTCCAGGCAAACCAGAACGCTTGATGGCTGCCAACACCTGGTTCGCCATCACCGACGTTCGCTTGGACAGCGCGCAAGCCATCGCCGTCGAGCACCAACTCGAGGTCGAGGTCGTTCATCGAGACCGACTCACCGGCACGAAGGGCCTCAAGGGCTTCGGCTACCGGGAAGGCAACTGACCGATCACCGATGACAACACCGAGCACCGGCTCCTGCACGTCGAGCCTGGCGTCGACGAGTCCGATCGGGAAAATGGGTCCGTCAGCGTCGCGATCTCGTAGCGGATTCAACGAATACGTTCTGGAACGGCCACCGTCTTCGACGATGATCGTCGTCTCAGGATGTGCCAGCTTCCATTCGCCCCACGTCGCGGTGATGACCGATTCCTGCTCCAGCTGCACGCCCTGCTCTCGTAGCGGCCCTGAACTCGCCACGCCGCGGAACGTATCGATCAGTGACCGGGTCGTCAGTTCGTACATCATCTTGTTCGATCGGATGAGCAATCCCGATGTGCGAAGCACAATCGGTTCGCCATCATCGGTGACGACATCGTCGGTGTAGTACACCTGGGCTGAGCCGCAGAGTGTGCAGTAGGGCAGGGCGATCCGGCGTCCCCCGAGGGTGTCGTTGACCATCTCATGGACTTCCATCATGTTCTTCGGGTAGGCCCTGGCCTCTCCGTTGATCACGACCCCGAACACGTACGCATCGTCGGGATACCACGATCCACCCGCAGCATTGGTGACCGGTGGGTCATCGAGTGCAGGGATACAGCCGAGCAAGCAGTTGTTCGGGTCACCAAGCGATCGATCATCGATGAAGACACCACCCCAACCGACCTGGCGCCAGTCGATGTCGGCTTCGGGGTCGAAGAAGGGCAGCCACCGCTCATCGACGATCGTGAAGATCCGCTCCTTCTTCTGGAAATAGCCAGGGGGTGCAGGAATGTCCCAGACGAGCAACTGATCAACCGCAGAACTCCACGGAGCCAAGGGATCAGCAGGGACGCCGGTGAGATCGGCAAACGCCTCGATCAGAAGGTCGGCGAAATCAGGGTCGCGAACGAATCGCAGGACGTCGACGAGGTACCAGGCAACTCGCACGTCTCCGCTGGCGACAAGGCGGTCAACGACTTCGTTGGGCCCTTCGTACTGGATCCGGTCGATCAGTAGGTCAACCGCACGATCGACCTCGGGGTCGAGCGGCCCGGTTGGAACCTCAGGCGCTGGCGCTCTCGGCGCCGTTGGTTCGGTCTCGCCGGTATCAGTTCCGCGGGACGCGTTGTCGCCAACGGCAGGTCCCGACGACACGCACGCTGTGGTGATGAACGCCGACGTCACCACGAGCAGAGCCAATCGTGTCATGCCAGCCGGCGACACTTCTCGCCGTCCGTTGGCCCGTTGGAGCAAGCGTTGCAAGGTCAATGATGCCATGGCAGTCCAACCGGGGAACTCGCCCGATGCTTCCCCGGACGCGTCAGAGCCCCAGCCAATGTTCGATGGCAGGGGCTCTGAGCAACACGGTCAGGCTCGACCGCACTCCACGAGTGCCCGCTCGACCAGCACCTGCACCAGATGGCTTCGATACTCAGCATCGCCGTTGAGGTCGTCAGGCGGCTGCGTCCCTTCAACTGCCTGGGCGGCGGCGTCAGCGGCACTGGCTCCAGAACGCAGCGCGGCCTCCACCGATGCTGAGCGCATGGGCTGAGGACCCATGTTGACCAGGGCGATGCCTGGGCTGTCGCTCAGCACTGCGGCCACACCGACGATGGCCCAGTCTTGAGCTCGACGATTGAACTTCTGGTAGCTCCAGCCAGCGTCGGGCACCTTTGGCACCCGGATCTCGGTGAGCAATTCGTCAGGAGCCAATGCCGTTTCGAGGAATCCGGTGAAGAAGTCGCTGGCTTCGATCTCGCGCGTTCCGCCGGGGCCTCGCAACACCATCGTCCCCCCAAGTGCCAGCAACGCTGCCGGCAGGTCGGACGCCGGGTCACCGTGTGCAAGCGATCCGCCAAGGGTTCCCCGATACCGCACGGCTGGATCACCAACCTGACCGGCGACGTGCGCCAGGATCGGTGCCTGACTGGCCAGCAGCTCACTCGTCTCGAGCGCACGGTGACGAGTCATGGACCCGATGGCAAGATAGTCACCAGCGTCATTGATATAGGAAAGATCGCTGAGCCGTCCGATGTCGACCAGCACCGATGGGGTCGCCAATCGGAACTTCATGAGTGGGATGAGGCTGTGGCCTCCGGCGAGGAGCTTGGCCTCGTCGCCGTATTCACTCAGCGCAGCAATCGCCGCGTCGGCCGAGTCGGCCTCGACATAGTCGAAGGTTGCGGGAATCATGCTGGACCGCCTGCGTTCGTGGCCTTGGCCGCTTGGATGGTTTTCCACACCCGCTGCGGGGTGGCGGGCATCGCCATGTCGGTGATGCCAAACGGGCTCAGGCCATCGCAGATCGCATTGATGACTGCGGCGGCGGAACCGATGGTTCCTGCCTCGCCGACCCCCTTCACTCCCATTGGGTTGCTGGTGCTGGGCGTGTAGGTGTAGCCGGTTGTGATGTTCGGAAGCTCGGCGGCCGAGGGCACGAGGTAGTCGAGGAATGACGGGTTTCGACAATTGCCGTCGTCGTCATAGCTCGCTCCTTCCCAGAGGGCCTGAGCGACCCCTTGCACGATGCCACCGTGCACTTGGCCCTCGACGATGAGCGGATTGATCTGATTGCCGCAGTCGTCGACGGCGGTGTAGGCGAGGAGTTCGACGTTGCCGGTGACCTCGTCGATTTCGACCACAGCGACGTGGGTTCCGAATGGGAACGCAAAGTTGGGAGGGTCGAAGGTGACCTGCTCCTGGAGGTTGGGTTCCATTCCATCGGGAAGGTTGTGCGCAGTGAAGGCCCCGAAGGCAACGGCCTGGATCGGCAGCGCCTTGTCAGGCGAACCCTTTACCGCGAAGGTGCCTCCGATGAACTCGAGGTCGTCAGGATTCGCTTCGAGTTGGTGGGCGGCGATCTGGCGGGCCTTGTCGATCACCTTGTCGCAAGCCATCGAGATGGCAACACCGCCAACAGAAAGCGAGCGCGACCCATAGGTGTCGAGACCGAGCGGACTGACAGCGGTGTCAGAGTGCAAGACCTCGACGTCGTCAGGGTCGATCCCGAGCTTGTCGGCAACGATCATCGACCACGAGGTCTCATGACCCTGGCCATGCGGCGTAGATCCAGTCACGACCTCGACCTTGCCAGTCGGCAGGAAACGCACCATCGCATGCTCCCAGCCGCCAGCACCGTAGTTCAGCCCAGCGAGTGCTCGACTTGGTGCCAGGCCGCAGATCTCGACGTAGGTGCACAATCCGATGCCAAGGTGCCTGGTGTCACCGGCGTCGCGCCGCCGAGCCTGCTCGGCCCGCAGGTCGTCGTAGCCGGCCATTTCGAGCGCGAGATCGAGATTGGGGGCGTAGTTGCCCGAATCGAAGACCAACGTGGAGGCGGTTTCGAGATCAGTGAATTCCCCACCGCCGGCCAGGTAGTTCCGACGGCGGATCTCGTCGGGTCCGATGCCGACTTCGACAGCGAGCATGTCCATCGCTCGTTCGATGGCGTAACTCGCCTCCGGGCGACCGGCACCTCGATACGCATCCGTCGGGGTGAGATTGGTGAAGTGACCGTCGCACGTGAACCCGAAGGCCGGGACGTCGTAGACGCCGGTGTAGAGGAAGCTGCCGAGCAGCGGAACACCGGGCGTGATCAGCATCATGTAGGCGCCCATGTCAGCATCGAGGTGGACCCGGACGCCCAACAACTTGCCTTCGGCGTCGGCAGCAAGCTCGATCTTCTGCTGCTGCCCCCGTCCCTGGTGGGTCGAAAACGCTGCTTCTGATCGCGTCTCGGTCCAACGGACAGGCACCTTCAGCTTGTTGGCAAGGGTGACCGCAAGGACTTCGTCGGGGTTGACATTGAGCTTCGCTCCGAATCCACCCCCGACGGCGGGAGCGATGATGCGCAGCTTCTGCTCGGGCAGGCCAGTGGTGGCTGCGATCATGACCTTGAGGATGTGGGGAATCTGGGTCGAGGTGTACAGCGTGACATCGCCGCCGTGAGGCGACGGAATCGCCAGGACGCCCCGGGGTTCCATGGCTGCCGGAATCAACCGCTGCTGGATGAAGTTGGCCGTGATGTGGTGAGTGGCACCGGCAAACGCAGCGTCAACCGCCTCGGGGTTGGGTTCGAGGGCCCAGTGATAGGCCTTGTTCGTTGCCAGATCACTGTGCGCATGGTCGATGTCAGCCACCGCAGCATCGATCGAGGCGACCGCGGGCAGTGGCGCATAGTCGACGACGACGAGTTCGGCTGCGTCGGCCGCCTGGTATCGGGACTCGGCCAACACGACGGCGATGATTTCACCAACGTGATGGACTTCGGTGGTCGCCACTGGATAGTGAGGGGGGTTGACCATGTCGGGGGTGACTGGCCAGGCACATGGCAGCGGGGCCGCCCAAAGCCCCATGTCGGCGAGCTCAGGACCGCTGTAGACGGCGCGCACGCCGGGCATACCGGCAGCCTCCGTCGTGTCGACGCCGTTGATGGTGGCGTGAGCCATGGTCGAGCGAACCATGCCCATCCAGAGTTGGCCTGCGACCTGAATGTCGTCGACGTACTTGCCTTCGCCGGTCAGGAGTTCGGGGTCTTCGCGCCGAAGGCGTGCGGTGCCAACGACCTTTGCGTTCGGTTGCGTCTCGGTTGCGGTCATGCCATGCCTCCTGCCGCGCTCAGCACGGACTTGACGATGTTGTGGTAGCCGGTGCAACGACAGAGGTTGCCTTCGAGTCCGAGTCGAACCTCGACTTCGGTGGGGTTCGGGTTCTCGCTGAGCAGGGAGGTGGCAGCCATGACCATCCCCGGCGTGCAATAGCCACATTGCAACCCGTGGCACTGGCGAAAGGCCTCCTGCATCGGGTGCAAGGTGCCGTCGGCATCGGCCATACCTTCGATGGTGGTGAGCGTTGCGCCACGCGCCTGGACGGCGAGCATCGTGCATGACTTCGCAGCTTCACCATCGATATGAATGGTGCATGCCCCGCACGAGGAGGTGTCGCACCCAACGTTGGTCCCGGTCAGGCCGATCACATCTCGGATGTAGTGGACAAGCAACGTTCGCGGCTCGACGTCCGCCGAACACGCTCGTCCATTGATGGTCATGTCGACCTGCACTGGTCCCCCTTGGGCTTGGTCGCAATGGCCTGCACCGTGCGCTTTGGCGAAATCGCTGCTGCCATCACCACAGAGGCACTGTGCCCCTGGTCACAGATGCTGCCACACCAGTGGGGCCGTTGTCTCACCAACCAACACGGTCTCACCAAGCACCACGGTCTCACCAAGCACCACAGTCTCACCAAGCACCAGAGGTTGATCGCCGTTGCCGAGGTCCACGATCGTCTCGAGTCGATCCGGCGAGCGCCAAAGCAAGGTGTCACCGCTGGTTGTGGTCGAACGCGACGATGGCCGCCCCGTCACCGGAGCAGCCATCGTTCTTGCGAACTCCAGAGTGGAGTCAAGGCTGCTATCGAGCAGACAACCTGCCTAGCCGATGGTGGTTGGTGCGGCAGGGCTTGGCTCGGCATCGCCGTTCTGCCCGAGCGAGGCCAACCATTCGGCCGGATCCTGCTCGTCGCCATCAGAACTGTAGAACGACAGCGGCTGATAATCGGGTGCGAACGTCACTGCTTCGCGGTGACGAAGCAGGCCGGTACCGGCGGGAATCAGCTTGCCAATGATGATGTTCTCCTTCAGACCGATCATCGAGTCGGACTTGCCCTCGATGGCGGCTTCGGTGAGTACACGGGTGGTCTCCTGGAACGACGCCGCTGAAAGCCATGAATCGGTGGCCAGCGACGCTTTGGTGATGCCCATGATTTCTGGGCGACCCTCGGCAGGCTTGAGACCTTCCTGGACGAGGTTGCGGTTGACCCCAGCGAAATGCCACTGGTCGACGCGCTCACCTGGCAAGAAGTCGGACTCGCCCGGCTCTTGAATACTTACTCGGCGGGTCATCTGACGAACGATGAGTTCGATGTGCTTGTCGTGGATCGACACGCCCTGATCTCGGTAGACCTTCTGCACCTCGCCAACCAGGTACTGCTGGGTTTCGCGAATGCCGCGAATCTCGATCAGTTCCTTCGGGTCACGGGGGCCGTCGACGATCGGATCACCAGCGGTGATTTCGTCGCCTTCGCGAACCTCGAGACGAGAGATGGTCGGCACGGTGTAGGAGTCTTCCTCACCCTCGTCGGTGACGATGGTGATGACCTTGCCCTTGCCCTCGTCCTCGGCGATGCGAACAACACCGGAGACCCGAGCGAGGGTGGACTTGCCCTTTGGCGTGCGAGCCTCGAACAATTCCACGACACGGGGCAGACCACCAGCGATGTCGGTTCCGCCGGCAATACCGCCGGTGTGGAACGTACGCATGGTGAGCTGCGTGCCAGGCTCGCCGATCGACTGAGCGGCGATGACACCGACGGCTTCGCCGACCTCGATGAGCTTGCCAGTGGCGAGCGAGATGCCGTAGCTGGCAGCCGAGATGCCGATCGCGGAATCATCGGTGAGCGGCGAGAGAACCCGCACCTCGGTGATGTTCGGATCGTCTCGCAGCAACGCCATTTCGTCTTCACCAACGAGCGTGCCCCTCGAAAGGGTCACACCGCTGGCGAGCTCCATGTCGTCGGCCAGTGTTCGGCTGAAGAGACGGGTCTCGAGGTAGAAGGCCTGACGAGTCGCTTCAGGATCGCTGGCATCGGACGCTTCCCCCGTGACCTTGTTGTAGTAGCCATCGGGCTTGACGTTCTCGAGCACGAGTCCACGGATCGGGCGTCCCTCGGAGAAGGGATCACGATCGTTGATGATGACTTCCTGGGCGACGTCGACAAGGCGACGAGTCAAGTAGCCGGAGTCGGCAGTACGAAGGGCAGTGTCGACCAGACCCTTACGGGCACCAGGCGTGGAGATGAAGTACTCCAACATGGTGAGGCCTTCACGGAAGTTCGACTTGATCGGACGGGGAATCATGTCGCCTCGTGGGTTGGCAACGAGGCCTCGCATGCCCGCAATCTGGCGAACCTGCATCATGTTCCCACGAGCGCCCGAGCCGACCATCATGTCGATCGGGTTGAACTTCTTCGACTTGAGATTGATCTCCATGGCCGTACGAACTTCGTCGGTGGCCTGGGTCCAGATCTCCACCTGCTTCTGACGACGCTCGCCGTCGGTGATCACCCCACGGTGGAACTGCGATTCGACCTTGTCATTTTCGATCTCGTGACCGTCCAGGATGGCCTTCTTCTCGACCGGAGTCTGGACGTCGTCGATCGAGACGGTGAGTCCGGACTGCATGGCGTAGTGGAACGAGAGCTGCTTGATCCGGTCGAGCGTTGCCCCGACTTCGGCCTTGGGGTAGTTGCTGGCCAGGTCGTCGACGATGACCGAGATGTCTCGCTTGGCAATCAGGTGATTGACGAACGGGAAGTTCACCGGAAGGGTCTCGTTGAACAGCACGCGACCAGCAGTGGTCTCGACATATACCGGAGCCTTGCCCTCGGCGCCCGGCTCGAGGAGCAGGTCGTCGCGACGGTAGTAAATACCCTCGTGAAGAGTGATCGAACCCTCTTCATAGGCTCGCTCGACCTGGTAGGGCTCGCGGAACGTCTTGAGCTTGTTGCCTTCGGTCTCGTTCGGGATCGACTCGGTGAGATAGAAGCAGCCGATGACCATGTCTTGGGTCGGAGTGACCAGCGGACGGCCGTGTGCTGGCGACAACACGTTGTTGGCGCTCAGCATCAGTACGCGGGCCTCGGCTTGGGCCTCGGCCGACAGCGGCAGGTGGACGGCCATCTGGTCGCCGTCGAAGTCGGCGTTGAAGGCGGTGCAGACCAACGGGTGGATTTGGATCGCCTTGCCCTCGACGAGAACCGGCTCGAACGCCTGAATACCAAGGCGGTGCAGAGTCGGTGCTCGGTTGAGCATGACCGGATGCTCCTGGATGACGTCTTCGAGGACTTCCCAGACCTGAGGACGACGGCGTTCGACCATGCGCTTGGCCGACTTGATGTTCTGGGCCAGCTCTTGATCGACCAAGCGCTTCATGACGAACGGCTTGAACAGCTCGAGTGCCATGATCTTCGGAAGACCACACTGGTGGAACTTCAGCGTCGGGCCGACCACGATGACCGACCGGCCGGAGTAGTCGACACGCTTGCCGAGCAAGTTCTGACGGAAACGTCCTTGCTTGCCCTTGAGCATGTCGGAGAGGCTCTTGAGCGGGCGGTTACCCGGTCCGGTGACCGGGCGACCACGGCGACCGTTGTCGAACAGTGCATCGACCGCCTCCTGCAGCATCCGCTTCTCGTTGTTGACGATGATCTCCGGTGCACCGAGATCGAGGAGCCGCTTGAGGCGGTTGTTCCGGTTGATCACACGGCGGTACAGGTCGTTGAGGTCGGAGGTGGCGAAACGGCCACCGTCGAGCTGCACCATCGGACGCAGTTCCGGCGGAATCACCGGAACGACGTCGAGGATCATGGCGCGAGGATCGTTGATCCGACGCTCGTTCTCGTCGCGGCGGTTGAAGGCAGCGACGATCTTGAGGCGCTTGATGGCCTTCTGCTTGCGCTGCGCTGACAGCGGCTTCTGACCCTCTGGCGGGTCGATCGCAGCACGGAGCAGGATTTCTTCGTTGTCGAAATCGATGCGCTCGATGAGCTGCGCCAGGGCATCGGCGCCCATACCGCCCTCGAAGTAGTCACCCCAGCGGTCGGTCATTTCCCGCCACAGGAGTTCGTCTTCGAGAATCTGGCGGCCGAACAGGCCCTTGAACTCGTCCCATGCCCGGTCGAGCACATCGAGTTCCATCTCGTACTGCTCGCGGGTGGACGCGAAGTCCTTGTCGGCGGAACGCTGACGAGCACGGATCTCGGTGTCTTTGGCACCATCGGACTCGAGCTGAGCGAGCTCCTTCTCGAGCTCCTCATGCTCCTCGGCCAAACGCAGTTCCATCTCTTTGATGATGGTTTCGCGCTCGGCGATGACCTCGGCCTCGAGGTTCGGCAGGTCCTCGTCGCGTCGCTCTTCGTCGACCCACGTGACCAGGCTGGCCGCGAAGTAGATGACCTTTTCGAGCTGCTTGGCCTTCAGTTCCTCGCGGGGCTCGGTGCCCATGAGGAGGTAGGCCAGCCAGGAACGGGTGCCACGGAGATACCAGATGTGCACGCAGGGAGCGGCGAGCTCGATGTGGCCCATGCGTTCGCGGCGCACCTTCGAGCGAGTGACTTCGACACCGCAACGCTCACAGATGATGCCCTTGAAGCGGACACGCTTGTACTTGCCGCAGGCGCACTCCCAGTCCTTGGTCGGACCGAAGATCTTCTCGCAGAAAAGACCGTCCTTCTCAGGCTTGAGGGTTCGGTAATTGATGGTTTCTGGCTTCTTCACCTCGCCGTTCGACCACATGCGGATCGAGTCGGCAGTCGCCAGTCCAATTTTCAGCTGATCGAAATCGTTGACATCAAGCATCAGTGTGTAATCCCTTTGTGCTGATCAGAGCCGGCGCTGATCAGCGTCGGCTACCCGCAGCGCGGGCAGCGTCGTCTTCGTCGGTGCCCCGCTCGGGACGGGAGAGATCGATGCCGAGTTCTTCGGCAGTACGGAAGAGCTCGTCGTCGAGCTCGCGCATTTCGATCTCGGAGCCGTCGGCCGAGAGAACCTCGACGTTCAGGCACAGCGCCTGCATCTCCTTGATGAGGACCTTGAAGCTCTCAGGAATGCCGGGCTCGGGAATGTTCTCGCCCTTGACGATGGCCTCATAGACCTTGACTCGGCCAAGGACGTCGTCGGACTTGATGGTGAGCAGCTCCTGCAAGCAATACGCCGCGCCATAGGCCTCCAGGGCCCACACTTCCATCTCGCCGAATCGCTGACCACCGAACTGCGCCTTACCACCAAGCGGCTGCTGGGTGATCATTGAGTACGGGCCGGTGGAACGGGCATGGATCTTGTCGTCGACCATGTGCGACAGCTTCAAGATGTACATGATCCCGACCATGATCGGGTTGTCGAACGGTTCGCCAGTACGACCGTCGTACAGGGTGGTCTTACCGTCAGGCTGGATGAGCCGGCGGCCATCCTGGGCCTCGGGGTTCAGGTTCTCGAAGATCGACTGAATGGTCGGTTTGTCACCGGCGAGTTCGAGTTCGTCCCACTTGGCACCATCGAACACCGGAGTGGCAACGAGCGTTGCCGGAGTGGTGAATGGCCGAGTCTTGTTTTCGGTACCAGTCATCGGAGCGTGCCCGGTGCGCACACCATCGATGGTCCAACCCCAGCGAGCGGCGTAGCCCAAGTGCGATTCGAGCACCTGGCCCACGTTCATGCGGGACGGAACACCCAACGGGTTGAGCACGATGTCGACGGGAGTGCCGTCGGCCAGGTGCGGCATGTCTTCGGTGGCGAGGATGCGAGAAATGACGCCCTTGTTTCCATGGCGACCAGCGAGCTTGTCGCCCACCGAGATCTTGCGCTTCTGAGCCACGTAGACCCGAACCAGCTGATTGACGCCCGGAGGGAGTTCGTGTGAGTCGTCACGGTTGAACACCTTGACGTCGATGACCTTTCCGACCTCACCGTGGGGCACCTTCAACGAAGTGTCGCGAACTTCACGAGCCTTCTCGCCGAAGATGGCCCGCAACAGGCGTTCTTCAGGGGTGAGCTCGGTCTCGCCCTTGGGCGTGACCTTGCCGACGAGCACGTCGCCCGGGCTGACCTCGGCGCCGACACGGATGATGCCGCGCTCGTCGAGATCGGCGAGAACGTCTTCGCTCAGGTTCGGGATGTCTCGGGTGATTTCTTCTGGTCCGAGCTTGGTGTCGCGAGCATCAATTTCGTGCTCCTTGACGTGGATCGAGGTGAGCACGTCGTCGCGAACCAAACGCTGGTTCAGAATGATCGCGTCTTCGAAGTTGTAGCCCTCCCAGGTCATGAAGGCCACGACCAGGTTCTTGCCGAGGGCGAGTTCGCCGTTGTCGGTCGAAGGACCGTCGGCGAGGAGCTGACCGTTCTTGAAGGTCTCGCCCGGAACGACCCGTGGCTTCTGATTGATCGAGGTGTCCTGGTTGGAACGCTCGAACTTGAGCAAACGGTAGATCCTCTTGCCCATCTTGGCGTACTCGACGGTGATGTGCTTGCCGTCGACCTCGAGGACCACGCCATCGTCTTCGGCAACGAGGGTGTCGGCCGCATCGTGGGCGGCACGCTTCTCGATGCCGGTGCCGATGTACGGCGCTTCCGGGGTGAGGAGCGGCACAGCCTGACGCTGCATGTTGGCACCCATGAGGGCGCGGTTGGCGTCATCATGCTCGAGGAAGGGAATCAAGCCGGTGCCGATCGAAACGATCTGCTTCGGCGAGACGTCCATCATGTCGACTTCGATGCCGGGCACCTGGGAGATCTCGGTGGTGGCGCCGAAGAAGATGTCGCGTTCGAGCTGCAGCTTGAGGTCTCGCAGTGATGCGGCCTGTGGCGAACGCCGAGCAAGGACCTTGTCGGAGATGAAGGTGCCGTCGGCATTGAGCTTGGCGTTGGCCTGTGCGACGACGAACTCTTCTTCTTCGTCGGCGGTGAGAAACACCACTTCGTCAGTTGCGACACCATCGACGACTCGACGGTACGGCGTCTCGAGGAAGCCGAACTCGTTGACTCGTGCGTAGCTGGCGAGATACCCGATGAGGCCGATGTTCGGGCCCTCGGGAGTCTCGATCGGGCACATACGGCCGTAGTGCGAGAAGTGGACATCTCGGACTTCGAAGCCGGCACGCTCACGCGACAGGCCACCTGGGCCGAGGGCCGAGAGACGACGACGGTGGGTGAGGCCAGACAGTGGGTTCACCTGGTCCATGAACTGCGACAGCTGGGAGGTTCCGAAGAACTCCTTGATGGCAGCGACGACCGGGCGAATGTTGATGAGCGTCTGCGGCGTGATGGCCTCGACGTCTTGGGTCGTCATGCGCTCACGAACGACACGCTCCATCCGGGACAGCCCGATTCGGACCTGGTTCTGGATGAGCTCGCCGACCGACCGTACGCGGCGGTTGGCGAAGTGGTCCTGGTCGTCGAGTCGGTAACCCGGCTCGGCGATCATCAGGTTGAGGAGGTAGGTGGCCGCGGCCATGACCTCGCAGCGTGAGAGCACGCCCTGATCGGACTCAGGCTTGTCGAGCAAGTCCTTGAGCATTGGGAACAGCGTCTCGAGCCGGTCGATTTCGGGGCCGAGCTTGCGGTTCAGCTTGTAGCGACCGACACGTGAAAGGTCATAGCGACGGCTCTCGAAAAAAGCGTTGCGGAGGTAAGAGCGGGCCGCTTCGAGCGTCGGCGGCTCACCCGGGCGGGCACGCTTGTAGATCTCGACGAGCGACTCGTCCTGAGTGGGGGCGATCTCTCGATCTTTCTCCCACTGGCCCTCGAGGAAGTCAAAGTGCTTGACGAACGCGTCGAGGAAGCCCGGGGCGTTCTCTTCGTCGAAACCGAGAGCGCGCAGCATGGTGAAGAGTGACAGACGACGCTTACGAGCAACGCGCACGCCAGCGGTTGGGTCCTTGCCGGGCTTTTGCTCGACATCGAATTCGATCCACTCACCGCGATAGGGGTGAATGGTGCCGGTGACCATCTGGTGCTTCGACATGTTTCGCAGACGGAAACGTTCACCAGGCTGGAAGATGACACCAGGTGAGCGAACGAGCTGCGAGACCACGACACGCTCGGTGCCGTTGATCACGAACGTGCCCTTGTCGGTCATCATGGGGAAGTCGCCCATGAACACCGTCTGCTCTTTGATCTCACCGGTGTTGGCGTTGATGAACCGAGCGCGCACGAAAATCGGCGCAGCGTAGGTCATGTCCTTTTCCTTGCACTCCTCAACGGAGAACTTCGGATAAGGCTCAAGATCCTCGTCGTGAGGGTCGAACTCGAGCTCGAGCTGGAGCGTTTCTGTGAAGTCCTTGATGGGACTGATGTCCCGGAAGGCGTTGGAGAGCCCTTCCTCAAGGAACCAGCGGAATGACTCCCGCTGGATTGCGATCAAGTCCGGAAGCTCGATGGCCTCCTGGAGATTGCCGAAGGAGTAACGGTCGCGAGCGACGGTACGTGCAGGCAAAAGACACCACCTGGGGTAGCACGGGAGGCCAAGGAAAGCAGCGCGCGCTTGTCAGTTTCGGGACGAACTCCGGAGGAGGTCTTCCTGCCCCGAGCCAATAGAGAAAGCAGCGACGTCAGGGACGTAACTTCTCGCAAAATTGAGGTCGGCAAAACAAAGCGGGCACGCACGGCAACTGCCAAGCATACGTGCACTTCTCGTTATCCACAACGCACCATCCGACAACAACCCCTCCAACACCGGAGCGAATGAGCTTGCGGCGGTCCGAGCGTGCGCACTAGGGCAGGCGTCACACGTACGTCACCCCTGCAAGCGCTCCCCTATTGTCACCCGCTTCGCTGGGCGGAATCGTGTGGTGGGGACTCTAAAGGTGGGGGGGACGACAGGTCAAGCATCTCGAATGCGGTTTTCGACACAACCAGCCGCCGCCTTCGCAAGACCACCTTCGCAATGCAGGATGGGTCGAGCCTCTCCCGCCAAACCGCCAGCACCGCCCGAAAAGGCAAACGCCCCTTCGTCGACCGGTGTGAGCCGGTCGACGAAGGGGCGTCAGCAATAGCTGTTCAAGAGCGATCAGAGGGCCGCAACGAAGCGGGGACCCCGAACACGCACCCTCGACGAGAATGCTTGAACGGTCTTACTTGAGGTCGACGGCTCCGCCGGCTTCCTCGATCTTCGCCTTCGCTGCTTCGGCATCTTCCTTCTTCGCCGCTTCGAGCACGTTGGTCGGGGCTGCCTCGACCAGGTCCTTCGCTTCCTTGAGGCCGAGGCCGGTGAGTTCGCGAACGGCCTTGATGACCTGGATCTTCTTGTCACCGGCCGAGGTCAGGACGACATCGAACTCGTTCTTCTCTTCGACCTCTTCAGCCGCAGCGCCGCCACCGGCAACAGCAACAGCCATCGGGGCTGCAGCGGTCACGCCGAACTTCTCTTCGAATTCCTTGAGGAGTTCGGACAGTTCCAGCACGGTCATGCTGGCGATGCCTTCGAGGATTTCTTCCTTGGTTGCCATGATCAGCTCTCGCTCTCTTCGCCGGCTTCGGCCGGTGTCTCTTCGCCGGCTTCGGCCGGAGTGGTCTCTTCTACTTCTTCGGCCTCGGCGGCGGGCGCCGCTTCGGTTGACACATCAGCTTCGTCAGCGGGAGCTGCTTCAGCCTCTGGTTCGGGGGCACTGGACGCTGGAGCCGAGTCGGCTTCAGGAGCAACGTCGTCTGCAACAGCAGGCCCGGCGCCACCCTTTTCGATCAGTGCTGAAAGTCCGTACGCGAAATCGCGTGGCAGAGCCTGCAACAATCCAGCGAACTGGACCATCGGCGCTGCGATCGCACCGGCCAACTTGGCCAGCAATACCTCGCGCGGCTCGACATCGGCCAAGGCCTTCATGCCGTCGGCGTCGATGACGTTGTTGTCGAGGACACCGCCCTTGACGATCAGGTTGGGATTGGCCCTTGCGAAATCACGCAAGATCTTGGCCACCGTGACAACATCGCCAGGCTCTCCATCGGGAGTCTGTTCGACGAAGGCAAGGGCGGTTGGACCAACGAGCAAGTCGTTGATGTCCATCCCCACCTCGTCAGCAGCTCGGCGCACCAAGGTGTTCTTGTACACCTTGTAGGCACCGCCGGCTGACCTGAGTTCTCGGCGCAACGTCGACATGGCGCCAACGTCGAGCCCCCGGTACTCAGTGACGACGACGCCTCCGGCATTGCTCAGCCGTTCGCGCACCTCATCGACAATCGCGACCTTTTCGGGTCGTGGGTTCTCCATCACACCTCCTTCCTCATGTTCTGTTTGCTTCGTGGTTTGTTTCGACGTACTCAGAGGCCGAACAACCAAGACTGCAAAACCAGAACCGGTGGACCGGTGTGTGGGACACAGAAGAGATCACCTCGTTGGGATGTTTCAGCGGGCATGGCCCGCACCCAAGTCTTTGGCGTGAGTATTCGATTGTGGTTGCCCCCGGACGAGCCGGACGGCAGTTCTTGCGAGCGAAACCCTAGCGGTTCGTTACTGCTGAGCCTCGCCCGAGATCATTCAGCCAATGCCTCGTCGAGGCGGGACGGATCGATCTTCACCCCGGGACCCATGGTGGAGGACAGCGACGCCTTCTGCATGTATCGGCCCTTGGCCGAGGATGGCTTTGCCCGATTCAATTCTTCGACGATGGCGTGCAAATTCGTTTGCAATGCCTTCGCTTCGAAGCTCACCTTGCCGATTCCGACGTGAATGTTGCCGTATCGATCCGTGCGATACTCAACCGTTCCGCCCTTGAAGTTCTCGACTGCCTTGGCGACGTCAGGGGTGACGGTCCCGGTCTTGGGATTTGGCATGAGGCCACGAGGTCCGAGGACTCGGCCGAGCTTGCCGACCTGCGGCATCATCTCAGGGCTCGCGATTGCCACGTCGAAGTCGAGCATGCCGCCCTCGACCAGCGCAACGAGGTCGTCTGCTCCAACGAACTCTGCGCCAGCGGCGAGTGCAGCGGCGGCGGCATCCCCTTGGGCGAAGACAGCAACGCGAACATCTTTGCCGGTTCCCGCAGGCAGCGACACCGTGCCACGAACGATCTGGTCGGCCTTACGCGGGTCGACACCAAGTCGCACCACGAAGTCGACGGATTCATCGAACTTCGCGCTTGCGAGGTTCTTGACCAGATCGATCGCCTCGGTTGGTGCGTGGAGATGATCGCGGTCATAGCGACGCATCGCGTCGACGTACTTCTTTGCTTTCGCCATGATTGGCTCCCTCGTTGCTGAGGCCGACGACTGAGGTGTGTACGCCGAGCCGATGAATAGATTCGGATTCGTTGCGGAGCGGTCACTCGCGAGCACAGCGTCAACCCAAGGGGGTGACACGTTGTCGAGTTGTGAGAAACGCCCACGGTGCCCAAAGGTCGCTCAGCGACCAGCGGGGTTTACCTGATTCGCACGCCCATGTTGCGAGCGGTGCCAGCGACCTGCTTCTTCGCAGCCTCGATGTCGTAGGCGTTGAGGTCGGGCATCTTGATCTCTGCGATCTCCGTGAGCTGGGCGTCGGTAATGCTGCCGGCACGGTCGCGCTTGGGGTCAGCCGCGCCCTTGTCGATCTTGGCTGCCTTCTTGATGAGTTCGGCAGCCGGTGGTGTCTTCAGTACGAAGCTGAAGCTGCGGTCCTCGAAAATGGTGATCTCGGCCGGGACGACCTGACCACGCTGGGACTCGGTGCGGGCGTTGTAGTCCTTGCAGAAATCCATGATGGCGACGCCGTACGGACCGAGAGCGGTACCGACAGGAGGTGCCGGCGAAGCCTGCCCACCAGGAATCTGGATCTTGACGACTGCCATTACTTTCTTCTTGGCCATTGACCTCTGCCTCGGGGTGACGCACGTCGAAAACGTGGACGGAAAAGCGACTGCGGAGCCTAGCGGGAGATGGCCCGAAAGCGGGCACTACACCCGCTGGCGGGTGAAATGGTGGACGGTGAACGAGGAGTTCGACCGGTCAGAGTTTGCCAACCTGGGCAAACTCGAGCTCGACCGGCGTTTCCCGGCCGAAGATGTTGACAAGCACTTTGACCTTGAGCTGGTCTTCGTTGATCTCGACGATCTGGCCCTGGAAATCGGCGAACGGGCCTTCCTTGACTCGAACCGTCTCGCCGTCTTCGAACTCGAGACGAGGCTTGCCTTTGCGTGCTGCCTCTTCGCCTTCGGCCGGCACCTGCAGGAAGCTTTCGACCTCACGACGAGGCAGGGGCGAGGGCTTGTTGCCAGCTCCAACGAAGCCGGTGACACCAGGAGTGTTGCGAACCACGAACCATGAGTCGTCATTGAGCTTCATGCGGCACAGGAGGTAGCCGGGGAAGACCTTCTTCTGGACAACGACCTTCTTGCCGTTCTTGAACTCGACAACGTCTTCCAGGGGAATGACGACTTCGAAGATCCGCTCTTCCATGTTCATCGAGGAAATCCGCGCCTCGATGTTCTTGCGGACCTTGTTTTCGTAGCCCGACTGGGTGTGCAAGACGTACCAGCGTCCGGGTCGGTCATAGGGCGAAATCGGCGTTTCGGTGATCGTGATGCCGTCGGAATCGTCATCATCCGCTTCCGCTGCACCCTCAACCGCTGCACCCTCAACCACTGCACCCTCAACCACTTCGCCGTCAGCCGTCTCGCCGTCAACCATCTCGCCGTCAAGCGTGGCGTTGTCGTCGGTTGTGGCTTCGCCGCTCTCGGTCGGGGTGTCGTCGGTCGCTGCGTCGTCGGTCGCGGCGTCGTCGGTCGCGGCGTCGTGGGTCGCGACGTCGTGGGTCGCGACGGCCTCGTCAGCCGTTGGATCATCGGTCGCTGCCACGTCAGCGAGCTCGGCGGTTGCCAGTTCGGGCTCGTCGTCGCCAGCATTCGGCTCAGTGGTGAGATCGGTTTCGGTCATTGACCAAGCTCCAGGAGTTTGATGACGCCTCTGCCGAACAAGAGATCGGCTCCGGCGATGAACGCCGTCATGATGATCAGTGTGACGATGACGACCATCGTGTAGTTGATGACCTCGTTCTTCGTCGGCCACTGCACCCGGCGCATTTCGGTTTTGACTTCACTGGTGTACTGACGCAGTCCAACAGACTCACCTTTTGGCTGCGGACGGTTGTCACGCGGCGTGGCGATCGGATTGCCTTCAGCATCAAGCTGCCCCTGCTTCTGCAGGTAGCGCCGCTGCTCCCGATTCATTGCCATTGCTGATGCCTCATGAGAAGTCTCGCCACCGGCCAGCCATCGAAGGCGTCGGACAGCCTTGTACCTTTCGGTATTTTCGAAGAACGGTTCACTGCTAGCGCAGATCACACCCATTGACATAGGCGACCTACCTTGCAGGGCACGAGGGACTCGAACCCCCAACCCCCGGTTTTGGAGACCGGTGCTCTACCAATTGAGCTAGTGCCCTAGGGCCGGTCCGAGGCTAGCAGCAGAACTGGGCGCTTCGACCGGCATGCACACCTCAAGTCAATCACTTCCGAAGGAGGATCACTACGACCCGGCGGCATCAGCGGGCGGAGAGCAAGTCGCAGAAGCCCGATGGATGTGGTGAAAAACGTGGCGCACTCAGGACTCAGACAGCGAGGGCCGACCGGGCTGTCAACCGAGCCGCAAGCACGACAGCGCCAGCGCCAGCGGCGGTGATTGCCGCCGCGGCGCCGCCAAGATAGACACGGCGACGCGAACCGCGACGCAGCGGGTGGATCGACGCCGCCGGGCTGAACATGGCAAGCAAATCGTCGAGGTCCTGCGGTGGGGGCTCAGCACTCACCGAACGGAGTCTGCTGAGTGATCGGCCGAGCTTGCGATAGGCGGCGATCTCCGCTTGGCAGCGCAAACAGGCCTCGACGTGAGCACCGCTCGCACGACTCAAGAGTGAGGGTTGGCCACCTGCCTCGGCGAGTTGCGATCGAACACCCGCACAGTCGGTCATTGTCGACCTTTTGCGTCGCAACCGTCAACATCGTCGGGTCGCAGCATCGATCGCACGGCACCCCACGCGTCGCCGGCAGCGAATGGCGCCAACGGCTCGGCGACCTCACGACCGGATTCTCCGCCACGACCGGCATCGCCCTGCAACGGGTACAGGCGCTCCCGCAGACGTTTGCGGGCTCGGTGAAGGCGCACCTTGGCTGCCGATTCGCTGATGCCGAGTTCAGCAGCGATCGCCTCGTGCGGAAGGTCGTAGATATCTCGCAAGACGACCACAGCACGCAGCTTCGGGGGCAGCGCACGAAGAGCGTCGGTCAGCTGACTCCGCAACTGACCAACGTCGGCTCGGAGTGCTGGGTCGTGGCGGGGGTGTTCGTCGACGATCGAAGGGTCATCGGGAAGAGGATCGTGACGATGCTTACCTCGGCGGCCGAGAAAGGTGCTGGCACAGTTGGCCGTAACCCGGTGAAGCCATGTGGTGAACTGTGCTTCACCACGGAAGCGGGAAAGACCTTTGTGCACCCGCAGATAGGTCTCCTGCACAACGTCGCGAGCATCTTCTTCGTCGCCGGTCAGACGGAACGCCAGCGTATAGGTGTCGGCGTAGGTGCGTCGCACGAGCTCTTCGAACGCAAGATGATCGCCCTCTTTGGCCTGATCGACCAGACCGTCCATGGCCAACCGACTCCTCGAAGAGTTGATCGCTCGCTCGGCCACAGCGGAGGAGACTCGCCTCTGGGAGGATGACTCGTGAACCAGTCGAGACTGCTCAAGGCTTGCGATGACCGCGGTCCCTGCAGGTACAGCCCTCCCAGGTACAGCCCTCCCAGGTACAGCCGTTCTCTCATGCACGACTCTCTCGAGTGCGACCGGCGAACACGGAACAGGATCCTCGAACGAGACCACTGGCTCAGCTGAGTCCTCATGACGACGCAGCGCACTGTTCCACGAAGGATGCGCGCTCGGCTCGTTACGACTCGGCGTTGTCGGGTTCGACATCGAGTAGGACCTCTTTCCGCTTCGACAGAGTACCTGTGCATTCGTTCGGTGGCGCTGCAGGCTGGCGATCGACCTGAGCACAGGCGCAAATCGACCTCGGCCATTTTGGACCGAGGTCGATTCCGACGATGCGGAGAGCGGTGAGCTGCTCAGTTCCTACTTGACGATCTTGGTAACACGACCAGCACCAACCGTACGACCACCCTCACGAATCGCGAAACGCAAACCCTCATCCATCGCAATCGGATTGATCAACTCCACCGACATCTCGGTGTTATCACCCGGCA
>JBBQUN010000025.1:0-27768 GCA_038212405.1 Acidimicrobiales bacterium | reverse complement strand
GACCAGTCGTCATAGCGGGGGCGGTGCACCACGGCGAAGCGACGCTGACCGTGAGATCCGCTCCACACCACGCACCCTGCAGCGCGGACGACTCGCTCGTTCATCGCTCGCCCGCCGACCCAGCTGCGGTACCTTCTGCTGCCCCGGTCTCGGACTCTGCCCCGGTCTCTGCCTCGGTTGCTGTCACTGGTTGCTGCGGCCGCCGGCGAACGACGGGCCGAGGCTGCTCGGAGCCGATATCGACCGATCGATCGAGACGGACGCGCTGGCGCGCGAGAAGCTCGAACGCATCGTGGGACTGAAAGGCACCGGTACGGATGGGGTGGTACTCGTCGTCGGTACCAAGTCGCCACGACAGCTCATCGTCAGCAAGCGCATACTCGATGATCTGGTCGAGGCGTGCCTGCCCCGCCGGGTCATCGATGCGAACCAACGCCTCGACGCGTCGGTCGAGGTTGCGGGGCATCAAGTCGGCCGAGCCGATGTAGTAGCTGGGCGACCGCGCACCTCGGCCGTTGGCGAAGTAGAAGATGCGCGAGTGCTCGAGATACCGACCAACGATCGAGCGAACTCGAATGTTTTCTGACAACCCCGGAATACCAGGACGCAGGCAGCAGATTCCGCGAACGATCAGATCGATCGAGACACCGGCCTGGCTTGCGAGGTAGAGCGATTCGATCAGGTCGGCATCGACGAGGCTGTTGAGCTTCAGAACGATTCGACCCTCGCCTTGGGGCATCGTTCGCTCATTCTCGATCAACTGCGCAATGCCACTACGCAACGAATACGGGGCAACGAGGAGGTTGTCGAACCTCACATGATTGCCGTAGCCCGTGAGGAAATTGAAGAGCTGACTGAGGTCTTCGCCGATCTGGAGGTCGGCAGTGAGAAGCCCAAGATCTTCATAGATCGTCGCCGTCTTCGGGTTGTAGTTGCCCGTTCCGATGTGGCAGTAGCGGCGCAATCCGTCGGGCTCTTCGCGAACGACCAGTGCGGTCTTGCAGTGGATCTTCAGACCAACCAGGCCGTAGGCAACGTGGACTCCCGCTTCTTCGAGCCTGCGGGCCCACTCGATGTTCGCCTGTTCGTCGAAGCGGGCTTTCACCTCGACCAGCACCGCTACCTGTTTGCCCTTCTCTGCCGCCAGGATCAGTGATTGCACGATCGGCGAATCGCCCGATGTTCGATAGATCGTCAGCTTGATCGCCATGACCATCGGATCATTCGCAGCTGAGCGCACGAACTCACTGACCGAAGCCGAGAACGAATCGTAAGGGTGGTGAAGCAGAATGTCATTCCTGCGGATTCGAGCAAAGAAGTCAGCAGGCGTCTCGACCTCTTGCAGGTCGGTGGGCACCACACCGTTGAACGAAGGCATCAAGAGATCAGGACGATCGATCGAAGCCAACTGCCAATAGCCGGTGCAGTCGATCAATCCCCGGTAGTGATAGACGTCATCGCCGTCGAGGTCGAGTTCACGGAGCAAGAGCTTCATGATCTCGGGTGGCATCGTACGGTCGACCTGGAGGCGGATTGCCCGACCGAAACGGCGACGCCTGAGCTCGAGCTCGACAGCCTCGAGGAGGTCTTCGGCACCTTCGTCTTCGAGGCTGATATCAGCGTTCCGAGTGACACGGAACGGCCACGCTCCCGTCACGTTGAACCCGGGGAACAACTGGTCGCAGTAGGCGCTCATCACCTGCTCGAGCGGAACGAAACGCCCCGACGGCAAGACCATGAAACGATCGATCGATGGCGGAACCTTGAGTCGGGCGAACCGTTGGCGACCAGTCGCCGGGTCGAACACCTGAATCGCAAGGTTCAGCGACAGATTGGAGATGTACGGGAATGGATGACCAGGGTCAACAGCAAGCGGGGTGAGAATCGGGAAGATGCGGGTCTCGAACTCATGGGCAGCAAAGGTTCGCTCGGCTTCGTCGAGCTCATCCCAGTCGATGATGTCGACGCCCTTGCGAGAGAGCGCGGCTCGTAGCACATCGGTGTGAACATGCTCGAGGCGCAGGAGCTGACGGTCGGCCAACCGCTTGATCTGGCGAAGTTGTGCCAGGGGCGTGTACCCATCGGGCGGCGTACGAGTGATACCGGCGGCAACCTGATCCTTGAGACCAGCGACTCGCACCATGAAGAACTCGTCGAGGTTGGACGCATAGATCGCACAGAACTTCAGACGTTCGAGCTCAGGAACCGATTCGTCTTCGGCGCGAGCCAGGACACGCGCATTGAAATGCAACCAGGAAAGCTCCCGGTTGGTGAAACGGCTCGATGTCTCGATGTCGTCGTGGTGCTCCAACACGTTCTGCTCGCAACTCCCTCGGGATTCTCTGAAGAAACGCTCGCTGGTGCGAGCGCTCGGTGGGACAAACGCTTACGGGCTCGACACCATCTGAATCGAGTGACCGAACCGATGATCAGCTGAACTGATCACCGGCAAGCATTGCCGCACCCACGACGCCAGCGTCGTCAAGACGCTCGGCCAAGCGAAGTTCGCACACCGACGATCCGAACCCGCCGAAGTGTTCGCTCGCAGTGATCTTCGAAACCAACCATTCGCCAAACTTGTCGACGATGCCACCTCCGAGCACGATCCGCTGAAGATCGACCAGCGTCGCAACATTGCCGATTCCCTGGGCCAACGCGTTCGCGGCATCGTTCATGAGCTCGTGGGCCAACTCGTCGCCTGCCTCGATCGCCTTTGCCAGATGGCGGGACCTGATCGAACCGTCGGCTGCTTGGGTCACCAGCATGGAAGTCACGCCCTGTTCACCCCGGCGGCGAACCTCGCGTTCGATGCCTGCTTTGCCTGCGTAAGCCTCGAGGTGACCGAAGCCGCCGCATCCGCATGGCCGGCCTCCAGCGACCACGGTCAGGTGGCCGATCTCTCCCGCCATGCCTCGTGATCCAGGGCGCACATGACCATCGAGCACCAGACCGCCACCCACCCCGGTACCGACGAACACGGCAAGGAGATCATTGACACCCTGGCCTGCCCCGACTCGGTGCTCGGCGAGCGCCCCGCAATTGACATCGTTTCCAACAGCAACGGGCTTTCCAAGCGCTGCCGCCAAGGTGGCGCTGACCGCAACAGGGTTGTCCCATCCCGCAATGTTCGGGCAGCGATTGACGACACCATCTTTACCGACCAAACCGGGAAGGCCGATGCCAATGGCCTCCGTCTCTTCCCATCCGTCGAGCGCCCTCACCGATTCGATGACGACATCGAGCACGTCGGCCGGACCCGTCCGTGGCGTCGAAGCCTTGGCCCGCCCTTCAGACCAACCCGTCTCGGTGTCGACGATCCGTGCCAGCACCTTGGTTCCACCAAGATCGACTCCAACGACGCGCATCAGCGGGGCTGCCCCGCCCGGGTGCAGGCTGGGGGTGTCACTGGCGACGCGACGGCGGTTCTTCGCCGAGGTCCCAATCGACTCGAATGAGCTCACGCTCGGCATCGCGGTTGACTCGTTCGCGATTGCGTCGGAACTGTGGGTCGTGCCGCGGCAACAAGAGCAATCGGGCGGTGACCCGGGTCCAAAATTCATCGAGCATCGTCGAATCACCGAAATGGCGGTGCAGTTCCCAGTGTGGAGCCACGGGCCCGGTGTACACGATCGAAACGTGTGCTACCGGGGCGGGCGCTTCTTCGAGCGTCGCAACATCAGACATGGGTGCAAGGCTACAGCGATCCGCACCCGGCGGGCAGACACGTCACTCCCCGACGGCGGTTTCCTCCTGGTAACACGCATGAGTCATCGATCGAAATAGGCCGTTCGGCACCTTGACGTAGGGTCCGGCTGGAGAAGTTTTCTCACGAGCTGGGAACCATTCGACGCTACCAAGCGTCTGAAGAACCATGGACACCAACTGGATGGCCGACGGCAACTGCAACAACCACCCGCCTGCGGTCTTTTTCCCGAGTGACGGCGTCGGCGTCGAAGTGGCAAAGAAGATCTGCGCCACCTGCCCCGTGCAAGCGACGTGCCTGGAGTACGCCCTCGATGCCCGCATCGATCACGGCGTGTGGGGAGGAGCGTCAGAGCGTCAACGCCGGCGCATCCTCAAGGCTCGCCGTGCCGAGCGCCGACTCGCCATCGGCTGACCACACGGTCAGCGATCGTGCGGGTCCCGTCATCACGTCGGCCCAGCCCACGATCGGCGCTCGAAAATCAACAGTGCTCGAAAATCAACAGTGCTCGAAAATCCACAGCGCTCGAAAATGCACAGTGCCGGACCCCATCGAGCGGGTCCGGTTTTCGTTTTCATTCCCGGGTCACCCGTTGGTGGGGCAGCCGCCCCCAGACCTATTCCGGGAACCCGAGTTGCGCCATCAAGGCGCCCACCGTGGCATCGAGCGTACCTTCGGGGTGGGGTCTGGCATCAGCCAAAACGTCAGCCATTTCGTCGACTTCGAGACCAACCACAGCAACAACGCCATCTTGGGTCTCGACGACCATCATCTGACGCTCTTCGTCTACCCATGCGTCGATGCCATCAAAGCGGCGAATCCCCTCGGAGCCGAGTGCCTCGAAGTCGGCGCGCCCCGGCTGTTCGAAAACCGATACTGCTTCGTTGCCGTGCGAGTAGACGGCCTGGCGAAGGTCCTCGGTCAGCAAGTCTGCCTCGTGCTCGTAGTCGCTCGGCATCGAAAGAGGGTCGCTCGCCGGCTCGGCCATCTCGACGCCCGGATTGCTCGCCATCAGCGCATCGAACGAGATCGCGGCCGAGGGTGACGAACCGGCGTTCAGTCCAGCAGCGACGGCGGCGTGCCGAGAGGTCAGCCAGTCGAGAGAGAGTTCGGCTCGTCCCGGACCAACAACCCCGAGTACCACCACACACGAGAGCGCAACAACCGTGGCGCCGAGGGCTGCCACCGCAGCCCTGCCACCATGCAGCGGACGATGATCGATTGCCGACTCCAAAAACCCCGGCGGCGGCTCGACCGCAGGCAGAGAACCGAGAAGACGAGCGACGTGGTGCTCCCACGCCTCTTCTTCTTCCCACGCATCCTCAGGGCCTGACGGCCGGGCCAGGCGGCCACGCTCACTACGTTCGCTCGATCCCCGACCCTCAGGGCCTGCCGGCCGGGCCAGGCGGCCACGCTCACTACGTTCGCTCATGCCGCCATTGCCTCGCGTAGTCGGCCTCGCCCTCGGTGGATGCGCGACCGCACGGTGCCGATGGGGATGTCGAGCCGGTCGGCGATGTCTTCATAGGAGTACCCGAAGACATCCTTCATGATCACCGGAACTCGATAGTCGACAGGCAACTCGCTCAGTATGTCTTGGAGGTGTTGCGGCAGATCACTGGCCTCGAGCTCGGCGTCGATCCCTGCGGACCCAGCGATCACCCGGTCGGGCTCATCTGGCAGGGGCACAGTGGGCCGACGCTTGTCTCGACGGACACGATCGAGAAACGCGTTGGTGGTGATCCGACCAAGCCAGCCCTCGAGATTGCCGGGCTGATAGGTGGCTAGTCCTCGTCTGACTCGCAACAGCACTTCTTGCACCAGATCCTGCGCATCGTGGTGGTTCCCAGTGAGGCGGTACGCGACGCTGTAGATGAACCGACCGTGAGTGAGAGCGACCTCTTCCCATGACGGAACATCAGAGGACGCCCGATCAGAGTGCGTGCGGCGAGAACGAGCCACGTGTTCCCGCCCTCCGATCGTGACTTCCAACGGCAGACGGGTGGGGGAAGTTCCCGCGGTTGCAGAAATTACTGATGACTAGTCCTTGGTGGATGCGTCTTCGTCAGCGCCAGCAGCGCTGCTCTCAGACATTCCATCCTTGAACTCTTTCTGGGCCCGGCCGAGATTCTTGGCGAGTTGCGGAAGCTTTGCGCCACCGAACAACACGAGAAGAATCACCAGGATGATGAGTAGTTCTTGGGGCTTGAGTCCTGCCATATTCGAAGAGTACCTCCGATTGGCGAATCAACACCGGCGGCGAACAAACCCCACTGGTTCTTTTTCAGGTCCGTATTCAGCCGAAGTAGGCGCTGACGACTTCGATCGGAGCCGGCGCCGCTTCGCGCTCGAGCGCTCGCTGACGACGAACGCGGCGACGTTCGCGTTCACTCATACCACCCCAAATACCGAACTTCTCGCCATTCGCCAGGGCAAACTCGAGACAGTCTTCCCTGACTACGCACCCACGACAGACTTCTTTGGCCTCCCGGGTCGAAGCGCCGCGCTCTGGGAAGAAGAGGTCGGGGTCGACGCCGAGACAGTTGGAGAACTCCTGCCAGGTCGTGTCGAGCACCAACTGTTTTCGCCCACTTCGCATGACTACCTGCTCCTCCGCTACGCCGGTCCTCGATGCGGGAGTGTCGAGAGAGTGCGGGACCGGGATTGGTCTGTTGCGACACATCTCAGGAGATGTCTGCGAGGTGGTTCGCCCAACGAGTGACCTGTTGAGCATTCCCCACCCGACGCCGCGCCAGGGGTACGATGTAATTACAACGGTGCGATTCTGCCTTGCCTGCGAGCGTTTGACAAGGTGAATGCCAGCTTTTGCCTGCCCAAACCCCGTATTTCTGCGGTTTCTCGACTCCTTCTCGACATTTCGGCGCGTCAAGTGACCACAACAACACTCTTCGTGTGTTTGCGCGGTGACCGCCCGGTCAGGCAGAGCCACGTCCTTTGAGCAGCTTGCGCTTGTTCTCGATGAAATCGACCAGCACGTAGTCGCCAAGGTTTTGCGGCGTGGTGAAGAACGCTCGACCGCGGTTGATCTCGGTGAGCCGCTCGACGAAGCCACGGAGCCCCGAATCGGGATCGAGCATGAAGGTGTTGATCGTGATGCCGGCCTTGGTACACCGCATGACCTCGGCGAACGTCGCCTCGACGGTTTCCCGAAGCGGCGGATAGCTGAAGAGCGGCGAACCGTCAGCGAGAAGATGAGCGGTCGGCTCACCATCGGTGATCATGATGATCTGCTTGGTCCCGGACTCCTTGGCCAACATGCGCTGCGACAATTTGAATGCGTGATGCATGTTGGTGCCATAGACGAAGTCCCAGCTGACTTCGGGAAGATCGGCCGGCTTCAACTCGTGCGCCATTTCGGAGAACGTCACGATGCCCAGGTAGTCGTTGGGGTACTGGCTCGAAATGAGCGAATACAACGCCATGGCCACCTTCTTGGCCGGCAGGAAGTTGTCACGCATCGGCATCGAAAGTGAGAGGTCGAGCATCAACACGGTGGCGGAACGCACCTGACGCTCGGTTCGCTCGATCTCGAAGTCTTCAGGCGTGAGTTGCACCGGTGTCCCACCACCGGTCCGGCGAATGGCATTGCTGACCGTCTTCTCGATGTGGAGGTTGAACGGATCGCCGAACTCGTACTGCTTGGTGTCGTAGTTGCGTTCGTGGCCTACGCCGGAACGGTTGGTGTCGTGTTTGCCGAGCCGGTTCGGATCCATTTTCGAAAAGAGGTCCCCGAGCGCTTGCTGGCCCAGGCGACGCAAGCCACGCGGCGTCAGCTCAAGCCGGCCCTCCTTGTTCTGCACGAGACCGGAATCTTCGAGCATCTTCGCCAGTTCAGAGATCCGCTCGAGACTGGCGGCTTCTTGCTCACCCATCAGGCGGCGAACCTGTTCCAGATCGACCTCGGCCAAGGCGGCGGGTGACGAAGGATTCTGCAAGAACTGCTCGAGCTGATCGAGCTGACCGAGCTCAGCGAGCATCTGTGAGGCATCGGCCATGCCAAGCGGGTCGTAGCCGGAGAAGTCGTAGCTCTGCTGCCAACCGGCGTCGGGGAACATGCCCTGGAGGTTCTGGCTGAGCCTGCTCATCTCGAAGTTGAGATCCATGTCTTCGAGGAGCTGATTCGACAGGTCCATCAGCTGTTGGCGCTGCTCGGGCGTCATCGAATTCATGAGCGCCTGCATGGCCGCCATTTGCTGGGCCATTTGCTCGAGGAGTTCGTCGAGCGTCTCGGGATTGTTCGGGAAGAAGTCGCCGTAGTCCTCCATGAACTTGTCGAAGTCTGGCTCTTCACCATTGGCCCGCTGCTCGAGCATCCTGTTGAGCTCGGCCATCATGTCCTTCATGCGCGCCATGTCTTCGGCGGTCATGTTCTCCATGCCCTCGGCCATCGACTGGAACTGCTGCTTCACCAACTCATTGCGCAACTGATCGACGAGTTCGTCGAACTTCTGCTGCGCTTCGGCCGATTCGAAGTCGTACTTCTGCAACGAGCGCACCTTGCCCGCGAGGTCGTCGGGAAGCATCCCGAGTTCCATCTGCTTCGAGGCGGTGGCGTCTTTGGCCAGCTCGGCGTTGCGCTTGTCGGCGGCGGGAGTGTCAGGATCGGCGAGCTGCATGTCGGCCAGTGCTTCGCGGTCGGCGAGCCCTTGCCGTTCCATCTCCATGACCTCGTTCAGCGCATCGTTGATCTCGTCGTAGACGCCGCCGAGATCGTGGTTCTCGAGTCGCTCACGCCGTTCTTGGCGGAGCTTCTCCATGATCTCGCGCAGACCCTGGATGCGTTCGCCGTTGCGATCGTCGAAGCCCTCCTGCATCAGTTTGCGCAGGGCCGCCATTGGATCCCCGTGATAGAGGAGGTCGTCGGTGAGCTGCTCCATCACATCAAAGGCGTCGAGCTCGAACCCCTTCTGTGTGCCATCCCAACGCGAATACCGAAACCGGTTACCGATCATGCCCAGTGACCCTACTCGTGGCCGACGACCCGTACAGCGTCGGGGGATATCCCCCATGACGCAGGTCCCACTGCCAACCACACTGACCTAGCACCTACAACCTCGCTGCACTAGCGTTGTTCGCCTGGGTGCGACACACCTAGGGCATCCGGCTCGAGCTGGATGCCATCGGAGGAGGGCCCGATGTCAATCGATCGCTGGTTCACCGCTTTGCGGAGCCACTCATTCCATTTCACCAGCACGGCACTTGCGTCAGTCGGCGTTGCCGCTGTCGTCCTCACGTCGTGGATGATCTCCACCAGCAGCCCACGCTCCGAGGTGCAGGTCCGCCTGTCCGACGGATCCGTTTGGCTTCCATCACAGGTCTTGGGCGGGGTGAGCCTGCTCGACGGTGGATCCGGTTCGATCGCCACCTCGCTCGGCGTGGCTGCGAACAACGACGACTTCGATGTCGTGCAGTGGGGCTCGGATGCGCTGATCGTCAACAAGAGTGACGGTACGGTTGCCCGGCTCGACGGCTCCTCCTGGTCGATCACGACCGGGCGCGTGCAGTTCGCCAAGCCGGGCGAAGCCATGTCGGTCGTCGCCGGCCACGACGTTGGCTGGCTGGTGAAGTCCGGCGCCGTCGCCCCCCTCGATTTGGCATCACTGGCCCAACGAGACGCCGTGCCGGTCGGTTCTACCTTCAGCGACGGCCTCGTCACCGAAAGCGGCAACCTCCTCTACGCCAGCGATGATCCAACGACGCCAGTTCGCGAGTTCTCGATCGACGGCTCCCCCGCCAAAGACGTCGGCGATCTGAATGGGCCGACCGCACTCGCCGACCTCGGCTCGACCGAGGCTGGGGTCGACCTCGATGACTACTCGGTCTGGCTGGCCAGCCAAGGTGAGGTCTGTGACCGTCTCGAAGTGGCCGCAGACGCCACACTCCAGGTCGGTGGGGCCGACGATCACCTCTTCGTCGTTGCCGATGACGGAAGCACCTTCCTCTGGAACCCGCAACGATCCGGGTGCCCGGGCGAGGCCGACTTCTTGTCACTGCCAACGAGCACCTACGGGCGCCCCGTGTTGACGTTCGGATGGGCCGTTGTCCAAGACATCGAGTCCGGCGAAGTCATCGTCGTCGACTTCGATGCTCTCGACGACTTCCAGCGCCGCTCACTCGACGGTGTCGAAGCCGGTACGGCGGTGCAGCTCGTCGCCGAGAATGGCGCTGTTTGGTACAACGATCCGAAGTCTTCTCGAGCTGGTCTCATCCACCGTGACGGCACCATCGAGCCCATCTCGAAATACGACGAAGAAACAGGCGGCGGTTTTGTTGCCGCACCCCTCGACGACGACGCCATCGACGACGTCAGCGTCGCCGGTCTCCAAACGGCCGCCGACGGGCAAGTGGAAGAGGCCGCAGCCGAAGTAGCGACACCGGGCAACGCGACCACGCCCACGACGGCCCCCACCGATGACTCTTCAGGCACCGATACTCCCGACACCGCTACGCCCGACACTTCACCAGCGGGGCCACAAACGGAGCAGACCACACCCGTCACCAGCCCAACAGGCGAACCCGACCCGAACATCACGCCAACGCCTGGACCCACCACGCCAACCACAACTCCCGGCAACGAGACAACGACAACCACCGAGAACACCGCACCGCTGGCCATCCAGATCGGCGCCAGCGGTACCCAGGTTGCGGCCGGTGAGAGCCTGCACTTCAGCTCGATCACGGTGAAGGGCAAACCCAATTTCTGGCAGCTGCTCGTTTCACCAAACACCGGTAAACAAGCCAAGCTCGTGGCGTTCGGCGAGTTCGACTACACGTTCTATGACCCCGGGACCTACACCGTTGCCATCAAGGCCTGCGATGTCGACAACAACTGCGTCACACCGGCGATCAGCGTCACCGTTGTCGCCAACCCCGACCTGATTCCGCTCCAGGCATCGTTCACGGCGCCAACCGATGCCGAGGTCTCGGCGAACGTCACATTCCAAAGCACCTCCCAGGGTGATCCTGGCACCTATCGCTGGACCTTCCCCGGCGGAAGCCCCAACTTCTCGGTGTCGGCCAACGGCACCACCAGCTGGACCGAGCCCGGCGTCAAGACCGTCACGCTCGAGATCACCCGCGGCAGCGAAGTCTCGACCACCACCCGCAACATCACGGTGCTTCGTCCCGCCGGTGGCGGACCAGACTCTCCGTTCGGCATCAACTGCACGCCGTCGACCATGAGCACCGGCGCCACTGCCAGCTGTTCACTCGTCGGCGACGCCAACGACTTCTGGGATCTCGCCTTCTCCTCGACGGTGCCAAATCCAGCACAGGCCACTCGAGGTCAGAGCGGACCCGCCAGCTACACCGTGTCATCGGGCGTCGAAGGCACCGTCTCGGTCACCTTGACCGGTCGCGACAAAGTGAGCGGCAACGACCGCAGCGACACGTTCAGCATCACTGTTGCCAACAATGTGCTCACGGTGCTGCCGTCGGGCAGCGTCAGCGGGCCGGCCTCGGTCGAGGCCGGCAGCACCAACAGCTTCAATGCTTCCGGCAGCAATATCGCCTCGTGGAGCTGGAGCGGCCAGGGCAGCCCAACGTTCAGCAACGCCAGCGGCGAGACCACGAACGTCCGTTGGAACAATCCCGGTACCTATCGACTCGATGTGGTGCTTGGCGGCGCCGGCTCGGTCACCGTCTCTCGAACGGTCACCGTCACCGCCGCTGCCCCCACGTTCACCTTCAATCCAACCTGTGCACCGACGACTCGACCGGCAAACGGCACCAGCGCCGCCACCTGCCGACTCGCCGAGGGCAACCACGCAGAGTTCACCGGCCTCGTCTACAACGTCGCCAATCCTGGTGGCCTCGAGCTGAATCGATGGGGTTCACCGGGAGAGTCCTATGTGGCCTCCTTTGATCCCGGCCAAGTGACCGTGACCGTGTCCGGCACCCACACCGCCACCGGCACACCGGTGAGTGGTGGACCCTTCACCATCACCTTCGAAGCGGCCGGGACGACGACCACCACGGTTGCTGCATCGCCGTTCGGGATGTCGTGCAGCAACTACAACGTGCCGGCCAACGGCAGCGACATTGCGTGGTGCACGCTCGATGGTGATCTCGCCGACTTCAGCGGGCTGACGTACTCCATCAGCGCCCCGAGTCCAGGGTCGCTCAACACCTGGGGCGATTACCGCGGCTACAACGTCGGCTACAGCCAGACTGGCAACGTCTCGGTGACGCTGACCGGCACCGATCTCGCTACCGGCAACCCGGTGAGTGCCAGTCGTACCGTCACGTTCGTCGCCGTTGGTACGACCACAACCACGACAACGACCACGACCACGACCACGACACCGCCGGCGCCTCAGCCAACGGCCCTCACCATCAGCTGTACCGGATCGACCACTGCCGGCTCCATCGCCGGCTGCCAGGTCACCGCCGATCCGTCGAAGTTCTCGGGCTTCAACTGGAGCGCATCCGCACCCGACGCGTCGCAGCTCCAGTGGTGGCCATCAGGCGATTCCATGACCTTCCAGTACGACGTACCAGGATCTGTCGGGGTCACGCTGACCGCAACCGACATCGCCACCGGCACCCCCGTCTCGGCGAGCCGAAGCGTCACGTTCAACTGATCGGCCGAGGGAACCCTGCTTCTACAGAAACAGGCTCTGGCGAGAACAGGGCTTCAAGAAAACAGGGCTTCAAGAAAACAGTGACCGGGGATCGAGGACGGCGGCGATCCGTTGCTTCACCCCGGCTTGCTTGCGGGCAAGCTTGATTGCCCGGCTGCTGAGGTCCCAGGCCGCCGTTGCCTGGGCCTCGGTGACCGGCGTCGGCGCATAGAGCGCATCGTCGATCAACGGGGCAAGGTCACCGACGGGTTCGGCCAGATCTCGTAGATCGTTGACTTCGAGGTACTCAGCGAGGTCGAGGGCGGAGGACGATCGTGGTGCTGGCAGTCCGAGCTCACCGAAACGATCACGAACCTCACGCCATGCGCCGACCACTTGGCGATCGGGGTCGACTCTGCGTCGTCGACGGCTACGGCGCAGTTGCTTCGTCACAACGATCACGCCGGCGTACAACAGCGGGAGCAGCGGGAGCAGCAGGAGCCACCAGAGTGGCGAGCGGTCGTCGGTATCACCCTCGGGCGGCAGCAGCACGGGATCTTGGAATTCTGGCAGCTGCCCCTGCGCTGCGTCCTGACCTGAGGAGCTGACCGCAGGAGTGCGGGCAGAGAGTTCATCGGAAGTGTTCTCCGTGTTCGTCGGATCGAAACCCACCCAACCGAGTCCGTCGAACCACACTTCGGGCCAGGCATGGATCTGTCCCTCGTTGACCACCTGCTTGGGGTTTTCGGCAGTGAGCGGTTCATCGAGGCGGTAACCAACAACGACCCGAGATGCGAGCCCCATCTCACGAGCCAACACGGCGAAGACCGACGCCGACTGTTCGGAGAACCCAATTCTCGACACCATCGCGTTCGGGTCGATTGCGTTCGGTCCAGGTGCGTTCGGGTCAGCTGCGTCTGGTTCATCGGGATCGGGTTCAGGGCGCAGATAGCTCGTCAGGGCGGCCAGACTGTGACCGGCAGGGGCCTCTTCGTTGTAGCCGAACGAGGTGCCCCGGAGGTCGGTCTCGAACTGAGCGAGTCGTTCCTCGACCGGATCGTCGGCCGTCACGACTGACTGGGCATACCCAACGAGCACCTCGGCCTGTCCCGCCGTGGTTTCCGGGCGTTCCGAGGCATAACGCAGGCTTTCCGGAACCTCGCCAGGCGACGTCAGATCGTCTGGGCGATCCGGAGCGAGGTCGATGACACTGCGGTAGGTCTGCGTTGACCGGTCGACACTGGCAACGGTCCCCGAACGCGGGTCCCATGCCAAGCCGTCACCCGAAAGATTGCGCACGATGCCGGCCCGCGGCAGGAAGCGGAACGGGTAGGCGGCATCGAGATCGACGATCTGGGTGATCGATCCTGGCCCGACGCCCGCCACCTGTTCCGGCGAGGGAAGCTGCGATCCGGCTGGCTCGAACTGCGCGGTTGTCGACCACACGCTGCCGTCATAGGCGTCGAGCGTTGCCACAGGAATGAGCTTGACCTCGGTGTCTGGCGGCAGGTCCTGGAGTTCGATCGTGAACACGTTGGCGGGAACATCGGCAACCAGTCCGGACTTGACGCTGGCGAGCGGGGTGGCGTCTTCGTAGATGGCGAGGGGACGCACGAGCACGGAGCGAAGATCGAAGGCTTTGTCTCCGACGTCGCCAACCAGACTCGAAAGTGCGCCGGCGCCGACGGCGAGCACGCCGACCAGACCGGCGCCAACCACGATCTGACGGAGCGGGGTGGAGGAGGCATCATCGGCAAACGCCGCGCCGCCGGGGCGGCGCAGGCCACCAACAACAAGGGCGATGCCAATCACGGCGACCAGCGCCGAAACGAACCACCAAGGCAGCCCGCCAAGAGACACGGTGTAGGCGAGGGCGACGGCCACAGCCAGGAGCAGCGGCACGGCGACCAGAATGGCGGAACGCTGTCGCAACACCACGGTGACGGCCGCCCACGATGCGAAGGCCGTGACGACGATTGGCGGAATCAAGAAGGACTTGCTCGAAGGGATCAACAATCCGGTCGAGGCCAGCGACTTCCACGATTCGATCACGTCGCCCGGCAGGTCGGCAACGGCTGAGTTGTAGCGGGCGAGAAGTCCGATGATCACACCGACGAGCAGAACGACGAACGACACTCCGGTGGTGCGCCGCGTACCGAACATCGAAAGAGCAACGAGCGCCCCACCGACACTGGCGACGACGACGGGCAGCACGTGACCACTGTCGGCGAAGATACGGCCCCAGAGCACGAGCGGCAGTGCGGCACCAACGACCATGGCGACGACGCCAACGACGTCGAGGATCGACGGCAGCGCGAACCCGCTCGAGCGCTCCGGCCCACCGACCGCTGATTGGGCAATGTGCGCCGGCCGAACCGACGGATCAGGCAGGTCGTCGACGACGGGTTGCGCCTCGGGGCCTTCGATCATCGTCATCCGAACTTGGCCTTCCAGCGAGCGGCGATCTCGCGGCTATCGGCACCGTTGAGGGTGACCGCACCGGGGATCCGCATTGGCGGACGGTCGAAGGTCTCGCCCACTTGCACGACGGTCACCATGTCGAAGCGGGGACGCACACGGGTGATGCCTCCGGTTCGCTCCATTGGCGGCTGACCGGTGATCGCGCCGAGCGAGACGCCCTCTGCGCCCTCAGCGAAACGGATCACGCCGTTGAGACCGGGGTCGGCATCGGTCGGCTGAATCCCAGCCAGGATCCGCATGATCGCCACACGACCTTCGCCGGATGCGGCCGCATCAGCGGCGAGTCCTCCGGTGGTTCGGAACATGACGGGATAGCGACTCGAACAACCCGCCTGCACCAGCGACGCGGCGATGCGCACCGCATCTTCGAACGTGTCACCGCTGTAGGCACCCGACCAGGTGTCGAGGACGATCATCAGTCGTGGCTCGCTCGTGATGATGTTCTTGCGCACCATCAACGTGCCGGTCTTGGCGACTGATCGCCAGTGCACGAGGCGGAGATCGTCGCCCAGCTCATAGTCACGCAGGCTGTGGAACGAGATGCCACCCTCATGCGGCTGCTCCGCGGCCGCTCCCTCGAATTCACGGCGGTGGCCGGTCGGCAGCGGCGACATCGGATGCACCGCCGGATACACGATCAGCGAGGAGGTCGACCCTCGATGCGTGGCGGCGCGAAAGAAGCCGAAGGGATCGACCCGTTCGATCTCGAGGGGGCCGACCTCGAAGTGTCCACGACGATCGGTCGGCAGCGTCAGTAACGACACATGGGTCTCACCAGCGTCCACGGCCGGGAGGGCAACCGAGTGCCGCTGCCCGGCGATCCAGTCAGCCGCAACGATGGGAGCGCTACGACGCTTGCCGATGTTGGTCACCGCCACTCGGGCCGAGGCCAACTCGCCAGCGCCAACGACCGGCGGCGACACCTGTTGACTTGCGACCAACGACGGTCGCCACGCAACGAAGAGCGCCCCCATCGCTACTGCCAGGGCGAGAAGCCCGGCGACGACCAACAGGAACGTGTAGCCGGTGACGAGGCCAACGATCAACGAGAGGGCCACGACGACCAGGGCCCAGCGGCCATTGGCCGTCATCAGATGCGCAGTTCCGGGAGCGGCACCGCATCGAGGGTTCGCTGGATCAGATCGGCGCTCGTGAAGCCCTGCAACTCCGCCTCGGGCGAGAGCAGCATTCGGTGGCCGAGGACGAACGGAGCCAGCTCACGGAGATCATCGGCTGAGACGAAGGTTCGGCCCTTTGCCGCCGCCCACGCCTGGCCCGCTTTGACCAACGCCAGACTGCCACGAGGCGAGACACCGAGGCGAAGCTCGTCCATGCGTCGGGTGGCGGCGGCGATCGTGACGGCGTACTGCTGGAGCGAATCGGCAACGTGCACCGACCCGGCGACAGCGATCATCCATTCGAATGCCTCGGCCGTGACCGCCGGACTGAGCTCTTCTGGGCGCTGGCCGTGCAGCCGATTGGCGATGGCCTCGACCTCGGCCTCGTGGCTCGGATAGCCCATGGCCATCCGCATCATGAACCGGTCGATTTGCGCCTCGGGTAGATGGTAGGTGCCGTCGAACTCGACAGGGTTCTGGGTTGCGATCACGACGAAGGGGCGGGGAACCAGGTGCCGGTGGCTGTCGACGGTGACCTGTCGCTCCTCCATCACCTCGAGCAGCGCCGATTGGGTCTTTGGCGAGGCTCGGTTGATCTCGTCGGCCAAGACGACGTTCGCGAAGACACCACCGGGATGGAAACGGAACGAACCCGTTCCGGCGTCGTAGATCTGCGAGCCGGTGACGTCGGTGGGAAGGAGGTCGGGTGTGAACTGGATGCGGTTCATCGATGACCCAAGCGAAGCGGCGATGGCCTTCGCCAGCGTGGTCTTGCCTGTTCCCGGCACGTCATCGATCAGGAGATGCCCTTCGGCGAGCATGCAGGTCAGGGCCAGACGGATCTCACCCGGTTTGCCACGGATTGCCCGCGACACGTTCTGATGGATCGATTCGAATCGCTCACGGAATGCTTCGACCTGGCTCGGCTCGGCTTGGATACTCATCTCGTTTCCCTCCTGGACTGGTGTCCACGTTCGTGCAATCGTTCGGTCGAACCGTCTCGATCGGCGCTGTCAACTGGCGCTCAACACGTAAAACCCGCCAAGGCCGATGAGGATGATCAACAGCACGATCAGGATCAGCATCAGCGTTCGTGAGGAGCCAACCGGCGGTGCTTGGGCCGGCACGGTCTCGAACTGCGCGATCGCCGGAGTGTCGAGCGAGACCGGGGTTCGCACACGATGGCGCGATTCGGTCGACACCGACGCCAGCTCGCTCTCGGCGCCACCGGGTCGGGCGGCCGGTTCGAGCGGCGCCCGCGTGTACGGCGTCGCCGCGCCGGGTGACGCCGCCTGGGTATGACTCATCTCGGCGCCGGCCGGGGAAGATACGTCAGGCCGAGCAGGCGGCAGCGGCGGCTGCCGCGGCGTTGGGGGCATGACCACGGGCGCTGCGATCGGCGGGGCGAACATGGATTCGCCGATGGCCGGACTCGTGACCGGCTTTCGGGTTTCGGGTGTCGCCGAGACGGTGCGGGTTTGAGTCCGAAACGATGAGGCAACGCTCACCGGCGACAGTGATGTGGCCCCGAAACCAGCCGCGCCAAGCGCAACGGCGTTTTTTGGGTCTGAGTCCACGGCAATCGGGATCCCGAAATGGGACGAGAGCATCTCACTCACCAGGGGGATCCGGCTGGATCCGCCGACCAGAAGGATTCTGCTCAGGTCGCTGGGTGACAGCTTGGCACTTTGCAAGACGGTGTCGAACGCCTCGAGCGTCTCGGCCAGTCGCGGTCGGATGCGGCGCTCGAACTCGGCCCGTGTGAGTCGCACCGACGTCGTTGTCGCCCGCAGCGGCACTCGAATATCGGCCGAGGTGTCGACCGAGAGCAGCCGCTTGGCGGCAATACAATTGGACCTCAGATCATACGCCGCGGCCATGGTCGCCTCATCGTCGGCACCGGTTTCGACCTCGGCCTCTGCCAACACGAACGACCAGATGGCATCGTCGAAATCGACCCCACCGAGGCGTTCGATACCACCGGCCCGTCCTGCCGTTTCGAACCCCGTCTCCGTTCGACGCATCACGACGGCATCGAAGGTGCCCCCGCCCAGGTCGTACACCCCAATCAGCTCGCCGGTCTCGACGCGTTCCCCCTGCACGTAGTGGGCCGCAGCTGCCGCTGGCTCCGAGATCAACAACGTGGCCGAGTCGGCCAGACATACCGCATCTCGTAGGAGGTCGGCTCGGAACTCGCCCCAGTTCGCCGGATGGGTCAGGACCACGACTGCGGGCGATCCACCTCGACGAGACGTCACGAGCTCGATCACCCAGCCGAGCAACTCACTGGTCAGCGAGAGCGGGTCGAACGCCGTGCCCGCAAGGCGAATGGGCACGTCGTCGCCCAGGCGTCTCTTGAAATGTCGAGCGACTCGTGTGGGATCACCTGCTGCCCTCAGCTCGGCCGCTTCCCCCGCAAGAAACGAGCCGTCGTCGCGAAGGAACAGGACCGACGGGACACTGTAACCGCTCGAGCCAAGGGAGAGCATTTGGGGCGCGACTCCTGGGTCGCACACCGCTGCGGCGGTGAACGTCGTCCCCAAGTCGATGCCTATGGCGTAGCTCACCAGTCCCTCACCGCATGCCCTCCGGCCCAGATCTCCAAGGAGCCGAACCCACGTTGTAGCAGACCGACCGGCCGCTGTCGTGCCGTAGCCTGGCCTGATGAAGACCGACGGGTACGAGGCAATCATCATCGACTGGGCGGGCACCATCACCGTGCCACTTCTCGACGTGGTGATGCACTCGGCGAACGAGCTTGGCTTCACCGGCGACGACCTCGCCAAGGCGTTCGCAGGTCTCGCCGGCTACATGAGCGACCCTGAGTCGATCTTTCACCAAGCCGAAGTCGGTCACATCTCTGACGACGAGCTGCGGGCGCACATGGACGAGATCGCCGAGGGCGCCGGTCAGCTGTTCGATGCCGATCCCCCGTCGATCTTCTTTGCTGCTGATCGCCCCGAGGTGATCGAACTGCTCGAGGAACTGGCCGAAACCGACACGTTGGTCGTGCTGGCCACCAACAACTTCGCTACCGCACAAGACATTCTTGCCACCCGATACCTGGAAAGCGGACTTGTCCAAGCGATCGTGAACTCTGCGCTGGTCGGCCTACGAAAGCCGGACCCCGCCTACTACGAACTGATCCTCGAGACCTTCGAACTCGACCCCTCCACCACGCTCGTCATCGACGATTCCACCACCAACCTCGACGTTGCCCGCGACCTCGAAATGGGAACGGTGTTGGTGGGCGCCGACTCTGCCGCTGCGGTTGCCGAGATCCGCCGACTCGTCGCATACGCCTGATGCCAGCTCCGACGTCGAACGCCGCTCATCCGGAATCTGTCGACCCAACCACTGCCGACCCAACCACTGCCGACCCAACCACGAGGAAACGACGTGGCATGGTGCTCACGTCGGCTGAACTCGACGGTGTGAGCCCGAATGCCGACTGGTCCTATTGGATCGGACGGGGCCGGGCCCCCGCCAGCACCGACCGAGGCATCGACGTGCCGCGTTGGAACGATGATCTCGAACAGGTCGCTTCGCTCGGCGCTGGCGAGGTCGTCCTCACGGTCGAGTGGTCGCGGCTCGAGCCAGAACCGGGCCATCACGACCCGGTTGCCACCATGCTCGTTCGAGACATGATCACCGCTGCCCGCGACCAGGGATTGTTCGTGTGGCTCTGCCTCCTCGATGGCACCGCGCCCGGCTGGTTCACCTACGACGAACACGGCTTCGCCGACCGTCACGCCCGGCAGCTCCTTTGGCCCCGGCACGTCGAGTGGGTTGGCGAGACCTTCGGCGATCTTGCTGATGGCTGGATCCCGATCCGTGAGCCAGCACATCTCGGTGTTCGCTCTCGATTCATCGATCTTGCTCCCCCAGGAGGAACCAACGGCGTCAAGGGAGCCGAAGCGGTTCGTGACCTCGCAATGGCCGAGGCTGACGCGTGGCGGATCTTGCGGGGCTCAGCACCTGTCGCCACCTACCAAACGGCCAGGATCTTCGTTCCTGAACGCAGCAGCGAACACGGAACGACCAACGTGAAGGCAGTTCGAGAAGTCAGCAACCTCGATGGCCTGTTCCTTCGACCGTGGTTGCAAGCGCTCGTCGACGGCAACTTCGGGGCCGGCGACCTCCCGAGCCGATCCGTGCCGCACCTGGCCGATGCGTTCGATCATGTGTTCCTCCAGCTACGACCGCCGATCGTGCTCGACGGCGAGGGCGAGTGGCATCCGCATGCAATGGCCAACCTGATCGACCGCCTGGCCGAAGGCCTCTCCCGAGTCGCTGACCATGTCGGGGAACGCCCGCTGACCGCCGTCGCCGACCTCGGTCCCGCACCTGGATCCCAACAGGGCCAGGCCGACTACCTGGACGAACTGATCGCGACCTCGGTCGACATCGGCGTCGATGGCTGGCATCAGTCGAGTCCGATCGACGGTTGGCACTGGGAAGCCGGCGAACACCTCGACCCCGGCATCATCGGACGAGATCGCACGCCAAAACCAGTGGCGGGCGTCTTCACTGCGAGCTGACTGCTACGGCCGGCTCCTGACCAGGAGCCACCAGGAACAGCAGAAGCGGCGGCGCTACATTCGGGATCGATACGCCGAGCGCGATCCGATGGCGTCCTTGTTGAGACGCTTGGACAGATGCATACCTTCGAGAATGAACTCGATGGCCGATGCGTTCGCCGCCGCCTTGCCCGAGTCGTCGAGACCTTCGGCCTGATCTCCGAGCAATTCGGCAACCGGAACGGCGAGTGCCGGCACTTGCCCCAAGAGAGTGGTGTAGTCGGCAACGGGGACATCGTCGCCTGAGGAGGCAACGATGTCGTCCTCGAACGCATCGGCCACCTGCCGGATGCCCTCCCCCGAGAGTCGCCGCTTGAAGAGTTCGACGATGGCGCTGCGCATCAGGTGGTCGATGACCTCGCCGTCTCGACCCTCGTCGAGGGCTTCGATCTCGATCTTGCCGGCGGTGGAGGAGATCAGGGCATCGAGGTCGCTCACTCGGGGAACGACGGTGCCGTTGTCGAGGCCGACCTCGCCCATCCGAAGCGAACGGCGTACCGCCGCCGCTGCCAGCGTCTCGAGGTTGGACACCGTGAGACGCACCGACACACCCGACGCCTGATTGATGTGGCCGCTCCCACGAGCAGCATGGGTGAAGGTGGCGATCAGTTCCGACATGAAGTCCGGAATGAAGATGGTGGGACCGTCGTCGGGAATGTTCGCTTCCTGGAGCGCGATCTCGACTTCGGTTTCGATGTCGAGGGGATAGTGCGTACGGATCTGGGCGCCGAAACGGTCCTTGAGCGGCGTGATCATCCGGCCACGGTTGGTGTAGTCCTCGGGGTTGGCCGAGGCCACGAGCATGACGTCGATCGGCAAGCGGACCTTGTAGCCGCGGACCTGGACGTCTCGTTCTTCGAGCACGTTGAGCAGGCCGACCTGGATCCGCTCGGCAAGGTCGGGGAGTTCGTTGATCGCGAACACGCCCCGGTTCGTGCGGGGCACAAGCCCGTAGTGGAGCGTGAGTTCATCCGACAGATACCGACCCTCGGCGACCTTGATGGGATCGACCTCACCGATCAGATCGGCGATCGAGGTGTCGGGCGTCGCCAGCTTCTCGCCGAACCGGTCAGAGCGATGGACCCAGGAGATCGCCGTGTCATCGCCTTCGGCAGCAACGAGGTCGATGGCGTAGCGCGACACCGGGTTGAAGGGATCGTCGTTGATCTCGGACCCGGCGACAATGGGCATCCACTCGTCGAGCAGGCTCGTCAGCGAGCGAATAATGCGGGTCTTGGCTTGGCCTCGTTCGCCGAGGAACACGATGTCGTGACCGGCCAGGATGGCGTGTTCGAGCTGAGGAATGACGGTGTTCTCATACCCTTGCACACCGGGGAAGAGGTCGTCGCCTGCTGCCATGCGAGACAGCGTGTTCTGCCGGATCTCCTCCTTCACCGAGCGGGAGACCCATCCGGATTCTTGGAGCTGAGCAAGGGTGGCAACATCTGGTTGGGTAGTCACGAATTCCGACCCTAGACGGCCGAGGCGCCGAGCGTCATGCCGGGCGGAACAGTCCGGCATGACAGATCAGACCGGGCATCGCAGCTGGCGGTACCGGCTAGGGTTCGTCTGTGGATCTCTCAGGCCCGTGGCGGGCCGCACCGCTCGATACCGAACTGAACCGCTCTGGCGCCGATCCCGATCTTGATGACTCGAACTGGAACACCGTCGTCGTGCCAGGCCATTGGGGGGAAACGACCCGCTACTCCCATGCGCAGGGTCCCCTGCTCTACCGACGCACGTTCCAGCATGAGCCGATCCAGCCCGGCAAACGGTCCTGGCTCACCCTCGACGGCGTACTGGCCCAATCCGAGATCTGGCTCGACGGTCGATTCGTCGGCGACACGCTGGGCTACTTCGTACCGCACCAGTTCGAGATCACCGATGCGTTGAACGAGCGATCCGATCATGTACTGGCTATCGAAGTGTCGTGCCCTGATCAACGCGATTCGGTCTCGAAGCGGAGCCTCACTGGATCGCTCCAGAGTGGTCCGCTCGCACCATCGGGATCGCCCGGCGGGATTTGGCGCCCGGTACGCATCGAGCGGACCGGCCCGATCGCCATCCGCTTCGCGCGAGTCATCTGTACCGAGGCACAAGACGACAAGGCGGTGCTGAGGGTTCGCATCGTGGTCGACGCATTGACTGCCGGCGAGGTTCGCATCGATACCTCGGTCACCGGACCCGACGGCGAATCGGCCGGTGGTGGTGTCGAAACCCACTCCCTGGCGAGTGGCGAGAACCGGCTCGAATGGAAAGTCGTCGTCGACCAACCCTCGTTGTGGTGGCCCGCGGCGCTCGGCGCCCAGCCGCTGTACGAGATCGGTGTCGCTCTTCGCACCCCCGACAACGTTGTCAGCGACCGCCGACACTGGCGTACCGGATTGCGTCAGGTGTCGGTCAGCAACATGGTGTGGCGAGTCAACGGCGAGCGAATGTTCGTCAAGGGCGTCAGCCTCGGGCCACAAGACCGTTTCCTCGGGTCGATGGACACTGGCGTCATCGCCGATGACCTTCGATCGGTGCGAGACGCCGGACTCGACCTCGTCAGGGTTCACGGCCACGTTGCCCGCTCCGAGCTCTACGAAGCGGCTGATCGTCAGGGCATCTTGCTGTGGCAGGACTTGCCGCTGGTCGGGCCTTACGCCACCTCCACTCGCAAGCTGGCGCGCCGCATCGCTCGCGACGTCGTCGACCTCCTCGGCCATCATCCGTCAGTGGCGGTGTGGTGTGCGCACGACGAGCCGAATGGTCCACCCCTACCCGAGCCCAGCCGGAGCGCCCAGATCGAACCACCGACCGCCCGTCGGCTCGGCCGCCACCTGTTCCCGAGTTGGAACCGCTCGGTCCTCGACCCTTTGCTGCGACGCGAGATCAAATCCGCCGATGCCTCTCGATCGGTCATCGTCCGCTCCGGCAGTCTTCCGCTCCTCACCGATCTGTCGGCGTCAGATCCCCACCTGTGGTTGGGATGGCACTCCGGCTCCTACGAAGACCTGCCCGAGCTGATTCGCCAGTGGCCTCGCCTCGGGGCCTTTCTCGGCGGCTTCGGGTCCCAATCGGTGACCGTTGCCGACTGGGACGAATCGTCTCCGCACTTCGAGTCGGCCCAAGCGGGTGCGTTCGATCGATATGTCCCGCGTCGCGCCTACGCCGACGGCGAAAGTTGGGCGCACGCAACCCGTGCGTATCAAGCCGAACTCCTTCGTTTCCAGATCGAGACCATTCGCCGTCTGAAGTACAGCCCGGCCGGCGGGTTCTGCCTTCTGTCGTTGATCGACGCCGACCCCGATGGTGGCTTCGGGCTGCTCGACCATGACCGACAGCGCAAACCGGCGTTCGATGCCGTTGCCGATGCCTGCACACCCGTTGCGATCGTGGCCGATCCTCCGCCTGCCATCACGACTGCTGGCGCCGCCATTCGCCTCGCGGTGCACGCCGTCAGCGACCTGCGAGTACCGCTCGACGATGTCGAGGTCGTCGCCACCGCATCGTGCGGATCCTGGTCGCATCGCCAGAGCTGGCGGGGCGAACTCCCCGCCGACGTCTGTCAACTGATCGGCGAGCTGACCTTCGAGGTTCCGGATCTGAACGGCCAGCTCGTCATCGATCTGTCGCTCCTAGCGGCGGAACGGGCAGCAACGAATCGTTATCACACCGTCGTGATTCCGCCATCAGAGGCCACCACCCGCTCGACCGTGCGGCGCTGATCGCTTCGGTCAAAGCACCACGGCCAGAGATCAGCGATGCAAGGTTTGGGTCGAACCTGGCGAATGCGGCTACGTTTCACCCGCCTGGTGACGATGATGTTCCAGGTCCGCAACTCACTCACGGAGGCACACGGTGGCCACGCCGACCCTCGATTCACCATCGCAATCCGGTTCGCCAAGAGGCTCGATCCCGATTCGTCCCAAAGGGCGGGAGCTCCCATTCCCGCTGAACATGTACCAGACGGCGGTCGGCAAGAAGTGGGTGATGGCGGCCACCGGTCTCATGCTCTACGGGTTCGTGCTGGTCCACATGATCGGCAACCTCAAGATGTACTTGGGTCTCGTCGAGCACAACGGCGCCATGGACTACGACCTCAACATCTACGGGGAGTTCCTCCGTGAGTTGCTCGTCCCGATCCTCCCGCGTGGGTACACCCTTTGGCTGCTGCGCATCGGGCTCATCGGCGCCGGCATCTTGCACGTGATGTCGGCCTACAGCTTGACCAGGCTGAACATGGCGTCGAACTCGCCCTATCAGTCCAAGCAGGACTTCATCGCCGCCAACTTCGCCTCTCGCACGATGCGGGTCAGCGGCATCGTGGTTGGCGCCTACATCATTTTCCATCTGGCCGATCTCACATGGGGCATCATTCCCGGGTACGAATGGGAGCGCGGGCTCGTCTACGAGAACGTCGTCGGATCACTCTCGAATCCGATCGTTGCTCTGGTGTACATCGTTGCCAACATCTTGTTGGCAGCGCACCTCTATCACGGGCTGTGGAGCATGTTCCAAAGCCTCGGTTTGAGCAATCCGCGTTGGAACGGTCTTCGACGAGGCATTGCCACTGGTCTTTCACTCATCATTCTGATCGGAAACTTGAGTTTCCCGATCGCCGTTCTTGCCGGCATCGTCGACGTCAACTAGGAGCCACGATGATTCTCGATTCAAAGATTCCCGAGGGTCCCATCGAAGATCGTTGGGACAACCACAAGTTCAACGTCAAGCTGGTGAACCCGGCGAACAAACGCAAGTTCCGAGTCATCGTGGTCGGCACGGGTCTTGCCGGCGCATCCGCAGCCGCATCACTGGCGGAACTCGGCTACAACGTCGACGCCTTCACGTTCCACGATTCGCCGCGCCGGGCCCACTCGATCGCAGCCCAAGGCGGCATCAACGGCGCCAAGAACTACCGCAATGACGGCGACAGCGTCTTCCGTCTGTTCTACGACACCGTCAAGGGTGGCGACTTCCGCAGCCGCGAATCGAACGTCTACCGTTTGGCTCAGGTCTCGGTCGACATCATCGATCAGATGACCGCCCAGGGTGTCCCCTTCGCCCGTGAGTACGGCGGACTGCTCGCCAACCGCTCCTTTGGCGGCGCTCAGGTATCGCGTACCTTCTATGCCCGTGGCCAGACCGGCCAACAACTCCTGCTTGGCGCCTATCAGCAGATGATGGGCCAGGTGAAGACCGGCAAGGTCAAGCTGCACACCCGGAAAGAGATGCTCGACCTCGTCACCAAGGACGGCGAGGCCTGCGGCATCGTTGTCCGCGATCTGGTCACTGGTGAAATCACCAGCCACTCGGCCCACGCGGTCGTGCTCGCCACTGGCGGTTACGGCAACGTGTTCTACCTCTCCACCAACGCCATGGCCTGCAACGTCACCGCAGCGTGGCGAGCGCACCGCAAGGGCGCCCTGTTCGCCAATCCTTGCTACACCCAGATCCATCCCACGTGCATCCCCTCGGCCGACGAGTTCCAGTCGAAGCTGACCCTCATGTCGGAGTCACTGCGAAATGATGGTCGCATCTGGGTGCCACGTAATCCCGACGAGGCGCGCCGAGCCCGCGACATCCCCGAGGCCGAGCGCTACTACTACCTGGAAGAGAAGTACCCGGCCTTTGGCAACCTGGTTCCACGCGACGTTGCCTCCCGTAACGCGAAGACCGTGGTCGATCAGGGTCTTGGTGTCGGTCCACAGAAGAACGGGGTCTACCTCGACTTTGCCGAAGCGATCAACCGAGATGGCCGTGACGCCGTCGAGGAGCGCTACGGCAACTTGTTCGAGATGTACGAACGCATCACGGGCGAGAACCCCTACGACATGCCGATGCGTATCTACCCCGCCACCCATTACACGATGGGTGGTCTGTGGGTCGACTACAACCTGATGACCAACGTGCCCGGGCTCTACGCCGCTGGCGAGGCGAACTTCTCCGACCACGGAGCCAACCGCCTCGGCGCGTCCGCCCTCATGCAAGGTCTGGCTGACGGCTACTTCGTGTTGCCCTACACCATCGGCGATTCCCTGGCCCCCAAGCTCGGTACCGACCCCGTGCCGACGACCGATCCGGTCTTCACCCAGGCCGAAGCCGACGTTCGTGAGCGCCTCAACACGTTCCTCTCGATCGGTGGCACCAAGTCGCCTGAGCACTTCCATCGTGAACTCGGCAAGCTCGTCTGGGACCACATCGGTATGGCCCGCAATCAGAACGGCCTCGAAAAGGCCATCAGCGAGATCCGTGCGCTACGCGACGAGTTCTGGAAAGACCTTCGGGTCCTCGGTAACGACGACACCATCAACTCCTCGCTCGAAAAGGCTGGTCGAGTCGCCGACTTCTTCGAGCTGGCCGAGCTCATGGCTCGCGACGCACTCGATCGCGAGGAGAGCTGTGGTGGTCACTTCCGAGAGGAATCACAGACCGAAGAGGGCGAAGCTCGACGTCGAGACGAGGAGTATTCCCACGTTTCGGCCTGGGAATGGCACGATCCAGACACACCGCAGACCAAGCATCGTGAGGAGCTGACGTTCGACTACGTCAAGCCGTCACAGCGGTCCTACAAGTAGGCCGGGGAGCAACTTCATCATGAGCAAGATTCTCAACCTCCATCTCCAGGTGTGGCGCCAAGACGGCCCCAACAAACAGGGTGGCTTCGCCAACTATGAGGCAACGGGTATTCCCGATGACGCCTCGTTTCTCGAGATGCTCGACATCGTCAACGAGCGCCTGATCGAGAAGGGCGACATCCCGATCGAGTTCCCACACGACTGCCGTGAAGGTATCTGTGGCACCTGCGGTGTCATGATCAACGGCCGGGCCCACGGGCAAGAGCGGGCGACAGCAACCTGCCAGCTCCACATGCGCAAGTTCTCCGACGGCGACACCATCGTGGTCGAGCCCTGGCGAGCAGCGGCCTTCCCGGTCCTGCGAGACCTCATCGTCGATCGTTCCGCGATGGACCGCATCATCGAGGCCGGCGGCTACATCAGCGCCCCAACGGGCACCGCTCCCGATGCCAACGAGATCCCCATTCCCAAAGAGGTCGCCGACTCCTCGATGGACGCTGCAGCCTGCATTGGCTGCGGGGCCTGCGTTGCCGCCTGTCCCAACTCGGCTGGTCAGCTGTTCACCTCGGCCAAGATCTGGCACCTCAACTCGCTGCCCCAAGGCCAGCCGGAGCGCTACCGCCGCACCGAGGCAATGGTCGAGACGATGGAACAGTTCTTCGGGTCCTGCACCAACCACGGCGAGTGTGCCGATGCGTGCCCCAAGGAAATCAGCCTCGACTTCATCGCCTACATGAACCGCGA
>JBBQUN010000024.1:0-27924 GCA_038212405.1 Acidimicrobiales bacterium | reverse complement strand
CATCAGGAGCTGACCATCATCGCAGTTCCAGGCCGCTGCTGATGGTGTCACTGGCGAGCCATAGACTGTTGCAGTGGCACTGACGGATACAAGCGATCGAGCTCGCCAACGCCAACTCGACACCTACGCCGCCATGGCCGGGGCCGACAAGGTCATGCTCGCGATCGAAATGGCCGAACAATCCAAGACCATCACCATCAACGGCATCCGCTCACGGAACCCACAGCTGTCCGAGGCTGAAGTCCATCGGGCCTGGCTCCGCATTCTTCACGGAGATCTCACCGACAAATTCCTGGGGGACAGAGCTTCGGGGAGTTCGTAGGTGCAGGAGGACCTTCTGGCCAAAGTCGTCTCGGCCCTGAACATCGCCGGAGTCCCTCACATGGTCACCGGTTCATTCGCGAGCACCTTCCACGGCGAGCCCCGTATGACGAGGGATATCGACCTCGTCATCGACCCCGACGAAACAAGCATCTCGCTGTTCGTCGAGCAGTTCGACACCGACATCTTCTACATCGACATCTTCTACATCGACAATGCCATCACCGCCACAGTGAGACGTGACATGTTCAACGTCGTCGACGTGACAACAGGCTGGAAAGTCGACCTGATCATTCGCAAAGACCGCCCGTTCAGCAGCGAAGAATTCGGGCGTAGAATCCCGGTCGTCATCAGCGGCGTCGATACCTTCGTGGCAACCGTCGAAGACGTGATCCTGTCCAAACTGGAATGGTCCAAGACGTCAGGCTCCGATCAACAGCTCCGCGACGTCATCGCGATGATCCAGATCCAGCGGGCCACCCTCGACCTCGAGTACCTCGAACACTGGGCTGGCGAACTCGGCGTCACCGAGCAACTCCGCAAGGCCCTCAAGTTCGAAACGTGAGTTGCGCTCGGTGCGCCTACAGCGACTGACCATTCGCACGCTGAGGTCGGCGCGACCTGACCCACGCCAAGATCGGGTAGACAACGCTTGTTCACTCTTCGGGATCAGATGCAGCTCAATGCCGGCTATGCGCTCAGAACACCGTTGGCAAGCTCGCCGGACACGTCCGAAACTCAACATCACGATCGAGATCATCCAGCAACCGGAACGCAACGACGCACCACTTGGCCGAATGGCCGGCCTCGTCGAGACAATCGAAATGAATTTCGAACACAACGATTGATCGCTGTGAGCGGCGATGACCGATCGGAGTACAGGTCATCGAACGGGTCGCGAGGCTCCTCGCCCACGCCATGACGAGTGCCCTCGAACCGCTGTTGGTGGCCGAGATGGGTCGTGGCAGAATCGGACAATGGAGCCGGAGGACCTTCTCGACGGGCACGCCGTTGCCATGTTCGTGTACAACAAAGTCCGCTCGCGTCTGGTCGACCTCGGACCTTTCGAGGTTCGGGCAACGGATGCACCACCTGGAGCTTCACGGGCCGGATGAGATCGACGAGGAGGTCCTCGCCTGGCTCCGAGAGGCGACCGAGCGAGCCGGCGAACGGAATCCGATTGCCGGTTGCGGCACGCATGACGCGCAACCCAATCCAAACCCGTCCGAGCACGTTCGCGACTATTTCGCGACTACCGGCGCTCTCAGAACACTGTCAGCGACGAGTTGAAAGGTGTTTGCCCTGTTCAGAGGTGCCCGGGACGGGACTCGAACCCGTACGGAGGTTGCCCTCCCGAGGGGTTTAAGCCCAACACCAGCCATGCTGGCCAGTCCGAACCCATCCGGGTGAGTCCGAGAACATCCAGCTCAGAGCACTGCACCAATCCGAACCCGTCCAGCCCCATCCGAGGAAATCCGACCCCGTTCGCGACTAATTCGCGACTACGAGCGGCATCTCAGAGAACGCAAATGATCCCTTGAGGTCATTAAGCACGGTCGGTCGGACCGCCGCACACCCCACCGACACCTCCGATCTCGGCTCCATGCTCGAGATGTGGTCAGATCGGCCGGAACTCGAAGCCTTCGACGACCGCAGACACCACTCGGATCCCGTCGACTGCGACGAAGGCGAAATCCTGCGGACCGACCGGAGCCGTGGCGGCCGACCAGTCCTGACAAACTGTCGTTCATCGAGGATTGCTCACAGCCGTTGCATCACAACCGCAACGTAGGGACGGCTGTCGCCGACGCCGGTGTCCTGGCGGTGCTCGGTCGTGTGCTCAACAATCCGGAAGCCCGCGCCGAACGCCGACGCAAGGCCTTCGGCGTCGTAGCGTTCAACCGGCAGTCCCGCGCATTGGTCGGGGCCGTCGAGTGCGAAGGTCGCCACGACCAGGTGGCCCCCTGGCGCAACCGCCTGCCTTGCGATGTCGACGTAGGCGCGGCGATCCTCCTCCTCTGTCAGGAAGTGGAAGACCGCCCGGTCGTGCCACAACGCCCACGTTCTGGCCGGTTCCCAGCGGGTGACGTCGGCACGAACCCAGCTCACGGACCGGCCCACTGATCCAAGCCGGCTTCGAGCTCGCGTCAGAGCCGAATCCGACACATCGAGGACGGTCAGGTCGCCGTAGCCAGCTTCTGTGAGCTCGTCGACCATCCTGCTGTCGCCTCCACCGATGTCGATCACGGGATCGGAGGGAGACGAGAATCGCTGTACGAGAGCGAGGGTGGACGGGAGCGGTTCATACCAACCCAGATCCTCGCTCTTCTTCGTTCGATAGATGTCGTCCCAATGCTGTTCCAAGCCCGTCATCACTCCGAGCACCTCTTGTCGGCGGTCATCGCTCAACCGATCGCGACGGGCAAGCCGGCGTCGCGCCACTGCGGGTAACCATCGTCGAGCCGGCGTGCTCGCCGACCGACGGCGTTGATACGGCGGACTGCTTCGTCGGCGTACACACAGAACGGCCCGCGGCAGTAGGCGACGATCTCGACGTCGTCGGGGAACTCTGCGAGCCTGCCGTCGAGCTCGTCGATCGGGATGCATCGAGCACCGGCGATGTGACCGGCGGTGTATTCCGGCGCAGGACGGACATCGATCAGGACGACGTCGCCGCGCTCGAGTCGGTGAGCGAGCTCGGTCCGTCCGATCGCTTCGAACTCAGACCGATCGCCGAGATAGTCGACGGCGAGGGCATCGAGGTCGTCGTGATGAGCTATCGCAGTGTTGCGCAGCGCAGCCCACAGCGCACCGACATGGGGCGAGGCGAGCCGGTAGAGAATCCGGTTGCCGTCGCGTCGACTGCGAACCAGCCCTCCCACGGCAAGCGCACGAAGATGGAACGACGTATTGGCGACACTCTGGTCGATCTCGGAAGCCAGCTCCTCGACATGGCGCTCGCCCTGCTCGAGCACATCGATCAGCTCGACCCGACGTCCTGTCGACAAAGCCTTCGCCACATGGGCGAAGCCATCGAACAGCGCCGCCTTCGACTCATGTTCTGCTACTCCCATCCGGAACCTCGCTTCCTTACAATCTATTCAAGTGGACGCTTGACACGCTAGGGCAGAGCGGTCGGCACTTCAAGTCATGGTTTGAATAGATCCCGTAACCATCCAGGAGATCCTCGCCGGCGTTCCGGCGATCCAGCGACTTCCGCATGCGAGAGCGACTGGGCAGTGCTGGCCGAAGTACGTCGAAGGGAGCGACGACAGTCAGAAGTCCCCCTCGACTACCACGTCGCAACCCGGCGGCAGCGCAACGGGCCAACCAGTCATCCTGCAGCCCAGCCCTCCGCGGAGTCGGTGAATCGAAATCGCACGTAACGACGAGCGGGCCAAGGTCGCCGGTAGCCGCACGATCGCTTGGAACTATGCCAAGCGATCGTGGAAAGGGACCAGCGATGACCAATCGGACCCGGTGGGACGACATCAACTGAACCGAGGGAGTACTCGACGCCGAGATGCGGCCGAGGTCGAGCAGGACCCTCCATACGGGCAGCTCGCACTTTGCTGGATTGGGAATGAGTGGCCGAAGTGGGCGCACTGCCGGCCAGCAGACCATACTGGTCAAGTGCGACAGACTGTGCGACATAGAGTTCGGTCAGTGCGCCTCACAGAATCCCGATCTTGGTATTCGTGCCGGGCATCGGTTTCCTCATCGGCAGCCTTGCTCTCACATCGAACCGCGGCAGCGCTGGAGCATCAGCAGCGCCAGTGTCGCAAGGAGCGTCGTAATGTTGGCCGTTGTAGGCACCGAATCACCTTGGGCGTGGGAAGCCCGCCCCGATGTGTGGCTACTCGTACTGTCCATCGCAGTGGGGTATTGGTGGTCACTGACGAGGCTTCGTCCCAAACTCCCGGGCCCGCCTCCCATGCCCGGACGTGCGAGCCGATTCCGGTTCGCGTCCGGGGTCGTAGTGTTGTGGATCGCCGTCGACTGGCCGATGGACCGGCTCGGCGACGACTATCTCTTCAGCGCTCACATGGTCCAGTTCCTGATGATCACGCTGATCTCGGCACCGCTGCTGGTTGCAGGAACTCCGACCTGGCTCCAGGTCGAGCTGACGCAGCCGATCCGGGGGATTCTCCGACGCCTTGGTCGGGGCCCTGCCGCTCTCGGTCTATTTCAGGTGGTTCTGGTCGTGACGCACCTTCCGAGCGTTGTGGCGTTGTACACCTCGAACTCGGTCGTCCATTTCACGCTTCACGCGCTCTGGGTGCTGAGCGGATGTCTGTTCTGGATGCCGTTGCTGGGATCAGAACCCATGGTCCGTCCGCTTCGTCCTCCGCTCAAGGTGGTCTACCTCATTGGGGCCACCGTGATTCCCACGGTCCCGGCGGGTTTCTTAACCTGGACCGATAGGGCCCTCTACGACTCCTATGCCGACGCACCGCGATTGTGGGGCATCTCGGCGGTCGAGGATCTTCAGCTTGCAGGCATCATCATGAAGCTCGGTGGCGGCACTATTCTGTGGGGCTTCATTCTCTGGATGTTCGTGACTTGGGCGGCTGCGGAGCGGGATTCGTCAACACCGGACGTCGCTGAACCGCTGACCGGCGACGTCACCGATCCCTCTCTCGAACCCGTCGAGTGAGACAGTCGAAAAGCATCTGCTGCAGACCCACGACGCCGCTGCGCGCTGCAATCGAAAGCGTTTCGGGCCAGTCGGCTCAGAATGGGGTCAGTACACGAACGGCGTCAGCGTGCCGTCGGTTCCGATGAGCATGACGGGTTGGGTTTGCCATGATTGTTGGTCGCCGCCCATGCCGGGTGAGTCGGCGGGCATTCCTGGGAGTGCGAGCCCGGCTGCGTCTGGGCGTTCGGCCAGCAGCGTGAGGATCGCTTCGGCCGGCACGTGTCCTTCGATCGCATATCCGCTGACGATCGCGGTGTGGCACGACATGGCATCGCGGGGCACGCCGAGGTCGACGGCGGTCTGGAGGCGTTCTGGATCGTCGACCACTGTTGCGGCCGCTCCGTTTTCTTGTAGGTACACGACCCACCCGGTGCAGCAGCCTCAACCGGGATCGCGAAACACCTCGAAGGTGATGCCGGTCAGGTCGGTCGCTTGGCTTGAGGGCTGCACGACTTCGTCACTGCCGGCGATGCTGGCCTGTGGTTGCGAGGAACCGCTGCAGCCGGCGGCGACCGCAACTACCAGTGCCAGGGCTGGAATTGTCGCCGATTTCTTCATCCTTGCATGCTACGACAGTGAGTCGCACATCAAATGTCGCGTCAGGCCTGGCAACTCTTGCATTACATCAGCCAATATGGATATCATTAACGAATGATGTCTGAACAGGCGCTTGCGACGCTCGAACGGTTTGGGACGGCGTTGGCTGATCCGATACGACGACAAGTTCTGCTACTCCTTGTCGAAGGGCCGTCGTACCCCAACGATTTGCTGGAGCGGATCGACACGAGCCAGCCGAACCTGTCGAACCATTTGGCCTGTCTTCGCGGATGTGGTCTGGTACGCAGCGAGCGAGAGGGAAGGCGTGTTCGCTACGAGCTGGCATCGGAAGGGCTGGCGCACGCGTTGACCGATTTGACCACGGTCGAGCTGAGCGTCGAGGACCATGACCACATGGGACGGTCGTGATGGCGGTGTTCGCGTTGATGTTGTTCGCCGTGATGTTCACGGTGGTGTTCGTTGCCAGAACCCTGGTCCAGAAGCGGCGCACGGGTGACAGCGGAATCCGCCCAGGGTCATTGCGCTCGGCGCTCGGATCGACCGAATGGTTCGCCGGATGGTTGCTGGTGGTTGCGCTGGTCGCAGCGGCTGCTGCTCCAGCGGCCGAGTTGGCTGGCATGGACCCGTGGTTCGAATCGGTTTGGGTTCGAGGTTTCGGGGTTGGGATCGCTGTGGTCGGGATCGTGCTGACGTTCGCGTCGCAGCTTTCGATGGGCGACGAGTGGCGGATCGGGGTCGATCGGGCTGAGGCGACGGAGTTGGTGACACAAGGTGCGTTCAGGGTGGTCCGCAACCCGATTTTCAGCTGCGTGATCCTCACCGGTCTGGGTTTGGCGTTGATGGTGCCCAACATCGTCTCGGCGATCGGGGTTGTTGTGTTGGTCGTGGCCATCGAGTTGCAGGTCCGCTCCGTTGAAGAGCCGCACCTACGCGAACTGCATGGCGACGCCTACGCCAGGTACGCATCCCAGGTCGGACGATTGGTCCCGGGGTTCGGGCGTGGCTGAGCACGCAACCGTCGTGATCGGCGGAGCCGGCGTTGTCGGGGGCCACGTTGCCCGGCTGCTCGCACGGGATGGGCGCCGAGTGTTGGTGTCGAGCCGCCGACTCACTACGGCTGCGGCGGCGGCTCGAAGCATCGAGGGCGCAGAACCCGTCGTTGTGGACACCGAGGATTCCCCGCTGGAGTCTCCCTGATGATGTCGGGCTCGTGATCGACTGCACCGGGAGCGGACGACTCGAGGTGGCGCAAGCTGCTGCCGCAGCCGGCGCAGACCTCATCGACACGACGGCATCGAGTGACCACATCGCATCACTCGAAGGACTCGACCAGGCGTTTGCGAGCAGCGGCTGTCGCCTGTTGTCGAGCGTCGGGCTGGCGCCGGGGCTATCCAGCGTTCTCGCCCACACCGTTCATCGATCCGAGCATCCCGAGCCGATTCTCGTGCAGGGGGTGCTCGACACCCGCGACGAGTACGGCCCCGGATCAGCTGCCTTCACCATCGGAAAGGTGGGCACCGACTTCGCCGATCCCACGACCGGGGAACGCGTGCGGAACTACAGCGGGCTGACGCGTCCGCGCTTGCCCGCCGGGTTCGGGCGTTGTCTGCTTGGCCGGGTCGACTTCCCCGACCAGTACACCCTCGGAGCCGACCTTGGGGTACCGGTGACCACCCGCTACGGGTTCACCAACGAGATCACCACTGCCGCCCTGGCGGTCTTCACATGCGTCCGGGGTGCGGGCAGGGTTCTCGAGCGGGTCACGTCGCTGATTCCGGAACCTACTGGCACGGGTCCATGGTTGATCACCGCCGAAACAGCCCGTCGCCGGGTCTGGGCCACAGGAACCGGCCAGGCCTACGGCACCGCCGTCATGACCAGACTCGCAGCACGTCTGCTCGCCAGTGACGGCATCACCCCCGGCCACCATGGTTTGTATCGGCATCTCGACCTCGATCCAGCGACCATTGCCGACCTCGCTGAACAGGGCATTGCGATCGCATTCGACCATCACCAACTCGACCCAACCCGAACCATCTCCGGTCGGCGGATTCATGCCTCGCCGAGCGCAGCAGAAAGAGACAACACGCAGTGAGCAACACCTTGCAACTCGATCTCGATGTCGTACTCCCCGGGGCCCATGGCGCCGATGATCGCTGCGTCGCCGACCTCATCGTCGCACTCGGGGGTATGGACGGGATTGAATCTGTTCATGTGATCCGCAGCGATGACGCCGCCATCCCCGATCACGGTCCACATGCCCAGGTGTGTCTGCATCTGGCGTCGGGCGCAGTGTCGATCAAGCGACTCACCGACCGGGTCAGGGCCACCGGCGCCTCGATCGAGGACCGGTACGGTCATTTCATCGTCAAGACCGACGGCGTCGGCAACACCAGCCGGGCCGCGGCGATGACCGAACGTTTGCGCTCGATCTCCGGTGTGGTCGATGGTGCGGTCACCATCGAAGGGCTCGTTCGAGTCGAATACGACAAGGACGCAACCGACGAGACGACTCTGCGAGTCACGTTGAACTCGATGCTCGGTCTCGACATCGCGAACCCTCGCCCTCGGCCATCCGGTGACCACGACCAGGGTCACGGGCCCGGCGATGGACATGAGCATGACCACGGTCATGGTTCGAGCCGGATCGAACCCGGTGCAGCGTTGGTGTCGCTCGGCATCTATCTCGTGGCACGGGGTCTCGATTGGTTCACCGACATCGACTCGCCGGTCACCGGCCTCTACATCGCGGCGGCCGTACTGACTGGTGTCTTTGTCGCTCGCGATGCCTGGTTGTCGGTGCGTGCAAGGGTGTTCGACATCGACCAGCTGATGCTGATCGCCGCGATCGGGGCCGCGTTCATCGGCCACTGGTCCGATGCTGCACTGCTGCTGGTGTTGTTCTCACTCGGCCACGCCCTTGAGGGGTACGCAATGAACCGGGCCCGCAACGCGATCGAGGCGCTCGGTGAGTTGGCACCCGCAACGGCGCGCCGCAAGGAAGACCCCACCCTCGAGGTTCCGGTCGGTGACCTCGTGGTCGGCGATGTGGTTGTTGTCCGCCCGAACGAACGGCTGCCCGCAGACGGTGTCATCGTGGCCGGCGAGACCGCGATCGACGAGTCCGCGGTGACCGGCGAGAGCGTTCCTGTTGACAAATCAGCGATCGGGGACCCATCGGCAGCGCTGCAAGGGATCGACGCCATCGACTCGCGACACCGAGTGTTCGCAGGCACCTTGAACGGCCCCAATGCGATCGACGTGATGGTGCTCCGGGTCGCAGCCGACTCCACCCTGGCTCGTGTCGTCCAGCTCGTCGCCGAGGCGGAAACCCAGATCTCCCCGACTCAGCGGCTCACCAAGCGGATCGTCAGGATTTTCGTCCCGTCAGTACTCGCCCTCGTCGCCTTCCTGCTCGTCGTGCCGCCGCTTGCCGGTGAGGCATTCACCGATTCGTTCGCCCGTGCTATGGCTGTCCTGGTCGCGGCCAGCCCATGCGCCCTGGCCATCGCAACCCCAAGCGCGGTCCTCGCCGCGATCGCCCGGGCTGCCCGATCCGGGATTCTCGTGAAGGGCGGCGGCCCGCTCGAAGCACTCGGCAGCGTGTCGGCGATCGCTTTCGACAAGACCGGCACCCTCACAGAGGGAACACCCGTCCTCACCGACATCGTGCCCGCCGTCGGCGTCGACGAAGCGGACCTACTTCGGGTCACGTTCGCCGTCGAACAATCAAGTGACCATCCGATCGCTCGAGCGATCACAGCCGGAGTGGCGGAGCGAATCGCCGACACCGATCGCGTCGAGGCAACCGGAGTGACCGCGGTGACCGGCAAGGGTGTCACCGGCGAAGTCAACGGGACCACGGTCATGATCGGCAACGCAGCGCTGTTCGAACACACCGAAATCCCTGCCGCTGTCCAGAACACCAGCGAGGTACTCCAAGGTCGCGGCCGAACCACCATGATCGTGCGTCACGGCGAGAGATTCCTTGGTGTCCTCGGTGTCATGGACACGCCTCGCAGCGAAGCCAAAAGTGCGATCGAGGTTCTTCGAAGCCTCGGAATCGGCACCGTTGTCATGTTGTCCGGTGATAACCAGCGTGTCGCCTCAGCGGTGGCCGGCGAAGTGGGGATCACCGACGCTCGAGGCGGCCTGTTGCCCGCCGACAAAGTCGACGCCGTCCAAGACCTCGCCAACCGCGGCGGGGTGGCCATGATCGGCGATGGGGTCAACGACGCACCAGCGCTTGCCGCAGCGAGCGTCGGGATCGCAATGGGCGCAGCTGGGAGCGACGTGGCGCTCGAGACCGCCGACATCGCGCTGATGGCCGACCGGCTCGAACATCTACCCGTCGCCGTCGGGTTGGCCCGGCGGGCCAGCCGAACAATCAAACAGAATCTCTTCTTCAGTCTCGCCGTCGTCGCCGTCCTGATCCCCATGACCATTCTCGGAGTCGGGATCAGTGTCGCAGTCATCGCACACGAGGGCAGCACGCTCGTCGTGGTAGCCAATGCCCTCCTGCTGTTGAACTACCGGTCCGACTCCTGAGTCGCTCGGTCACGACCCTGACCTGAACCGACACCAACCATCCCACCGCCCCCTGACGGCACGACGACGACGATCACTGCTCCACGACGCAAGGAATCGCCGGCGGCTCCAATGGAAGCTCGGTTGCCGCCATGTCGACGATCTCGTCCGCTTCCGGCGCAACGACCTCGACCCCCTCGTCGTACCGAAAATCGATTGCGTAACCATCACTGTGGTCGGTAGGCGTCGTCGGGTTGGCAGAATCAGGGCGTCGCACGACCAGTCGCTGGACCGTTCCTTCCGCGGCGACGTAGACATCGATGATCGGCGGCACGTCTCGCTCGAGCGTGGTGGCCTCCTCGAGTTGCTCGAGATAGCCGGCGGGGTCGAGAACGATGCGAATGCCCGGCAAGGATTGACCATCGGGTGCGATCGCGGTGATCGACGACGCAATGGAAAGCGTCGACTCGACGAGGTCGTTGGGATGGGTCGGCCAGGCTCCTCCCGCGATCGTTGCCGACAGGGAAGTGCCGAGCGCCCCATCGATCCGGTTCAGCGTTTCGGCGTCGGTCGTAGCGTCGACGGGAATCCTCACATACCGGTGGCCTCGGCCAGGCAAGCCAAGGAGTTCACGTTCGATGAGTAGCTCGCCATCAAGGGAGTAGACCTCGCCCGACCGTTGGCGTGAGCTGACGACCAGGGCACGACGCTCGGCGTCGACCACACCGTCAATGCCTTCGACACCCGATAAGCACCCCATGAACAGTGGACCAACGGCAGTGTAGGTGAAGCGGTACGAGGCCGGAACGTCCGCTGCGACGATCTGGGCAACCAAATCCTTCACTTCGGGTGACGCACTGTTGAGCGCACCTGACGACGATCCACAGCCCGAAATTAGGGCCAAGAGAACCAGCCCGATTAGTGCCGAGACGACTTGCCTGAGCCAATCGGCACAGCGCCACCAGTATGGGTAGTTCCCCCATGACGACCTGTCCATCAGCACCGAACCGTTACACACTGTCGCAGACTACTGCTGTCTTATGACCGAGGAGCCGAGCGGGTTGAACCCAAGCCGATCGACAATCAGTTGGGCGGTCAGCTCGTCGAGCCAGGACAAACTTCGGGCGTAGACTCCGAACGTGAACGGATGGGTGAGGCAATGAGTCGTCGGCCAATGGGCAGCCTCGAAGCCGCGATCCTCGAGGTGCTCTGGGATAGCGACGATGGACTCAAGCCCGGTGACGTCCTCGATCGACTCGAGATCGAGCCGGTAGTTTCCTACTCGACGGTGCTCACGATCCTTCGCCGGTTGTGGAAGAAGGGCCTGGTGACTCGCTCGAAGGACGGCAAGGCCTACCTGTATCGGCCGACTCGATCCCGCGAGGAACAAGTAGCTCAAGCCATGTCCGAAGCCTTTTCCGGAGCCGCAGATCCCTCTGCCGCCCTTGGGCACTTCGTCGAACAGCTCTCGGCCGAGCAAACGTCTGCGTTGAAACGGCTCCTTGGTCGCCGTCGATGAGTTTGTTCGTCGTTGCCGTCAGTATCGCCTTGCTGACGGTGCCCGCCCTCGCTGCCCGTAGCTCGATGGGCCCAACGGCGCGGGTTCGAACAGCTTGCCTCTCCGCCGTGGGTGGCATGGGGCTGCTCGGGTTCGGCACGCTACTGTCGGCCAGTCCTTTGCTGCTGTGGTGGCACGACGAGGGAGAGATGTCAGGTCTGGGTCTGAGGCACCTGTCGCCAGGCGGGCCGTTGGCTTGGGCGGCGAGTGCGCTGATCTGCGGGCTCGGTTTGAGCTGGATCATCGGTGTTGCGAACAGGAGCGTGACCGCTCGACGCCGAGCATCGCTGCCGGTGTGGGCCGCAGTTTCGATCCTTTACGACGATGGTGCATGTGGCGAAGTGCGGGTTGCGCCGTCGCTCGAGCCAGTGGCTTTCGCTGTCCCCGGAAAGGATCGTCACGTCGTCATCTCCGAAGCAGTCACTCAACTGCCCGACCCCGAACGCCGGGCTGTGCTGGCTCACGAGGGGGCACACCTGCGCCTCCGCCACCACCGACACCTCTTGGTCCTTGCGACCTATGAGCGCGTCTGGGGATGGGCCCCGGGAGTATCGGCGGTAGTTCACGCTCACCGACGTTCGATCGAGCAGTGGGCAGACGCGGATGCCACTCACGTTCCGCATGTTGATCGGCAGGCGCTACTCCAAGCCCGAGTACGGCTGGGCTCCTGCAACGCTATACCGGCCAAAGAGCCCGAGGCTGCCCACGGTGAGTTCGAAGATGACTCGTCACCTCGGGATCTCGCCGCCACCACGGTCTTCGTTGCAGGGTTACTCGTCGCCGGCGCCTACACCGCAACACATACCGTTGGGGATCTCACCGCAGCGATTGCTGCCATCCACTGAACCAGCCCCGATGCGCGGCTGCCCGCATCAGAACGAGCGGGGCGCTGCGCTGTCCACCCGGGGTCACCGTCCGACGAACACATCGGCTCTGCCAGATACATCTGTCGGCACCGATATGATGCGGGCCGTGAACGAGGTGATCGATCGAAGCGACGTCATCCACATGGCAGCCAAGCTGTTCCGTGGCTTTGGCGATCGTTCACGATTGACCATTTTGGTCCTACTTGCCAGCGGTGAGCGACGAGTGAGCGACGTCGTGGAGTCACTCGACGGCTCTCAGGGCAACATCTCGGGCCATCTGCGATGCCTCAAGGACTGCGGGCTCGTTGCCGACCGCCGATCCGGCCGCGAGGTCTACTACCGCATCGCCCACGACGAAGTCCTCGACATGCTGCGCTCCGCCGAACAACTACTCGCTGTCACCGGCCACCACATCGACCTGTGTCCGAACTACCAACCAGCCAGTTCGTGACACCCTCGTGACGATCACCCGATTCCACGTCGCAGCGATGGACTGCGCGGCAGAAGAACAACTCGTCCGAATGGCACTCTCCGACGTCAACGACCTTCGCCGAATCGAGTTCAACCTCGAACAACGTGATGTGATCATCGAGCACGACACCGACACCAACACCATTGCCGCCGCACTCGAACGACTCAACCTCGGCGTCAGCTACGTTGACGACACCAGCGAGATTGGACCAACCACAGACACCCGCCGCGAGCACAACGCGCTCCTTGTCGCTCTCGTGATCAACGCCGGTTTCTTCGTTGGCGAGCTCACCATCGGGCTCATCAGTCGGTCGATGGGACTGATCGCCGATGCTCTCGACATGGGCGCTGACGCAAGCGTGTACGCGCTCAGCCTCGCCGCCGTCGGGACCGCAGCGACGCGGAAGAAGCAACTGGCACGAATCAGCGGATACCTCCAGCTCGGGCTCGCAACGATCGGACTGATCGAAGTCGTCCGGCGCTCCCTCGCCGACAGCGAGCTCCCCGATCCAACCTCGATGATCGTGATGTCGATCCTCGCACTCGCCGGCAACACCGTCACGCTCATCGTCCTCCAGCGCGTGCGTTCCGGGGAGGCACACCTTCAAGCAAGCTGGATCTTCACCGCCAACGACATCAAGGTGAACGCCCTCGTCATCGCCGCAGCGCTCGGTGTGATCGCCACCGACTCTCAGATCCCCGACCTCCTCGCCGGTGGCACCATCTTTGCCGTTGTCGCAAACGGTGCTCGACGCATCCTGAACATCAGCCGCTGAGCAACTATCGAGGACCGGCGCCTGCCACGGCAGCACCCGTCGCCCTCGCTGGTGTCGATCTCGCCCCTCAACATCGTCCGATGTAGTTGTAACTTACAACTACTTTCCGTACGCTTCCGCCATGCCAGCAGGTTCGAACACTTACGCACAGGAGTTCGTTGGGCTCATCCACGCCTTCGGTGTCCTACGATCCGACAGCACCCCATGCGGACAACCCATGTCAGTGTCGACCGCCCACGCCGTCTGCGAACTGGCGACTATCGGACCGCTCCAGCAGACAGAACTGGCTCACCGGCTCGGCCTCACGACGAGTTCGGTCAGCCGCCTGGTCGATCAGCTCGAACGCAAAGAGCTGGCAACCAGGGAAGCCGACCCGAACGAGGTCGACAAACGAATCCGGCTCGTCCGCCTCACCGAACGAGGACACGACATTGCAACGACGGTTCTTGCTGCCCGCTCTGAACGGTTCGAGCGCCTCCTCGACAACATCGACCCCGCCAAGCACGTACAGGTACTCGAATCCCTCCACCTTCTGAGAGAAGCAGCCAATGAACTTCGCTAGCCGAATCCTCCTCGTTGGTTCCAGCATGATCCTGACCATGTCCTGCGGATCGTCGAGCGATCTCGCCGAGCGGCAAGAAGCCGTCGCAGAAGCAGGGGCAGAAGTGATGCCCTTCGATCTCGACGCCACCACACACATTTTCACCGACACTGACACCGGCGGTGTGCAAGAGGTCGTCGCCGACGACCCAAACGACGCAGCCAATATCGAAATGATCGCTCAGCACCTCGCCGAGGAAGCCGGCAAGTTCCAGGCGGGCGACTTCTCTGACCCCGAGGCAATCCACGGCGCCTCGATGCCGGGCCTCGCTGTACTCAAAGCCCGATATGCCGAGATCGATGTCGAACTCGTGACTGGCGACGACGGTTCGACACTGATCTACACCACCAATGACCCCGAACTGGTCAAGGCCATCCACGACTGGTTCGAAGCCCAAGCATCTGACCACGGCGAGCATGCCGAACACGATGCCTGATGCCAACGCCGAGCGTCACGGTCTCGACCCCAAGTAACGACGGACCCTCGGAACGCTGATCGATCAGTTGGCGCCTGGTGTTTCATCTACGATCCTCTGTCGTAGTATGTCGGTTCGTCCGCGCCACGAGCGCTTGTCCCCGGCCCATGTGGGAGCTACACGATGGCACCTCGACAAACCTCCGACCGACTCCTTCGACTTCTCACCCCGGCCGGCATCGCTGTCGGCCTGACACTGATCGTCGGTGCGTGCGGGTCTGACCCTGCAACGGTCGAAACGGCTGCAGGCGGCGCTGGCAACGAGCTCGGCGCCGAGGTGTATGCAGCCTCGTGCGCGTCGTGCCACGGAGCCGACCTGAAGGGCACCGACAAGGGACCGTCACACCTCTCCATCGTCTACGAACCCAACCATCACGGTGACGACTCGTTCCGCTCGGCCATTGCCAACGGAGCACAACAGCATCACTGGACGTTCGGCGACATGGCCCCGGTCACCGGCCTCTCCGACGACGAGGTCGAAGCGGTCATCGCCTTCGTTCGCTCCGAGCAGGAACGGCAAGGCTTCGAACAATGACCCCGGCAACGGCCAGGACCACGAGCCGCCACAGGCGATCTTCGTCGCAGACGTTGGGGCGGCTTGCGCTCGCCGTCGCTCTGGCTTCGATCGTGGCCGTTGCCGCTTTCTTCGTGGTTCGAGTCACCGGAAGCGGTGCGTCACTCAAGTCGGAGCTCGAGGACGAGTTCGCTGGCGCCTACCCGGCTGAACCCGTCGGCGGCGGACAGCTCATCGACATCGAACTGGTCGCCGCACCAGCAACCATCGAAATCATCGACGACCAACCAACCGACGTGTGGGCCTACAACGGCACCGTTCCTGGCCCCGCTCTCCGGGCCACCCTCGGCGACACCCTCCGCATCACCGTCCGCAACGACCTCCCCGCATCGACCACCATCCACTGGCACGGAATCCGCGTCCCCAACAACATGGACGGCGTCCCCGGCGTCAACCAAAAACACATCGAACCAGGCGACACCTTCATCTACGAGTTCACCCCACCCGACCCCGGAACCTACTGGTACCACTCCCACACCAACGGCAGCGAACAACTCGAACGCGGCCTCTACGGCAGCATCATCATCGACGAACCGGCAACCTCCGACCTCGACAACTACGCACAGGACGTGGTCTGGGTCATCGACGACTGGCTCCTCACCGAAGACGCACAACTCGACCCCGACTTCAACACCTCAGCCGACCGCACCCACAACGGACGCTGGGGCAACGTGATCACCGTCAACGCCACACTCGGCGAGACCCTCGAAGCCCAACCAGGCGAACGAATTCGCCTCCGCCTCGTGAACGCATCGAACGGCCGGGCCTACACCCTCGACTTCGGCGAACTCGAAGCCAACCTCGTCGCCGTCGACGGGCTCACCGTTGGCAAGGTGGGTGACGCCGCGGGGCTCGTCCTTGCTCCCGGCAACCGCGCCGATGTCGACATCACCCTGCCAACCACCCCCGGAACCTACGTCGTCAACGACACGTTCGTCGGCACACCCCAGCCGCTGGCCACGATCGTCGTGCAGGGCGAGACTGCTGCAGATTCGTCCTTCGCACCGACGACCAATGACGACGTCCCCGATTGGGCAGCCGCAGCCGAAGCAGAGGTCGACCACGAGCTCACCTTCGAGACCAGCAATCGAGACGGCGAATGGATCTGGACCATCAACGGCGAGATCTTCGGTGAACACACCCCCATCGACGTCACCGAAGGCGAGTTCACCAAGATCAAACTCACCAACCAAACCCATCCGATGCACCCGATCCACCTCCACGGACAGTTCTTCAAAGTCCTGACACGAAACGGCGAGCCCGTCGACGAGCCGTACTTCCGGGACACCGTGCTCTTGAACATGCTCGACGAGGTCGAAATCGGCATGGTCCCGCTCGACGTCGGCGACTGGGTACTGCACTGCCACATCCAAGAACACGCCGAGGCCGGAATGATGACCGTCATGACGGTCACTCCAGCTGCCACCTAGGCCGGGCTGCTCGACTCTCGCTTGGTCGCACCCCCGAACGGTTCTCGAGGCGGAAACGTCGCCAGGTGACGAAGGTCCCTACCCATACCCCCTAGGGGTATATAGGGTGATTGGTGAAGCAACCACAAATCAAAGGGAAGCGCCATGAACTATCTCGAGACCCATCGCAAGCATGTTTGGATGATCGGAGTCATCGCTGTTGCTGTGGCAACAATGAGCTTCGGCCCGGGAGTCGGTCTCGGCATCGGCGCTGGCTTTGCAGCTGGCGCGTTGCTGTGCGGTGCAATGCTCGCGGCAATCGTGTACTTGGTCAGCAGGTCGGAGACGACCTCGACGCAAACCGAGTTCGACTCGGCCCAACACGCAACAGCCGACGCCAGCCAACCGCAGTGGTGATCCATCGATACCTGATCGACTCGAACGGGCGACTCAGCAAACAACCGCAAGACATCAGAAAGGAACACACAAGATGAACACCACTGTGATGCTCCTCGGCGACAGCCGAGGATTCGAACACATGGGCGAATGGGGTGCCGGCTGGATGTGGGTCTGGGGCACCTTGATGATGATCGGAACGATCGCCCTGATCGTCTGGCTCGCCCGGTCGACGAGCCCGACCGCTCCCCCACCACCGACTCCAACGACACCCGTGGATCGAGCACAGCAGGTCCTCGCCGAACGCTACGCACGCGGTGAGGTGTCGACCGAGGAATACCGCGAACGGCTCGAGAACCTTACAAACGGCTAGCCACCCATGGAAGCCTGCTGTCGTCAGTTGTTGCGACTGACGACGGCGACTAGCCCGGTTCGCGCCAGCGCCGCATTGGCAATGTCAACCAGACGAGTGATGACGACCGCGCCGAGTACCGAGGTCGTGATGACGACATGCACGAGCGCTCGTTGTTCCTGAAACTGGAATCCGACGACGTGCACGAGAGCAAGTAGGCCAGCCCCATAGCTCAGCCGCTGAGTGAGCTTCCAACGGCGAGCGCCCAGCCGTCGCATCGATTTGGCGTTCGAGGTCGCAGCGACAGGGACCAGCAGGAGTACAGCCACTAGACCAGCCCACGACGCCAACGACATGACCAGCAACAAGCCCGAGGAGCGGACGTAGCTGAACTGTTGCCAGAGTTTCCACCCCGGGTTGTGCACCGTGATGGCGAAACCCACGTGAACACCGACCCACAGCGAGGCCCAAACACCGGTCGCCCGCCGCCAACGAAGGTGAAGCTGCGGCCGGCGTCCGGTCAACCGCCGGAATGGCCCCATCACCATGGTGAGGGCGAGGAGCAGCAGCGCAGTTGTCCCGCTCGCGACACTCGATCGCCATACCAGCGAATCGGCCTTTCGCCCATACGATTTGTCTCGCCACAGCTCGCTCGACAGATCAGTCAGTAGCCACAGAACGACCGCGACGGCCAACGATGCGCAACCTGCAGTCAGTTGCGGATGGGACCTGACTGCCCGCACCGCTGACGACGGCGCTTCGAACCGTCGCCGCCCTTCGTTCCGCGAATTCACCGGCATTTCAGACACCGCCGAAATCTACGACAGCGCGTCGTAAACGGCAATGAGAAGAAGTCTGAGAAATCGGTCACCCTGAACCATTTTCTACGACAGAACGTCGTAGTGTCACGATCTTCACCAACTCTTGGTCGCCCTTGGAGGACCTCGTGCACAAGTCCATTCCCGTTTCAGCTGCGATTGCCGCAGCCGCTCTCACCCTCGCCGCCTGCGGCTCCAGTGACAGCGCAGCGGACACGCCAACCACGACCGCAGCAGCGCAGGCCGCAACTGACGCTTCCTTCAATGATGCTGATGTCGCATTCGCTCAAGAAATGATTCCTCACCACTCCCAAGCAGTCGAAATGGCCACACTGGCGCTCGACCGGAGCGAGAACCCGCAGATCCTCGACCTCGCCGGCCGCATCCAACAGGGGCAAGATCCCGAGATCGAACAGATGCAAGGGTGGCTCGCATCATGGAACATGCCCGAAATGGACGACGAGATGGACGGCATGGCGATGAACGGCATGATGTCCGACGACGACATGTCCGCCCTGAGCGACGCGAGTGGCCCCGACTTCGATGCCCTGTTCGTCTCATTGATGATCCAACATCACGACGGAGCCATCACGATGGCAAAGTCACTGATCGACGAGGGTTCGGATCCCGAGGTCCGCGCTCTCGCCGAGGGTGTGATCGCAGCCCAGGAGGCCGAGATCGCCGAGATGGAAGCCCTCGAACTCAACAGCTGAGTCCATGACTTGAACCCGGCGGTGGTGTCGAGGAAGCGCACAGAGACTACGCTCTGTAGTATATAGGCTTCTCTCTAACCGCCGCCGGCCGGACCCTGTTCACCTTGGCCCTCCTGTTGGCCGTTGCTGGATGTTCGTCCGAGACCGACTACATCGCAACGAGCAACGACGTCGGCCACATTCATGAATTCGTCGAAGGTGAGGATGGGTTACTCATCGCGACGCACAGCGGGTTGTTCAACATCGAAGAGAGTGACACCGCCGTGCTTGTTGGCGATGGTCGCCATGACCTCATGGCTCTTGCCGTTGCAACAGATGGGAGTTTGGTCGCCAGCGGTCATCCGGACCTCAGAGACCCTGACTGGCAACGCGATGGCAGACCGCCACACATGGGCTTGGCCCGCAGCGTCGACGGCGGCGTCGATTGGCAGCAATCGAACTTGGTTGGCGAGGCGGACTTCCACGCGATCGTCCCACTGACCGAAGGCGGCTACATCGCAGCGGAGTCCTCGGGTTCGATCATGTCGAGCCCGAACGGGATCGATTGGGACACCCTCGCGGAACTCGAGCTACGAGACCTGGTAGTGAACCCGACGGCGCCCCTTCACCTCGTTGGCACCACCTACGCTGATGAGTTGCAGGAGAGCATCGATGGCGGAGAGACCTGGAGTCTTGTGGAAGATGCTCCGCTCGTTGCGCTCCTCCAGTGGACCGGAGCGGGCATCGTGGGCATCAGCCCGGATGGCACCCTGCTGACTGCATCGTCATCCGTCGGCCCCTGGACAGATCGTGCCGTGGTCAGCGGCAAGCCCGAAGCATTGCTTGTTGGCGAGAACAACGTCGTGTGGGTTGCGCTCGAGGGCGGCGTCGTGGTCTTTGCACCCGATACCGACGGTCCCTTCACCACCCTCTACGCGGCACCGCCCGCCGACGACTGAACGGTCAGCGCTCGAGTTCAGCGATCAGAAGTTGCAGATGTGGCCGACGAACTCTGCGAGATGAAGAACCTGAACCGAGGCAGCGGTACTGACGATGCCGAGAATGGCCACCGCAACCGCAGCTCCGAAGAGGAGAGACGCAGGCGAGGCAGGCGCTCCGATGAGAGCTGCAACCCGCTGGACCGAGGCTCCCCCCTTGAAGTGAGCAGTCGAGGCCAACTGGTCGACCTCATCGTCGCTGTCGGAGTATTCCGACAGCGCAACTGCCGCTCGGGCGATAGCGGTTGCAACCAGTTCGCGATCGCCGCCGACCGCCTTGACAGCAGCCTCGTCAGCGCAGCGTTCGGTTGCGAGACGGATCTGGGTTGCCAACGGAGCGAGCAGGGGGACCGCTGCTACAGCAATCGCGGCGACGGCGAGGTGCCGGTCGTGGTGCTGGTCGAGGTGGGCCCGCTCATGCGCGAAGAGCACCCGACGCTCCTCCGGCCTCAGCAGTTGGAGAATGCCTTTTGAGACCACCACACAGCCCGGGCGCCCAGGTGCTGCATACGCAATTGGTTCGGGCGTCTCGAGCACCAACAGGCGGCGTCCCTTCGTGCCAGCCACCGCCCAGCGGCGAAGACTGAACACTCGGTACACGCGGTACGCGATAGCACCGAGTGCAGCAACGGCGGGAAGGCCTATGGCGTAGCTGATCTGGTCATGAAGTGGGATTGCTGGGCACCAGGCCACGAGCTGTTCGATGAAAGCCGTGCGAGCGAGCAGACCGGCCGAAAGCATCCCTATGGCACTCAATGCACTGAAGGCAGCAACGGCAGCAACAGCCGTGAGGGCGCGCAGAGCGAAGGCTGGTCGCATCGTCAAGGGAGCGTGACCAGCGATGACACCGACGGAGATACCGACGAACGCGGGCAGCAGCATGACGAGTGTTGCGACAAGACTCATTTCAGGAGCTTCTTCAGTGCCTTGGCGTCGGCTGATCCGAGTGACTCGACGAACGAGCTCAGGACGGCCATGCGATCGCCGGAGACCTCGAGGGTGTCTTGCATCTGGGCGGCGCGGTGCGCTGCTTCAGATTGAACAGCTGAGTAGCAGTAGGCACGGCCCTGTCGTTCTCGATCGAGGAGGTCCTTCTGCCAGAGTCGGGTGAGGATGGTCATCACGGTGGTGTACGCCAGTTCGGGTGCGACCGCCTGGTGCACGTCGGCCGGCGTGACCGGCTCGGCGCTACCCCAAACGAATTCCATCACCAGATCTTCGAGTGCACCCATGGCTCGCTTCGGTGCCATCAGCTTTTCTCCATTCTCATAGGTCAAAATCTACCCGGCTCATTGCAGTCGCGTCGTGAGCAACTTCAGGTCGCGATGGGCTGATCGGATCATGGCCTCGTCGGACCGCACAGCATGCCTGCCCACCGGACTCCCTCATGAGACCGCGCCAACCAGTATCGCAGTGACCACGATCACTGCTGCCAGCGCAACGGCCTCGACCGTGACGATCGCTCGCAGCCGGGCCCCGTTTCGATCCGAATGATCGGCGTCGAGCGCAGGAATCACCACTTTGTGGTTGTAGCCGCCACAGGCCGCGGCCACGGCGACGATGGCGAGCTTGGCTACGAGCAGCTGCCCCCATGGGGTGGTCCACAGCTCGCTGACCGAATCCAACACGATGACAGCGAGAGCAACACCGCTGACACCGACGGCCACAAGCGACACCGACGCGATGACGGAGAACCGCAGACCCAGCTGAAGCGCTCGGTGAGGGTGACCGCCACGATGACGTCGCCAAAGGACGACCATCAACATGATGGCACCGCCAGCCCAAATCGATCCGGCAAGGAGGTGGACCATGTCGGTGATCCCAGTAAGGAGACGGTTGCCCCGCGAGACGGTGTGGCCGTCGAAGAGAAACGACAAGCTGACCAACACGGCCCCGACGAACGCTCCCGCCGATTCCTTCGATACCTCCCACGCTTCATCGCCATCTCGGACGAAGTCCGAATTGCTGCCAGCAGCTGGAGGGCCGCTCGCTCCGTTCTCCACTAGCAGGGTGCTGATTTTCTTCTGATTGGTGCTCGCGTTCTGGGGCGGGATCGAAAAGAATGAGGGGTATGCGTGGAACCCCTGAACGCCAGTTGTCGATGTTGTCGTCGTTGTCGACCGAGGATCTGATCCCGGCGGATCACCCGATCCGGAAGATCCGGGCGGTGGTCGATGTGGTGTTGGCTGGCCTCGACGACGAGTTCGACGCCATGTACGCCTCTGGGGGCCGACGGTCGGTGCCGCCGGAGACGGTGCTGAAGGCCACGGTGTTGATGGCGATGTACTCGATCCGTTCGGAGCGGGCGTTCTGCGAACGACTGAACTACGACATGTTGTTCAAATGGTTCTTGGACCTCGCGATCGATGACCGTGCCTTCGACGCCACCACGTTCACCAAAAACCGGCAGCGGCTGTTGGAGCATGAGATCGCTGATGTCTTCTTCGCTGCGGTCGTGGCCCAGGCGAAGCTGCGCCGCTACACCTCGTCGGAGCATTTCAGTGTCGACGGCACCCTGTTGCAGGCGTGGGCGTCGAACAAGAGCTTCAAACCCAACGAGCCCGGCGACGACGCCGGTGACGATGGGAAGGGGTTCAAGGGCCGTAACGCCGAGGTCGATTTCAAAGGCCAGAAGCGGTCGAACAAGACCCACACCTCCACCACTGATCCTGAAGCGATGCTGTTCCGCAAGTCGAGCAACGCTGCCGCCGAGTTGTCCTACATGGGACACCTGTTGATCGAGAACCGCTCCGCGTTGATCATCGACGCGGAGCTGACACCAGCCACCGGCTACGCCGAGCGGGACTGCGCCACCGGCATGCTCGCACGGCTCCCGAAGACGAAACGTCGGCGGACGGTTGCTGCGGACAAGGGCTACGACACCCAAGACTTCGTCGCCAGTGTCCGTCAGTTGGGGTTCACGCCGCATGTCGCGCAGAACACGACGAACCGTCGCTCGGCGATCGATGGGCGTACGACCCGCCATGCCGGACACGCGGTGTCGCAGCGGATCCGGAAACGTGTCGAGGAGCCCTTCGGTTGGATCAAGACCGTCGGGGCCGGTCGCAAGCTCCGCTACATCGGCCAGGAACGGAACAGGGCCTGGTTCAAAATGGAGGCAGCGGTCTACAACCTGATCAGAATCTGCAGTCTCGACGCCGCCGCCATGGCATAGCAGGCGCCGGTCCCACGTTCATCGGCTCCGAGCCGGCCACCAAGACCAACTCCTGCCCCCGGAGCAGCCCGCAGAAACCCCGGATCACACCAGTCGAGCATCCCCGGGACAGCAGACCCCGCTTTTCCGCATCCTGCTAGTGGCATCGACCCACTGGTGGCGCCGACGCCGGCGAACTCCTTGAGTGCCACGACCGGATCACTTGCACGATGCGCTTCGACAAAGAACGAGCGCACTCCTGTTGCGAGCAACGTGCCGCCAACGAGGCGAAGTGCGAGCGCTGCACCAGCGACGCTCGTGAGAACCGGCCAGACCTCGGACCATGAGAGGAGCGATGCCCAGCCATCGCCGCTGTTGACGAGAACTCGGCCCCCGAACGCCAGCAGTCCACCGATGGCGACGACCCATCCGCTGCGCCGAACCCAGCGCAGCACATACCAGATGTCTCGCCTCGCGCCCCGCAGAACAGCTACGGCGAACACGAGCGCTCCGACGCCGACAATGGTGCCGCCGATGCTGAGTGAACGCCCGACGGTCATGAGGCGATCAGCTCCCGATTCGGACGCGTCGTCGCTGATCAGGAACTCGTCGAGCTCCACAGCTGCTTGCGGTGCCGCCAGTGCCGCTTCGCTTGCTGGTTCTTGGCCGAGCTCCGCATTCGAGGCGGTGGCCGATTCACCTGAAGCCGATGCGAGGTCATTTGCAGTGGAGCCCTGCGTTGACGTCGCTGCTGCGTCAGTCTCAAGTCCATCGTCGACTGGGGGTTGCTCGGCTACGGCCGGGGCTTCGGATGGCTGGAGTTGGAAGGCGTAGGACCCTTCGATCGGATGGAGATCCGGCGCTTTCACTGACCACCGGACACCAATCTGCCCGGCCGCGAGTGGTGGATCGAACATGAGGATGAATGTGCGGGTGTCGTCAGTTGACACACTCGCAGGGATCCTGATGTTTCCGTCGCCGTCGAGTACTTGGAAACCATCACCGGTCTCCTCGGAGTCACCGGTGAAGGAGATGACCAGTGCCGACAGGGGACCTTCGACAACGTCGCCGTCGGCCGGGTCCGATGATTCGAAACCCGTGTGTGCGCCCGCCGGAGCAACCGATCCAAGCAACACGAACATCATGACGGCGGCGAGTGCCGCTCCAAATCTACCAACCACCAACAACCCTCGATTCGACTGCGAGCGTCGCCCGCATCAATCGACCATATCCGACATCGTGTCGTAGTTGAAGGGGTCGGGTGACCCAATAGTGCGATCCTCGACCATCTGTCGTTGTTCGTCCCATAGGTCCCAGGCCACTGATTGGCGGGGCCGGCGGACAGCGGAGAAGCTGATCGGCTCGCCCTTGGGAACCCGTTGGAGCACACGACAGTCCGAACTCAAGCCCATCGGGAGAAGGTCGGTCGAGTCGGCCACGTTGTCGGCAAGGCCGTAGGCGCAGAATCCACCGATTCCGTCCAAGACATCGCCGACTTCGAGGTCACGCTTGGCAACGGCGATGACACCCACCACCGGATCACCGATCGGCGTCAGGGTCGCGTCACCGAACAGCGCAACTCGGGCGATCGTCAGGGGCGTTTCGAGCGGACCGAGGTGATAGGGCGCGTAGAACGTGTAGAGAGGCCCGGGGCCCATCTTGTAGACCTCCATGTACCGCTGCCGCCAGAGTTCATCGGAGTGGCCGATGATGAAGACGCCGAAACTCGGTTCCGCCCCGAGCACGTAGTCGACATAGCCCTCGCCTGCGATGAGCTGCTCGGCGTCGAACGCCCGGTGGGCCTCCCCCACGTCGGCTCGCACCTCTGGGCCAAGCATCCCGCGCTGCAGGACACCCATGCCCGTTCCGTTCGCCAGCGTCGCCATTTCGAACGCGATCTTCGATCCATCGGCAAAGCTGGCAACCGTCTGGGGTCGTTGCCAGACCGCTCGGGCGAACTCCATCTGTGTGTCGGGGTTGCGCTGGTGGTCGAGCAGCGACTTGATGTTAGCGAGGAGGAGTGGGCGGAATCCCCAGCTCTCGACCTGCCGTTTGAGGTTCATCAGGACCCCTGGCTGGTCGCCGTCGATGTCGGTCAGGACAACCCCGGCGCGGTCCGCCAGCACCTTGAGGATCGGGCCGAGGGTGGCGTCGAGTTCAGCGTTGAGGAGCACAATGTGTTTCGACGAAGCAATCGCCAGCAGCACTGCCGACGCACCGTATTCGACCGTCCCGGTTGCCTCGACGAAGACTTCGACATCTGGTGCGAGTGCAGCGAGACCGACGTCGTCGGTGATCGCCAGCGTCTCGGAGGCGATTGCCGCCTCGAGTTCGTCGATGGTCCGGACCTCGACGAAGTCGTCGACATCGAGGTTGTCCAGCAGCGTGTGGATGGTTTCGATCGTGCGGTTGGCGATGATGCGAAGCCGTATGCCAACGCTCGCGGGCCCGAGTAGTTGCATGACGAGACCCTGAGCCGCAAAGCCGGCGCCACTGAGCGCAACGCCGATCGGCGATCCCGTCGCTTCTCGCTGCCGCAATGCTGTGTCGACGATGATCACCCGGTCCTCGTTTCGTTCTCCATGACGGTCAGATCACCTGTGCTGCGGGGATGGGGACGATGAACTGCCCGCCCCAGGCCCGAATGTGAGACAGCTGGTCGACGATTTCGTCGGTCAGGTTCCACGGCAGGATCAGCACGAGGTCGGGTTGCTCGTCATCGAGTCGCTGCGGGTGGTGGACGGGGATCCTGGTTCCCGGAAGGAACCGGCCGATCTTGTAGGGGTTGCGGTCCACAGCGAAGTCGATGAAGTCCTCACGGATACCGCAGTAGTTGAGGAGCGTGTTGCCCTTCGCAGGAGCACCGTAGGCAGCAATTCGCTTTCCGTCGCGTTTGGCGTCGATGAGTATCTCGAGGAGCTGGCGCTTGGTTTCGCGGACCTGTTCCTCGAACCTGGTGTAGGTCGTGAGGTCATCGAGCCCTGCAGCTTGCTCCTTCGCACGCAGTTGACGAATCGCAGCGGTCACTGGGCGGTCGTCGCCGTTGGTGTGGCGGGCGTAGATGCGCAGCGATCCCCCATGGGTCCACAGCTCCTCGACGTCGAAGATCGTGAGACCATGAGCGGCAAAGATTGATTCCGCCGATTTGAGCGAGAAGTAGCAGAAGTGTTCGTGATAGATCGTGTCGAACTGGTTCTGCTCGAGGAGCTGAAGCACGTGGGGGAATTCGATCGTGACGGTGCCCTGCGGGGCCAGGATCGTGGTGATCCCCGAGACGAAGTCGTTGAGATCGGGAATTTGTGCCAGCACGTTGTTGCCGAGAACCAGATCGGCACGCAGTCCGCCATCACGCAGTTCGACTGCCTTGGCCGAGCCGAAGAACGACACATCGGTCGGGACGCCGAGCTCAACCGCTGCAATGGCCACGTTCGCAGCCGGTTCGATGCCGAGGCAGGGGATGCCGGTCTCGACGAAGTTCTTGAGGAGGTAGCCGTCATTGCTCGCCAGCTCGACCACCGATGATGACGAGTCGAGCTGGAGACGATCGGTGATCATGGCGACGTAGTCGGCAGCATGACGCAGCCATGCGCCGGAAAACGACGAGAAGTAGGCGTATTCCTCGAAGATCTCGTTGGCGCTCACATACTCGTTGAGTTGCACGAGATAGCAGCCGTCACAGACCCACACGTTCAGCGGATAGAACGGCTCCATCGAGTCGAGCTGTTCTGGCGACAGGAAGCTTTGGGAGAGCGGCGCCGACCCGAGGTCGACGACCTTGTGATGCAGAGATCTGCTGCAGAAGCGGCAGGTGAACGCTGACAGCGAACTCGACGCCGTCGATCGGTCGGACCCACTCGAGGTCGCGGGTGGAGCGATGGGGTTGGCGGTGGCGCTCATGCGCACTGCTCCGTGACGAACTCGAGGGTGCGATTCGCGTGTTTGGTTGGGTCACATCGAATCCACGGCGCGTTGCCGGCATCCCAAAGCGATTCGAGGAAGAGCTTGTCGCGGAGCGTGTCCATGCACTGCCAGAAGTCCCCATGCCGGTAGGCCGACAGTTGACCCTCCGCAGCGAGGCGCTGGAGCGGCTCACGGGAGAAGTCGATGTCATCGCCATCGATGTAATCGAGGACCTCGGGCTCCAAGACGAAGAAGCCACCGTTGATCCACCCTTCACCCATCTGAGGCTTCTCGTTGAATGCGGTCACAACGTCGCCATCGAATTCGATCTGGCCAAACCGCGCAGGAGGCCGAACAGCAGTGAGCGTTGCCAAACGGCCACTTCGTCGATGGAAGGCAAGCAAGGCATCCAGATCCACATTGCTCACCCCGTCGCCGTAGGTGACCATGAAGGTGCCGTCGATATGTGAGACAAGCCGTTTGAGGCGTCCACCGGTTTGGGTGTCGAGACCGGTGTCGATCATGGCGATCCGCCACGCTTCCTCGAGCGACGTCTCGTGACGCGTCACCTCACCACGACCCAGATCGACGGTGAGATCGGACTCCAGATGGGAGTACTCCGAGAAGTACCGCTTGATCGAGTGGCCCATGTAGCCGAGTGCAAGCACGAAGTCCTGGTGCCCGTAGTGAGCGTAATGCTTCATGATGTGCCACATGATCGGCCGATCACCGATCTCCACCATCGGCTTGGGCCTCGATGCGGTTTCTTCCGCGAGGCGA